>CAYUHP010000138.1:0-1601 GCA_964444595.1 uncultured Sphaerochaeta sp. | reverse complement strand
CGACCTTGGCAATTTCATCAGCCCTTCCCATTCGACTCAAGGGAATCTGGGTGTTGATGAGTTCTTTGGTTGCTTCATTGAGGCCCTCGGTCATCGAGGTGTCGATGAAGCCGGGGGCAACAACGTTGACTCGAACGTTTCGCGAAGCAAGCTCGCGAGCGAGGGATTTGGAAAAACCGATGATTCCCGCCTTAGACGCTGCGTAGTTGGTCTGCCCTCCGTTACCCATGATCCCCACCACACTAGAGATGTTGATGATCGCCCCCGAGCGTTGCTTGGCCATGATGCGGCTTACCGCTCGGACAGTGAGGAATACACTGCTTAAGTTCACGGCAAGGACATCATCCCACGCTTCGTCTTTCATGCGCATGATCAGCCCGTCGCGGGTGATACCAGCGTTGTTGACCAAGAGATCGATCGTCTTTGCTTCGCCGATGACGTCACTCAGGGCTTTTTCCACCTCTTCTCGGTTGGCGATGTCACATGCGATGTGGTGAAGGTATTCATTACTAAGTTCTTCATTCTTGGAACGACTGAGGTACCACACCTCATAGTTTGCAGTGAGCAGCTCTTGGATGATCGCCGATCCGATTCCGCGCGATCCTCCGGTTACGATGGCGTGCTTTCTTGTATTCATTGTATTCTTCCTTTATTAAATGTTTGGATCTGCTCTTCACTTCCCAGTGGGAGGGAGGTGAGGCGATCCCCTGCGAGCTTGGAAAGGACGGATCCGTAGCCGACCTCTCCAACGATTGTCTCTGGTTCAATACTTGCGGCGAGAGTATTCACCGCTTTAGTCCACCGCACCGGCTTCGCCAGTTGGGTGATCAATGTCTCTTTTGCTTGGACTGAATCGATGATCGCCTCTCCCGTTACCGATGAGATTACCCGCTCTTTTGGATTGCTGAAGGAGAGATCCTCGATCGCCGCTTTAAAGCATGGGATCGCTCCTTCCATAAACGGGGTGTGAAAGGGTCCGGATACCTTTAAGGGGATGATCCTTCGCGCTCCATGGCTCTTGAGGGTGGGCTGGATCTCTTCGATTGCGGCCATCGTCCCGGCGATGACTACTTGAGTAGGTGAGTTGTCATTGGAAACAAAGAGGGTGTTATGGCCGTGCAGCAATGTTGCCACCCGCTCATAATCGAGGCCGATCACTGCTGCCATGCCTACGTTTCCGATTCTCTTTTCGATCTTCTCTGATTCTTGGTCCATCAATGATGCGCGAATGGTGATGAGTTCGAAGAGGGTTTTGTCACTCATGATTCCACTGGTTGCATAGGCGGCCAATTCACCGAGGCTAAAGCCGCTGTGCCCGATAAAGGTATGACCCAGTTCACTAAGGCGAAGATGGGTACTTCGGCTGGCAAGGGTAACGACCAGTTGGGTGTTTTTTGTTTGTTGAAGCTCTGCTTTTGTTCCACTCTCTAAAAGCTTGCGAAGATTCACGTGGGAAATATCGCTTGCCAAGGCGAAGAGTTCTTTCACCTTTGAGCTTGCTTGATAGAGGTCGAGGGCCATCTTCGGCTCCTGCGAGCCTTGGCCAGGGTAGAGAGCTATGATCGCTGCCATGTGATGATACTTCCTCCATAGGTGAGTCC
>CAYUHP010000137.1:0-1601 GCA_964444595.1 uncultured Sphaerochaeta sp. | reverse complement strand
CGACCTTGGCAATTTCATCAGCCCTTCCCATTCGACTCAAGGGAATCTGGGTGTTAATAAGCTCTTTGGTTGCCTCATTGAGACCCTCGGTCATCGAGGTGTCGATGAAACCCGGGGCAACAACATTGACTCGAACGTTTCGTGAAGCGAGCTCGCGGGCCAAGGATTTGGAAAATCCGATGATTCCCGCTTTGGACGCTGCGTAGTTGGTCTGGCCTCCGTTACCCATAATCCCCACCACGCTGGAGATGTTGATGATCGCCCCCGAGCGTTGCTTGGCCATGATGCGGCTCACCGCTCGGGCGGTGAGGAAGACACTGCTTAAGTTCACTGCAAGGACATCATCCCACGCCTCGTCCTTCATGCGCATGATCAGCCCATCGCGGGTGATACCGGCGTTGTTGACTAAAAGATCGATCGTCTTTGCCTCTTCGATGACGTCACTTAGAGCTTTTTCTACCTCGTCACGCTTGGCGATATCACAGCTGATGTGATGAAGGTTTTCATTACTGAGTTCTTCATTCTTTGAACGACTGAGGTACCATATCTCATAGTTTGCGGCGAGCAGTTCTTGGATGATCGCCGATCCGATTCCGCGCGATCCTCCGGTTACGATGGCGTGCTTTCTTGTATTCATTGTATTCTTCCTTTATTAAATGTTTGGATCTGCTCTTCACTTCCCAGTGGGAGGGAGGTGAGGCGATCCCCTGCGAGCTTGGAAAGGACGGATCCGTAGCCGACCTCTCCAACGATTGTCTCTGGTTCAATACTTGCGGCGAGAGTATTCACCGCTTTAGTCCACCGCACCGGCTTCGCCAGTTGGGTGATCAATGTCTCTTTTGCTTGGAGAGAGTTGATGATCGCCTCGCCCGTTACCGATGAGATTACCCGTTGTGTTGGATCGCTGAACGGCAAATCCTCGATCGCCGCCTTGAAGCACGAGCTCGCTCCTTCCATGAATGGGGTGTGAAAGGGCCCGGATACCTTTAAGGGGATGATCCTTCGCGCTCCATGGCTCTTGAGGGTTGGCTGGATCTCTTCAATCGCAGTCATCGTTCCGGCGATGACTACTTGAGTAGGTGAGTTATCGTTGGCAGCAAAGAGGGTTTTATGGTTGTGTAGCAGATTTTCCACACGCTCATAATCGAGGCCGATCACTGCCGCCATCCCTACTTTTCCGATTCTCTTTTCGATCTTCTCCGATTCTTGGTCCATCAAGGTCGCGCGAATGGTGATCAGTTCGAAGAGGGTTTTGTCACTCATAATTCCGCTGGTTGCATATGCCGATAGTTCACCGAGGCTGAAGCCGCTGTGCCCAATAAAGGTATGGCCCAGTTCACTAAGGCGGAGGGCGGCGCTTCTGCTAGCCAGTGTTACGACCAATTGGGTGTTTTTTGTTTGTTGCAGCTCTTCTTTTGTTCCGCTCTCTAAGAGCTTGCGAAGATTCACGTGGGAAATGTCGCTTGCTAACGTGAAGAGTTCTTTCACCTTGGAGCTTGCTTGGTAGAGGTCGAGGGCCATCTTCGGCTCCTGGGAGCCTTGGCCGGGGTAGAGAGCTATGATCGCTGCCATGTGATGATACTTCCTCCATAGGTGAGTCC
>CAYUHP010000136.1:0-1788 GCA_964444595.1 uncultured Sphaerochaeta sp. | reverse complement strand
TTCAGATCGCGTTTAAAGAGGGAGCGGAGGAGCTGATCCTTATGGGCAGCCAGTATTTCGTTGATGTACGTATTCAAAAGTGCTGTGTGCTCTTTTGTGAGCTTCAATATTTTCTTAAAGGTCGGCTCATCAGAAATAAGTGCTTTTCCTGCTGGATCAAAAAAAGTGGCTACCAAGTCATCTCGTTCAACCAGTGGAAGAAGTGCTTCTCCGCTTCGAGAGGTAAACCGTAGTTGAGCGAGGCCATAGACTAATGTGAGCAAATAACTTTTTCCACTGTTATTCTCCCAGCTGAAGATTGTCAGGGGTGCAAGTTCAATCTCCGCTTCTTTAATTTTGGCAAATCCTTTGATGTGCAACTAAGGATGAAGTAAATTATTGGTATCTTGATTCATAGTTACCTCCTGAGAGTGTAGTTTTATCATACTCGCTACTCTTCTCATACACAACGAAGATCGCGAAGCAGATAGAGAGTACTTCGGAATCTCTATGCATTTCGCTTCTTGCAACAAATGCAAGAGAAGAGTAGATTGAGGCGGGAGTAAGAGATGAGTGCTAAACCTGTGATCAATTTGAAATTTTATCTCAAGCTGTTTTGGACAACCTTTACACTGAGTATGTTTACCTTTGGCGGTGGCTTTGTCATCGTCAGCTTGATGCGCAAGAAGATGGTTGCCCAGTATGGCTGGATCAACGATGAAGAGATGCTTGACTTCATCACGATCGCTCAATCATCGCCTGGGCCAATTGCCGTTAACGGATCCCTGATGGTGGGCTACCACCTTGCCGGAGTTCCCGGAGCTCTCGTTAGTGCCTTGGGAACGATCCTGCCTCCGATGATCATTCTTACCCTTGTTTCTATCGGCTACAAAGCCGTTTCCGAGAATATGTGGATTAAGGCCGCATTCCATGGAATGCGGGCTGTGGTTGCTGCCATCGTCTTACAAGTAACGTGGGCACTCTTTAAGCCCTTGGCGGAGAAGAAGAAGGTCCTTCCGCTTCTCCTCTTTGTCGTGGCGTTCCTCGCTTTGTTTGTCTTCAAGATAAATATCATGGCAGTGATGATCTTTATGATCCTTCTTTCGGTTGCGATCAGCCTCTATGAAACCAAGAAGGAGAAGAACGTATGAATATTCTCCTTCAACTCTTTGTAAGTTTCTTTCAAATCGGTTTATTTTCAATCGGGGGAGGGTATGCCGCCATGCCCCTCATTCAAGCTCAGACTGTTGAGATCCACGGCTGGCTCACTCCCTTGGAGTTTGCCGACTTAGTTACAATCGCCGAGATGACTCCCGGGCCCATTGCGATCAACAGTGCAACGTTTGTTGGAATGCGGGTAGCGGGAATCGCCGGGGTGGTGGTTGCCACTCTTGGCAACATCCTCCCCTCGGTAATCATCATGCTGATTCTTGCTAAGCTCTATGAGAAGTACAGCGAACAGACGTTGATGAAACACATCTTAGAGGGGGTTCGACCCACCGTGGTTGCAGCGATCTTCACCGCCGGGCTTTCGCTCCTTCAGCTTGCAGTAGGATCTATTTCTTCCCTTGATCTCTTTGCTCTTGTTATATTCGTAATCGCCTTCCTTTTTGCCAACAGTCGCAAGATGAGCTTGGGTCCGATTACCTTACTCACCTTGGGAGCGGTTTCTGGAATCGGCTGGGCAGCTTTAGGGTTTTAGTCACTGATTAAGGGAACAAACGCCACATCGAGAAGTTTTGTGGTGCTGATCGAAGCATCTTTCTTCTTTTGGATTAAGACTAACTCTTGGTACCCCCGCCTTCCGTA
>CAYUHP010000135.1:0-1873 GCA_964444595.1 uncultured Sphaerochaeta sp. | reverse complement strand
TGTCTTTGAGACGTTCGGTGATCTGATCAGCGATGAAACCCTCGCCGATACGATTTCCCCCAAAGCTCTAAGCTCGGAACCTCTTCTCTTACAAGAGCGGGAAGTTCGCTTGGAGTTGAAGAAGGCATAAAATGAAGAGAACGAAGGTCGTTTTACTTACTCTTTTGGTTGTGGTGCTCCTTGGTAGTTGCACCACGACAAAGCGAGTGCGACCTTCTTTTGTCTTTGATGAATTGCCGACAGCAAACACGATTCTCATCACCACCAATGAAAGGACCTTGATCCAATCGTTTCTTCCCGATTTGGCGGATAAGAGCGAACGAGTCAGTGTTGTCATCGAGCCGAAAGATACTGCCTATCCGTTAGCGCTTGAAAGCAGCCGAATCTATGGAGTGATGGAAACAACCTATCCACGAGTGGCGTTGAACACCGCGCTTTTGTGGTCCCCACAAACCAGAAAAGCGGGGAGTGAAGAGGCTCCATACTTTCAAATGAAAGACAATGATTTGGCGTTGTATTCTCCAAGAAATGGAAAACTTCTCTTCAGTCTTGGTGATTACCCCTCCGCTCAGCGTGAGTTCACTGAGAAAAAAGAGGATCTTCTACCGAGCGATATCGCCCAGGTAATGAAGAACAGTGCCCTCGCTCTCTATGCTGAAAATCCCCAAACATTCTTTGACCTTGATCTTGGCCTTAGTGAAGAAGTGATTCGCCAAAGCGAATCGATCCTTCTCCTCTTTGACCAAGATGAAGAAAATGCCTATGCTTTGAATGCATTCATCACGATGAGTGATGAGAAGAAGGCGAAGACGCTTTCACAGATGGTTCGTAGTGGTTATTTGGCGAACCTTAAGAAAGCCAATAAGAGTTATGTCCTCGCTGACTTGATGAAGATGTTCCTCCTTGATGGTCAATTGGTGACGATCAAGGGAATACCGATCGAAGAAGATGATCTGTTCAAAATCCTTTCGGGTTTGGATGGTTTTTTATAAGGAGTCCGCTCATGCCGTCTTATGAGTACACATGCCGCTTATGTAAGGCAACAGTAGAGTTAGTGCAATCACTCGATAAGCACCAACCACCGAAGGTGTGTCCTTCCTGTAACATGGAGCACACGATGGTTCGGGTGAATATTCCCACCTCGACAAAAAAGGAAGAGGAGGAGAAGAAATGAGTGAAAAGAAGCGAATCCTTACCGGGGATCGAACAACGGGTAAGCTGCACCTCGGTCACTATGTCGGTTCCTTAAAGAGCAGGGTAGAGTTGCAGGATGAGTATGAAACGTTCATTCTCCTGGCCGACATCCAGGCTCTTACTACCCACTTCAAGGACCCCCAGCTCATCAACGCCTCAATTTTGGATGTTACGATGGATAACCTCTCCGTTGGTCTTGATCCGGAGAAAGTCACGTTTGTCCAACAGTCCCAGGTTCCTTCGATCGCTGAGCTCACGATCTTCTACTCGATGATCGTCTCGGTGAACCAACTGAGGCACAACCCCACGATTAAAACTGAAGCAGCTAACTACGGCTACGAAGATCTCTCCTATGGGTTCTTAGGCTATCCAGTAAGCCAAACTGCCGATATCTCTTTCATCAACGCGGACCTTGTCCCCGTTGGTGAAGACCAGGTTCCCCACATCGAGCTGTCACGGAAGATTATCCGTAAGTTCAACAAGATGTACGGAACGGAGATCACCGTTCCTCGGGCAAAGCTCAGTGAAGTAGGGCGGCTTGCTGGCCTTGATGGGAATGCGAAGATGGGTAAATCGATGGGTAATGCGATCTACCTCTCTGATTCGCCTGAGGTTGTCTGGCAGCACGTTCGCAAGGCGGTCACCGATCCTTCAAGGATCCACGCCGATATGCCCGGCC
>CAYUHP010000134.1:0-2286 GCA_964444595.1 uncultured Sphaerochaeta sp. | reverse complement strand
GTTTCCTCTTGGCTGCCCGCCGCTCGGTAGGCGACCGGCAGAAGGATCAACTCTTCACGGTAGCGAAGAATCTCGCAGTTAAAGTAAAATTGCCCAAAGATCTTCCAGAACGTGGAAAGGTCATCTTTTGAAGATTCAAGCACCTCTTTTTTCAGCCGCAAAGCAGTATCTTGAATCGACCACATCAGCTTCACACAGGAGTGTTCGCCGCTGGTCTGTTCAAAGAGGGGAAACAGCTCGTTTTGCAGGCGAACGTAGTGAGTTTCAAGAAGGTCAAAGTTTGTAACGAGGGCGATGAGTTTATCAAAGGCGGACTCATCCCCCTTTCCGAGGGCTTTAGAGTACTCCTGGAGCTTGAGAAGGATCTTGCCCACCATCTTGTTCTCTTGGTCGAAGTTGTAAAAGAGTGATCCCAAAGGATAGACAACCGGCTCTTGGCTCTCAAGGCCGGTGGAACAGCTGCGAATAAAGCGAGCAACACTGAGGGTATAACTTTCGATATCATCGGTTTTGCTGAGCACAGAATCGAGGGCGGAGTTCACTTCAAAGGGGGTACAGGAACGAAGAGTCGCTTCATACCCTTCAAAGACCTCTTTGGTGGTGGTTCCTTGGTGAAGAATTTCAAGATATTCAATGAGTTGGGTTACTCGGGGGCTTGGTTTTTCTAGTATTTCCATACCTTCAGTCTGAATGAAAGAAGAAACGATGGCAAGAGGGAGAAAAATGATGCTACACTGTCGATATGAAACTCAATAAACAGGCTACCTCCTTTGTCATTAAGATCCTTCCCCTCGGGCTCATCACCAGTTTAGTCACCGCTTACTATGGGTATGCAAGTGTCCCTCTCCAAGTGCGTGATCAAGTTCCAATCCTGCTACTCATCGGCTCATCACTTGTACAGATTCTCCTGTTGTACACCGTAGTGTTGGCGTATGTGGGTTTTATTCTTGGAGAGAAAAGTGATCTGAAGCCCACCCTTACGCTTTCAAAACGCGCTCTAGTCCAAGCTCTTCTCATCGCTTGTATCGGAGCGTTACTTCTTTTGTTAGATCCGTACATCTTTGGACCCTTCATCCCCGGACTTTCTTCGTTGTATACGAAATCCACCTACACCCTCGCCTATCTCCTCTTTTCAGTAAGCTATGGTGGATTCGTTGAAGAGTTACTTCTTCGCCTCTTCTTCCTCTCACTCGTTGCGTGGATCTTCACCCGCATCTTTAAAAACACTGAGCGAGCATCGCTTCACCTTTGGGCAAACATCATTGCCGCGCTCGTCTTTGCCCTTGGCCACCTTCCGGCAACCAAGGCAACCTTCGGTTCGCTCACTGCGGCTTTGATCATACGGTCATTGATTCTCAACGGAGTTTTGGGCTACCTCTTTGGGTACCTTTACATAAAAGAGGGGTTTACCGCCGCGATGATCGCCCATGGAAGTGTCCACATCATCAGTCAACTCATCCTCCACTTGTTTATTCTGTAAGAAACCCAGTAGAGTACGCCCATGACGATAGCTCCATTTCTTCACATGCTTCCAATCCTTGTCGTGATTCTCGCCGGGTACCTCATGGGTCGGTTAACTGCGATCGACTCTAAAACCCTTGCCACGGTAGCGGCGGACATCTTCATGCCCGCCTTGCTCTTCATATCGATGGCAACAACCGATTTAGATGGATCACTCGTCTCTTCCTTATTTGGCGCTTCGCTCTTTATCACCGGAGCGTTATTAGTCATCGCCTTTGTATGGGCAAAGATCGCCAAGCAAGAGCCTTCTAAAACCGTTCCCTCTTTGGTGTTCATGAACTCAGGCTTTCTCGCCATTCCTTTGATGAAACTCTATGGTGGTGCCATGGGAATGAACATGAGCGTGATCTTTGATTTCACTCAATCCTTTGCGATGTTCACGATCGGAGTTTTTATCATCACCGGTGGACTGAAGGCCTCTTCGATCAAGGCGGCGTTCGCCACCCCGATCATCTGGGCAACCGTTGCCGGTTTATTGGTCCGAACCCTCGCAATCCCGATCCCTGAGACCGTTGAGCATATCTTCCTCTACGTCGGCGAAGGCGGACCCGCCCTTGCCAGCTTTGCCCTCGGAGTCTCCTTACGAGACTTTAAACTCACATTTGAACTTCAAATGATCGGGGCGTTGTTGATTCGCTTTGTCGGTGGATTTTTAATCGGCTTGTTGGCTTCCTATATCTTTGGTCTTCAAGGGATGGCCAAAGTAGTCGTAACGGTAACCAGTGCCCTCCCCTCGGCACTCTTCACCAGTGTCCTACCGATTCG
>CAYUHP010000133.1:0-2322 GCA_964444595.1 uncultured Sphaerochaeta sp. | reverse complement strand
CTTCAAAAGGCCCTTTCACCTAAGACTCGTCTTGTTTCGATCATGAGTCTTAACAATGCTGTGGGAACTCTGCAAGATATCCCCGCCCTCACGCAAGTCGTCCGAAACTACGAAAAAACGATTAATCGACCAATTCACTTTCATACCGATGCAACCCAGCAACTGGGAAAACTCCCAATCGACTTCAAAGCCTGGGATGTCGACAGCGCTTCCTTCAGTGCCCATAAGTTCCATGGACCGAGAGGTGTCGGCTTCCTCTACAACAAAAGCCAAAACATTGAAAACCTCTCCAAGGGAGGCGGTCAAGAAGCAGGACTGAGAGGCGGAACGGAAAACCTTGCCGGCATCGCTGCCATGGCGGCCGCCCTTTCTGAAGCGCTTGAAAACCAAGATCGAGTAACCAAGTATGTTACTGCCCTCAATGAGCTCTTCCGTAGCACCTTAGAAGACCAGGTAACCATCCTAACTCCAAACCATCACGCCTCACCTTACATCATTACCATCTCCACCGCCCTTCCGGCGGAGGTGTTGGTCCGAATGCTTGCCGATAAGGGCTTCAGCGTTTCCTCCGGAAGTGCGTGTTCCTCCAACGCCCGAGCAAAGGGCGAGCGAGTGTTGGAGATGATGGATGTTGCCCCCGCTCATCGCGGAGGGGCAATTCGAATAAGTTTTTCCGATTCTAATACCAAAGAAAAAACCACTACCCTAGCTCAGGCGATCAATGAAATCGCCAAGGAGATGATATGAGTACCCAGTATTTAATCCGACTCGGCGAGATCGCCCTCAAAGGGCTTAATCGCTCGATGTTTGAAAATATGCTTCGCCAAAACATCAAAGCCAAATTGCGCGGTTATCGCAACACGATTACCAAGCAAAAAGGACGACTCTTCTTAGAGATCGTTGATGAGTGTCCCCAAGAAGTGATTGAATCTGCCCTTTCAACAACGTTTGGAATCGTCGGATACAGCCGCTCCTATAGTGCCCCAAAAGAGCTAACAGCAATAAAAGCGATAGCGAAAGAAGCGATCACCGAAGGACCGTTTGCTGCCGGCACAGGATCCTTTAAGGTAATCAGCCGCCGAGCCGATAAGAGCTTTCCGCTTACCAGTTATCAGCTGGATGTTGAACTGGCAAAAACGATCCATGAAGTTCACCCGGATCTTACCGTTGATGTAAAAACCCCCGATCTTGTGCTCTATTGTGAGATCCGTGATAAGGCATACCTTTACACCTCGCCCAAGAAAGGCCTTGGCGGCCTTCCTGTCGGCAGTGCCGGCAAGGGAATGCTTCTGCTTAGCGGAGGACTCGACAGTCCGGTAGCGGCGTTCCTCGCTGCCAAGCGGGGAGTTCGGATGGATTGTCTTTACTTCCACGCCTACCCCTACACAAGCGATGAAGCGTTAGAGAAGGTAAAAACCCTCGCTTCCCTTATCGCCCCCTTTACTCAGGGAACAAGGCTATGGGTCGTAAACTTCACCGAAGCCCAACTGCAGATCAAGCGAACCGCTCCCCTTAATGAAACAACGTTGATGTTCCGTGCGGCGATGATGACCCTGGCAAACAAGCACTCAGAGAATACCGGCAGCCAAGCGATCATCACCGGTGAAGCGTTGAGCCAAGTTGCGAGTCAAACCCTTGAAGGTCTTTCCTTCAGCGACTCCTTCAGTGAGCAGTTGGTCATCCGACCGCTGATCGGAATGGACAAGCAAGAGATCATGGATATAGCAAAGAAGATTGGAACCTATGAGACCTCTATTCTCCCCTATGAAGATTGCTGTGTTCTCTTCAGTCCCAAACACCCCCTTACCCGTCCGGATAAGAAGGTTGTTACCGAGCACTACCATGAGATGGAAATCGAACCCTTTATCGAAGAAGCGCTTGAAACCTTAGAGGTGTTTCACTACAACGAGCTGGGTGAGATTACTGGCTAGACACATCTCATAGAACACGTAATTATTGATTTACATTTTTGGCAATATCCACAAATACTCGTGCACGCTTTGTAAATTCTCCCCAGTTACCTTCAGAGATTAATTTTTTATCTGTTAAGCGTCCACTAATTCCTGCCCCGGCGAATCCAAGAGATAGAAGTTGGCCAAAATTTTCTTCACTGACTCCAGCAGTAGCCAACAGTTTTAAGTGATTAATTGGTGCCATAATATCTTTACAAAACTTTAGTCCCAAAGATCCAACTGGAAATATTTTTATATAATCTGCGCCCCATTCACTGGCTTGCAATATTTCAGTAGGTGTCATTGCACCTGGAATTGAACCAAACAGGCTTTATTACTAGTGAATATTAGTCGTTATCTAGTGTGTATT
>CAYUHP010000132.1:0-2506 GCA_964444595.1 uncultured Sphaerochaeta sp. | reverse complement strand
ATTAAGTTTACCCTCTTCAGTGCAAGTGCCGGCCTCATCGAAGTACTCGGTTTTACCCTCCTCTTTGAGGTGTTCAAGGTTCACTACCAAGTAAGCTACTTTATTGCCCTCGTTCTTTCCGTGCTCTATAATTTTACGCTCAATCGGACCTTTACCTTTAAGTCCACTGCAAATGTACCACTGGCGATGATGAAGGTTGGAATCTATTATGTGATCTTCACCCCACTCTCCACGTGGTGGTTCGATCCGCTGGTGAAGCTTGGCATCAATGAATACATCGTCCTTGGCATGACGTTGCTCGCAAACTTCTTCAGTGAGTTTCTTGTTTACCGATTCATTGTCTTTGGCAAGACGATCAATACCAGGAGCAGGGCTCATCAGAGTGAATCCGTCTGACACTGTTCACGTCTTTTGATCTTCTTTTATCAAATTTTCTCCTTTTTCAAGGAAAGCAAGAATCTCTGAGGAACGATGAGTTTCTTCCTTGACTCTCTGTTGAATAGAAGATAAGCCTTACATACACATATGCTCATATATTCATGTGTGTGTAAGGAGTACGACATGAGCAAAGAAATTGACTCAGCCATGGATCTCAAAATCCGTGATATAAGCGCCGACGATTTTAAGAAATTTGAGGGCTATGTTACTGAAATATTTACTGCGATGGGGATGGATACCACAACTCCATCGACGCTCGATACACCAAAGCGGTTTTTGGATGCGCTCTTTGAAGCAACCGATGGGTATGACGGCGATCCAAAATCTGTTACCGCCTTTGAGACGGAGTGCGACAGCCCCGGTCTCTGCGAACAAAGTCAAATCATTCAAGGCCCGATTCCCTTCTATGCACTGTGTGAACACCACGTGCTTCCCTTCTATGGAAAGATCTACGTTGGGTATGTAGCGGGTGAAGAGATCATCGGTCTTTCAAAGTTAACTCGCTTAGTGCGAGTAGCCTCCCGCCGCTTTGCTGTGCAAGAGCGAATCGGTAAACAGATCGCTGAGATGTTGATGGCAACAATCAAGCCGCAAGGCGTTGGCGTCTATATTGAAGCGCGACACATGTGCATGGAGATGCGGGGAGTCCGCGAGAGCAACGCTCTGACGCGAACCAGCGCGTGGGTTGGCTCGCTTGCTGACCGGGCGGATCTACGGCGTGAGTTCTTCACCGCCATTGGTATGAACAACCATGGCTAAGCGAGTGCTCATCACCGGTGGCGCCAAACGAATCGGTCGCCACCTCGCCCTTTCTCTCGCTCAAGAGGGGTGGGATGTGGTCGTGCACTACGGCCACTCCCACGAAGCTGCCATCACCCTAAAGGAAGAGATTGAAGCCCTTGGTCAAGAAGCGACGCTCGTTCAGGGAAATCTTCAGGATTCTCAAGCGCTCGCTTCAATTGTTGATCAAGCGGGAAAGCTTACCGCCTTAATCAACAACGCTTCGATCTTTGAGGACATTGGTTGGGAAGAGGTAACGATTGATGATTGGAATCGACACTTGGCGATCAATCTCACCGCCCCATTTTTCTTAACCCAGCAGTTTGCCAAAGCCCTTGAAGGGGAAGGGCGGGTTGTGAATCTCCTCGATTGGCGAGCGCTGCGACCAGGACCTGATCACCTTCCGTACACGATCAGTAAGAGCGCGCTTGCCGCCCTTACCAAATCGTTGGCTCAAGACCTTGCGCCAAGGATAACGGTAAATGCCCTCGCCTTGGGAGCGATTCTCCCTCCAATCGATGGTGGCGATCCAAAGAAGGTCTTGGCCAATGTTCCATCAAAGCGGTGGGCTGACCTTGATGAAGTTGCAAAGAGTGTTATCTTTCTCTTGGAGGGTCCTTCCTACATCACCGGTGAGATCATCCATCTCGACGGTGGAAGGCACCTTGTATAGGAGGCGATGATGGATAAGATCTTTATTAAAAACCTCGTTGCCCGGGGAATCATTGGGCTCAATGATTGGGAGCGCGAAAAAAAGCAGGAGATCCTCATCAACGTAACGCTGTACGGGGATATCACAACCGCTGCCAAAACTGATTCGCTTGAGGGGAGTATCAACTACCGAACGATCGCGAAGAGGTTGTTGGCCCACGCTGAAGAGGCGAAGCGCTTTACTGTTGAAGCGCTCGCTAGTGATTGTGCTGCTATCTGTTTTGAAGATCCCCAAGTTCAACGAGTAACAGTTCGAGTTGAAAAGCCCGGAGCTGTTCGCTTCAGTGAGAGCGTCGGAGTCGAGATCGATCGTACTCGAGGGGCGTGAGATGGGAAGCATCCAGGCGTGCTTGCTGCTGGGTTCGAATATCGAACCGCTGAAGAATATCCCTAAAGCAGTTGCTCTCCTTGCTAAAGAGTTGGTGGTTTTACGTACTTCAAGTGTGTGGCAGTCAAAAGCAGTTGGCAGTGACGGCCCTGATTTTCTCAACACTGCGCTCTTAGTTGAAACCACACTGGGTGTAAATGAACTCAAAGGTCGGGTAGCACGCAAGGTTGAAGAAGAGCTGAAGCGAGT
>CAYUHP010000131.1:0-2553 GCA_964444595.1 uncultured Sphaerochaeta sp. | reverse complement strand
TGGGTAATGCCAGTACTCTCGGCACAAATCTCACAAAAAGATTGACAATTACTATTGAGTCCCCTGCTATATGCATAATACATATAGTAGGAGTGCATATAGATGTATGGACCCGGTTGTAGACAAGCAGCAGGAGGACGCTTTTTGGAGGCGTGTTTGCTTTGTTTGTTGAAGGAAGGAGAGACTCATGGCTACGCCTTAATTGACCAACTCAATGAGTTTGAGTTGATCGAAGGGGAGCTTGATATCTCCGTTCTCTATCGAACTCTTCGCTCGATGGAGAAGAATAATCTTGTTTCCTCAACTTGGAGTGACAGCTCCCTCGGTCCAAGGAAGCGAATCTATTCAATCACTGAAGAGGGCCAGAAGGGCCTCGTTCAGTGGATTGAGCTGTTGAAACAGCGCAAGCAGCGAATTGAACAAATTATCTCACAGTATGAGAAAGGACTATAAGGGTGCAAACAATCATCTTTTATTCACTGGCAGGGGGTCTCTTGATCTTCTCGACGGTCAAGGACCGAACAAAAACAAAAAAGTCATTGATCAAAGCTTGGAAGAGCTTTGAGAATATTCTCCCCCAGATGTTGGGAATGATCCTCTTTGTCGGGCTCATTGTTGCTGTCCTGAGCCCTCAAGTGATCAGTCGAATCCTTGGTGGTGCGTCTGGGTGGCTTGGAGTTATCGTTGCTGCAGTCATCGGCTCTGTCTCCCTCATTCCGGCATTTGTTGCCTTTCCGATGGCCAAAATTCTCTTAGAACACGGAGCGGGGTATATGCAGCTGGCGGCGTTTGTCTCCACGCTGACGATGGTTGGAATCCTCACCCTTGGGTTGGAGATCAAGTTCTTTGGCAAGAAGTTCACGATCTGGCGGAACATTCTTGCCTTCCTAGCCGCGTTTGTCATCGCGGCAGTTGTTCAAAAGGTGGTGGGTTATGCAGGTCTTTAAGAAATATTCACTCGCTTTAGCTGGAGTCTTCCTCATCGCGTTGACCTACCTCTTCGCTGCGGAAACAGGAACAAAAGCAGCAGTGACCGTTCTCTCCAGTGCAAAGGAGATGCTCCTGATCTTGCCTCCGGTTTTCATCATGCTTGGCCTGTTGGATGTGTGGGTACCAAGAGAGACGATGGTTCGCTTCATGGGCGAAGGATCAGGTCTGGTTGGAGGAGTGCTCTCGTGGGTTCTTGGCGTCGCTGCGGCTGGACCCTTGTATGTGGTCTTCCCGATCGCCGCCGCATTTATGAAGAAGGGGGTAACTTTTACCAACATTCTCATTCTTATCGGGGCATGGTCAACGATGAAGATTCCGATGTTGATCTTCGAGTTCAGTTCCTTGGGAACTGCCTTTGCCCTCACTCGGATGTTGATGAACATCCCAGTCATCCTGGTGATGACTGCCATTATGAACAACGTTTTGAGCAAAGAGGACAAAGAGGAGATCTATCAGCGCTCGGAGCTTACCGCGTAGCGTAGTAGATCCCCGCCTCGCGTTTTTCTTTCGCTTCATAAAGCGCTTCATCTGCTCGCCTGAAGAGCGTTTCATAGTCATCGTTTCCTTGGGCGATCGTAACGCCCATCGAAACGGTGACGTTGATATCTTCTCTAATCTCGTTCACATACCCCTCCAAGAGGCGACAGCGCTCTTGGACGAACTCAAGGTTTCGAACATCTTTAAGATAGGCACTGAACTCATCGCCGCCGATGCGGGCGATGATGTCACTGGAGCGGAACGCCCTTCTTAATGACTCGGCAACACCGATGAGGATCTCATCACCCACTAAGTGCCCATAGGTATCGTTGATCGCTTTGAAGGAATCGACGTCAATGACTAAAAATGCATCGGTCTTATCGGATCCGTTTGTATGGAGCCGTTCGCCAATGAGACCCTTTGAGGTACTGGCGTTGTAGAGCTTGGTCAGATCATCGCTTTTGAGTTGGTTCAGTAGCTCATCCCGCTCGTGGACTTCGTCAGTGATGTCGATGAGTTTGCCCATCACCGATTCGACCTTCCCACTCTTGTTGGTGATCGTGAGGTAGGAGAGACGGAAAAAGCCGTGCGTTCCGTCATGAAGGGTTAACTCCAAGAATGGGGTGGAGGGAACGGCCTCGGTAGAAAAGATCGCCTCTTTGATCAGATCACGGATATTACCGGTGGCATCAAAGAACTCTTTACTTCGCTGACCGAGGTGAAGGGTGTCGGTTAGGGCGATATATTCAAAGAGGTACTCATTGGAGATCTTAGAAAGCGCTAAGCTTCGGCGGTTTTGTTCACTTAAACGCCGGTTTGCCAAGACGGCACTGCGGGTGATCAAGGAAAGGCCGATGATCAGCATCGTCCAGAAGATGAAGATCGAGACCCCATAGGAGGAAAGTATTCCGTTAAACGTTACTTTGGGCTGGACTGTGGAAGAGTGGGCGAGAACCAGGGTTTGGATCTCGGCTGGGTCGATTGAAGCAAGGGTTTTGTTCAAAATTCCCAAGAGTACTTCATCGTTGTTCAAGACACCAAAGCTGTACGCTCGGCTGTCGATCGCCCGAGGGATCGTCAGCAAAT
>CAYUHP010000130.1:0-2729 GCA_964444595.1 uncultured Sphaerochaeta sp. | reverse complement strand
GGCGGAACAAAAGGATCCTTAAACGTCACTTCAGCAGCGGCGATCATGCTGCACAGGTGGTTTGTCCAATGAGAAGAAGTCTCAACGCTGAAGAAAACTACCAGATGATGATTAGTACGCCGGTAGAGAAATTGGTGCTTAAGCTTGCTACCCCCACGATCATCAGCATGCTGATCACCTCCTTCTACTCGATGACTGACACGATTTTCGTCAGTCGGCTAGGAACTGAGAACTCCGCGGCGGTAGGAGTCGTGTACTCGATCATGAGCATCATTCAGGCGATCGGCCTTACTTTCGGCCAAGGTTCAGCGAACACCGTCAGTCGGCTACTGGGGCAGAAGCGGCGAAAAGAGGCGGATCAAGTGTTCTCCACGGCGTTCTTCTCCGCCCTGGCTCTTGCCGGCTTGTTAGCAATCTTTGGCCTTTCAAACACCCGAGAGTTTGTCCGCTTTCTTGGGGCAACCCCCACGATCGAGCCGTATGCTGCCAGTTATGCAGCGATTATCCTCATCGGTGCTCCGCACCTAGCGGTGTGTTACACGATGAACAACAACCTTCGCAGTGAAGGTAAAGCGTTCTTGGGGATGATCGGGATGGCCAGCGGGGCGCTCCTTAACGTCATCCTTGATCCAATCTTCATCTTTGTTTTTAAGATGGGGATCCAAGGGGCAGCGTGGGCAACGATCCTCAGTCAACTGGTAACGTTCTTCATTCTCGGTTCCCACTTTGTGAAGAAGCGAAGCAACCTCCACCTTTCGATCAAGAAGATCTGTTTGAAGTGGTGGGTTTATCGCTCAATTCTTACCGTGGGAGCCCCTTCGCTCTTTAGGTCGTTGATGCACACTGTCGCCTCGGTCTCACTCAATGTGTTTGCCGCTCCCTTCGGCGATAGCGCGATTGCGGCGATGTCGATTACCACTCGGGTGATGCAGTTCTTAAACTCGGCGTTGATCGGCTTCGGCCAAGGGTTCCAACCGGTTTCCGGCTTTAGCTACGGAGCGAAGCGCTATGATCGGCTCCTTGATGCATTTCACTTTTGTGTTCGCAGTGGGGTAATCGCCTTTGTGTTCATCGGAACGTTCTGCTTTGTTGGGGCGAAGTACATTATGCTCCTCTTCCTAAAGGACCCGACGGTTGTTGCAATCGGAACTCAGGCGATCCGCTTCCAAGCGGTTCTTATGCCGCTTACCGCATATAACACCCTTGCCGGGATGATCTTTCAGTCGACGGGAGATGGCAGGCGCGCTTCCATTCTCGCTCTCGGCCGCCAAGGGATCTTCTTTGTTCCGGTAATCTTTATTTTGCCATATTTCATTGGCTTACTCGGTGTTCAGCTTGCCCAGCCTATAGCAGACATCATCACCTTCATCGTCTCCCTTTCCTTAGTAAGGCCGTTTATCAATCGATTGCGGATGTTAATTACTACGGAAGAGGAGTAGCTTTATCTAGCTCGATGGCAAGTTGATACCAAACGCTCCAATGGGGAGAAGATGTTTGCTTATTGTTGTCTAAAGGTAGGTTGGAGAGAGCAATCATTCGCGCTCGACCGAGGCTAAAAGGTGAGTCATCATCAAGAAATAGCGTTGTGTCAAAAATATTTCTTCGCTACCGAATCAATGTGCTTGCATTAAGGTTAAGGGTTTCAATTGTTAGGGCAGGATCTTTTTTTAGCTCCAATGACTGATGGTGTTTTTTTTCAATTCTTCCATCTCTTTGGAAGTGGAACTGCTCTTGGCAGTCACGATCGAGGGGGCTCACAAAGGACTTGGGATCAGCATCGCCTTTGGCATGACCGCAGTGTCGAGCGGTATGAGAGTCGGATCCGTTACAAGAAAGCAAGAGATTATCGTAGAGCAGCTGTTGCTCGGGGTACGTGCTTTGAGGGTAATAGTGTTCAATATGGGAACTTTTCGGTGTTGGATCGATTCTTGCTTCGCAATAACAGCACAAACCGCACTGTTCCTCCCAGAGCTGATTCTTTATCGTTTCTTTGGTTTCACTCGGAAGATCTTCAAATGAGGGATGCCAATCCTCATTTTCTAGAGCTTTCCACTCTACAAAGGAGAGAGGCTCTCCGCCATGTACAATATGCCTCATCCGCCTAGCACCCTCTTTCGATCGATAAGCAGCTGGAGTTTAGCCAACTCCGTGTCTCCCTTGATGGTGCTCTGAAGCGCGTCGAGCTCTTCTTGTGCTTTATCTACATTTATTTCAAGGAGCTCGTAAAGGGTTTTAATCTTATCTTCAATGGTACTAGGGCGGATGGAATTAATTCCTAAGTAGTCTTGATAGATCGATTCAACATCTTTTCCATATGAGTCGATCGATTGATTGACTGAAATATCTCCCCCCTCATCCGTAAGATAGATTATTTGCCCCGATTTTGCTTGGGTGATTACTGAGGGCGAGTGGGTGGTGAGAATGAACTGACAGTTAGGGAAAGCAGCTTTGAGGCGAGGTATCATCGATTGTTGCCAAGATGGGTGAAGATGGAGATCGATCTCGTCGATTAACATGATACCGCTTCCTTGAAGAGGATCATTACTGTCGGGATTTGCCAATGTGAGTTTACGAGCAATATCTCCTACCATTGCTACCATTGACTGCTCGCCTCCAGAAAGCTGGTCAAAGTGGAGCGTACCATGACCTTTTTTATCGATGATGATTCCTTGGGGGTGCTTTGCCGAAAACCGCATATGTGAAAACCCTGGTAGGAAGTGATAGATCGC
>CAYUHP010000129.1:0-2741 GCA_964444595.1 uncultured Sphaerochaeta sp. | reverse complement strand
TGAGGACCTTTTTTAGACTTTTCTTTAAGATCGATCGCAGTGAATTGGTGAAGGTCCCTCAAACCGGACCTCTGATGATGATCGTCAACCACACCTCGGTCTTTGAGGGACCGCTACTCTACGTGTTTTTGCAACCACGACCGATGCATGCGTTGGCGAAGAAGGAGTTGTGGAACAATCCCATCACTCGCTATTTGATGAACCTTTGGGAATCGATCCCGGTTGACCGGGGAAACGTAAGTCGCCAAGCGATGGACGCAATCTTTGAGGTCCTTGATAAGGGGGAGATCTTTGCTATCGCTCCTGAGGGGACGCGCAGCAAAGATGGAACGCTCAAGCGAGGGAAGGGCGGAATCGCCTTTATCGCGTACAAGAACCTCACCCCGATGGTCCCCATCGCGGTAACGGGCTTTGAAAACTTCAAACGAAATCTTTTACGCCTCCGTCGAACAAAGATAACGATTAAGGTCGGAGAAGTGTTCCAACCCATTAAACATGAAGGCCGCCTCGACTCCGAAGGAAGACAAACGCTTGCCGATGAGATGATGGTTCGCATCGCTTCTCTGATGGATGAGTCCCATAAAGGCTACTACAAGAGCTTCGATTCAACCTTTACCTTGACTGAAGCATCTCCTCTTCAAGAGTAAGACTCACTGTTTTAAGTCCATCCTCAATCGCTTGGGCGATCGCTTTCAGCCGTTCTTTGCGGCCGGTGATGTGACTGAATTGGCTGCGCACTTCTATGCTCTCACCACCGAGGATAAACGCTCTCTTCCCCTTGGGGCTGTAGCGGGTGTTGATCATCCCGCCTTGGAGGCGATTGAGCACATCCAACAACGAAAGCAGCACTTCAATTGCACGTTGATTTGCATATCTTCCGTTTAGGTACTCCAAATCAATGTACTCAAGAACATCCACTGCCTGAGAAGCGTGATGGGCGATCTTCTGTTTTTGCACCTCTTCATTGTGTTGAACCAGTTCCTCTTCACTGAGTGTAGAAGAATCAGTGTTGTAGAGGATATCCTCCGCTTTGAAGCGGACTCGAAAGAGCCGATCAATGATCGTCCCGCTTTCATCTTCAAGGTTGCCTAACGACTCACAGTAACGTAAGAGCGCGATACATACGCTGTCTCGTTGTTCGATAAATGATCCTTGTAGGGGTACATGCAGGTTCCAATAGGTGTTTACCACTTCAAGGGTCTTGTAGCCAATGGATTTGATCTGTTCTTGGACCGAGAGCGAGGTATCGATCTTCTGGTCGGCCTCTTTCTCCCAACGAGTAATCAACTCTTGTAAGAATCGGTCATTGTCCTTGGCGTAGTGATACCCTATGGCGATGGGAAGGATGACAACTTTTTCACGTGGGCCATCTAATGCCCAAGAGGCGAGGTTTGCCGCCCCCATTTCAATCGGAGCACAGGTATAGGCGTGGTAGCTGACTTGGCCCTCGGGAGCGAGGGCGATCGGGAAGCGAGGGTTTTTAACCTCTTTTCGTAAGTACTGGGCACTTTCGCGGTTGTTCCCGCGGTTCTCCACGGCTACAAACCCAAGGGCAGGAAAGAGGACCCTGGTGGGCCACCCCGCCCAGTTAAGGACATCCCGTCCATAAAGAAAGCGAAGGTGGGCTTGGTTTACTCCGACAAGAAGCGTCGGGGCATCTTCCACGGCGGTGTGCCGAAAAGCAAGAATCAAGGTTGTCTTTCCCTCTTTAAAGCGCTCGAGCTCATTGGTAAGAACCTCTTTTCTTGGAGTAATGACCTTCGAGACCCCCAGCGCGAGGTGCAGGTACACTCTTCCAAACAGCGTAAGGAAAGCGCGAGCGAATGGGGAGTAGGAGGGGGTGGGGAAGCGATTGTTACTCATTACTCTGGATCATCTCCTCGTAGAAGCTCTGGTCGATCGGGTAGTGTTTGAGGATGAGCAGGCCGATGATATACCAAAGAATGGGAAGCGGACCAACTAAGAGAATGATTCCTATCTTTGTTTGGGGAAGAAAGGACCCGCCTTGATAACCGAAGATCGCTAAGATCCACCCGTTGAGGGCGAGGGCAAACGCCTGACCGATCTTGCTCACAAAGGTCCAAATACTGGAAAATACCCCCTCCCTTCGGCCTTTCTTGTAAGTGTATGCATCGTACTCCACGACATCCGGCAAGATTGCGTGGGGCATGACGTAGTGCGTTGAAAGCCCGATTCCCGCCAAGCTCATCACGACGATCCCATAGATCGGACCAAAGGTTGTTCCGAGTAAGCTGAAGAGGAGAACCCCAACACTCATGATCGCCATCCCAATCATGTACACCTGTTTCTTTCCGATCTTCTTTGCAACATGAACCCAAAACGGAATGCACAAAAGACTGAAGGAAAGAAGGCCAACCAACGCTATTTGAAAGAGACCTTCATCGTTGTAGAGGTAGGCAAAGTAATAGACTAACGCTCCTTGGACCATCGACGTTCCCGTAATGAAGAACGTCCACGGTAACAGGGCCTGAAGAAATACTTTTTCTTTAAGGACCTCAACGAAGGTAGCAAAAAACCCCTCTTCACTGAGCTTGGGGTGTTCCTTGGGCTCCTTGATCGCAAACACCGTTGCCAAGGCGGTAACGAGCATGATCGCACCCATCACCGTACCCATAACCGGCCACGAGGAGGCGTTTACGATCGGCATCACCAACGCCGCTCCGGCAAAGGTGCCCAGCACGGCAAAGCCCATTCGATAGCCGGTGAGAACCGTGCGTTCA
>CAYUHP010000128.1:0-2776 GCA_964444595.1 uncultured Sphaerochaeta sp. | reverse complement strand
GCCTTAAGCATCCAATGCAACTTCTGATACTCACTGAGGTAGTCAGTGAAGATATCAGCGGTAGCTCCGTCATTGGCCTCATCGGCGAGCGTGATGATCTCTTGAGTATCTCTGATCCAATACTCCACATCCTTCAGGAGGCCTTTGACCGTATCCTCAGTGGAGATTGGTCCATCACCGAGCTCCTTAATGGTTGCAAGCTCAAGAGCCCGCTTCATGCTGGCTACCGGCTTTTGTCCTAGGGCCAAGAGCCGCTCGGCGACTACGTCGATGATCTCGGCGGTCTCATCGTACAGTTCCTCAAACTTCGCATGAAGGGTGAAGAACCTCGGTCCGGTGACATACCAATGCAGGTTGTGCAGCTTAATAAAAGCGACTTGCTGGTTGGCAAGATATACATTCATCTTTTCATAGAGTGCATTACTCATCTAGTTTCTCCTTAGTGGTTAATCTTTTCAAAGTTCTTGGCAACTTCATCCCAGTTGATGACGTTGAAGAACGCTTTGACATACTCACCCCGAAGGTTTTTGTACTTCAGGTAGTAGGCGTGCTCCCAAACATCAATTCCGAGAATCGGGGTGTAGCCATTCTTGTCCATCAGGGGGTTGTCCTGGTTTGGGGTTGAAGAGAGTGCGAGCTTGCCATCTTTATTGGCACTGAGCCACGCCCAACCCGAACCAAACTGACCGAGCGCTAGAGCGCTAAGCTTCGCTTGGAAGTCAGCAAAACTACCGAACTCCGCTTTCAAGAGGTTTGCAAAGGCACCACTCGGCTCCTTTGAACCATTTGGGCCGATCGTGGAAAAGTACAAGTTGTGGTTGTAAAACCCACCGCCGTTGTTGCGAATTGTTTGTCGCAGCGCAGGATCGGTGATCTCATCCAATGAAGCTAACAGAGCTTCAATCTTTTTGTCGGTTCCAGCTTTTTGGACTGCATCATTCAAATTTTTTGTATACGCGGCATGGTGCTTGGAGTAGTGCGTTTCCATCGTGAGGGCATCGATATGGTCCTCTAATGCATCGTACGCGTAGGGCAGTGTATATTGAGTAAACATTAAAATACCTCCATATAGGTGTAATAAGTTGCTTCACGCTAACTTATCTAAATATACTCAAGGCCTCCTGTAAAGGCAAGTCAACGCACACCCGATAGGCGACAATACCTCAGCCTGTATTGACAAGAAGGGGGAATCATCGTCGATGGATCCTTCCTCGGTGTTGGTTGTGCGATCTCGCAAGCCTCCACCTCAATCATGCTCGATCTCGTTCGTGGTAAAACGGTGAGCGAGGCGAGTGAGCTATCACATATATTTTTACAGATGATTCGTGGGGAAGAGGTGACGGATGAGGCGCTGGAGCGACTTGAGGATGCCGTTGCCTTGAAGGGAATCTCCAAGATGCCCGCCCGCGTAAAATGCGCGACGATGGGGTGGCACACCCTTTTAGTCGCGCTCAACAATGCTGGTTAGGATCCGAGGATCTTTCCCGCTTCAAACGCTTGGAGCACGTGCTCCTCTTCGGGGTAATCCATCGCAATAATCGGCGTTGCTGCATGAATGGCTCCGTGGTTGGCTACGTTTTGGGCCCACTCGACCATCCACTGGCCATCACCCCAGCCGTAGGAACCAAAGAGCAGAACGCTTCGGCCGCGTAAGTGGGGCAGTACTGCGTTGAACATCGGTTCAAACGTCGATTCTTCCAAGTTCTCTGAACCATGGGCGGGACAGCCAAAGGCGAAGCCGTCATAGCTGTCCAGCATATCTTTACTGAAGATTCCGGCGGTAATGAGCTTGGCTGTTGAGCCTACTTCTTCGATCCCCTTCTTAATCGCCTTTGCTAAGGCAAGGGTGTTACCGGATTCACTATAATATACGATTGCAATCTGTTTCATTGCTCTAGGGTCAAACAAATAAGAGAAATATTCAACGGTTAGGTGATGCGATTTACGCGTTTTAAGATGCGGAGCGTTTTCTTTGTCAGACTGGCGGAGGGCCCATAGGTGCGCCGAGCTAAGCTATACGCCCAGCCGTAGATCTGCCGAGCATCATCTTTTTGACCGAGCATATAGTAACAACGGGCAAGGTGAACGGTAAGGCCAATCTTCTCGGCGTCGGTTGCAAAGGTGCGGTCTTGCTCCATGTACGCCCGAACAACGACGTAGTGCTCACTCGCTTCCTTGAAACGGCGAAGTTTCTCTAAGTTGTAAGCCAGGGCAACTCGAAGCAACACAGTACGCTCATCGGCGATTCCAAAGTATTGGTTTGCAATATCGTAGAGGTGTTTGCGGTATCGAAGCTCTTCGTGGTAGTTACCCTTTGCAAAGAGAATATCGGCATGCAGGCTGAGGGTGTCGACGTACAACTCCCATGAATAGTTGCCTTGTTCTCCGATCGCAACGCGGAGGACCCAGTCGCTGATCTCTTGGGCTTCCTTGACTTGACCGTCTTGAAGATACGCCCGCCCAAGGGCTAAGTAAGCTTGGTAGCTCTCTTGGTTGTTTGTACCGAGGAGGTGGACGTGGGCTTTGTAGGAGGTTTCGGCAGTTTCGATCTGGTTGATCGTATCGCCGGCGTTCGCATAGGCGCCCAGCAGTAAGTCATTGATCACCAAATAGCGTTCATGCAGCGGTCCGTACTCGTTGAATGAATCGATCCGTTTCTCTTCCAGCTCAGCGATGCGTTGCTGAGCTTTGGCAAACGTGATCGGGTCATCGAGGCCGCGGGTGATTAAGACTTTCTTTAAGTAGTTCTCCATGCCTCTATTGTACTCAAGCTACG
>CAYUHP010000127.1:0-2783 GCA_964444595.1 uncultured Sphaerochaeta sp. | reverse complement strand
ACATATTGATACTTTCCAGCAAATACATTTATTTTTCAGATAAATCTATTACAAACTCCTACCTTTCTACAAAAACACATATCTCTCCCCTCTTAAAGACATTCACAATAAAGAAACCCGGGAGTTCTCATCGAGTACTCCCGGGTCTATTGATGAGCTTCTTGTAATCTTGCTTACAAGACTGCCTCAATCGCCTTGGCCACATCATCAAGGTTGTGGGTGGGCTCAAAACGCTGAACCACGTTTCCGTTGCGGTCGATCAGGAACTTGGTGAAGTTCCACTTGATGTCGCTTGAGTTCTCGTAATTGGGATCCGCATCCTTGACTAAGGAAGCAACCTTCTCACCCAATGCATGGGAGAAATCAAAGCCAGCAAAGGTCTTCTGAGCTTTGAGGAAGGTGTAGAGCTTGTCCTCTCCTGCTCCGTTGACGTCGATCTTACCAAAGCGCGGGAACTCGGTTCCATACTTCACTCGGCAGATCTGATCGATCTCGTTGATATCTTCCGGTGCTTGTTCCTTGAACTGATTACACGGGAAATCGAGAATCTCAAAGCCCTGGGCTTTGTATTTGGCATAGAGCTTCTCTAAGTCGGTGTACTGGGGAGTAAAACCACACTGCGTTGCAGTGTTAACGATCAACAAAGCCTTACCTTTGTATGTTGACAGATCAACGGATGAACCATCCATCCCTTTCACAGAAAAATCATATACGTTCATGTATTGCCTCCTATTATATTGCTAAATATTATATTTTACACAATATATGATGTTATAGTAATGGCCCCTGCTCATCCCGTCAAGATGAACAAGGGCCCTATTTTTAATATTCGTTGTAATACGCAGGACTTACCGGAGAGGAACCCTCCCAGACGATCTCGCGATAATGAACCGGATCAGTATCTCCTTCACTGGAGATGAAGAGAACTTGGCTGGATTCATCTAGGCCTAGATGATCGCGAAGTTCTTTAAAATTCTTATTGCCCATGATCGTGGCTAGGGTACCCAAGCCGGCAGCACCGCTTTCGCCGCTCTTTACTTGCGGGTCTCCGATGATCGGAGAAGCGTAGATTCGCATCCCCTTTGCTGCGAGCTCATCGGGAACAACGATGAAGCCGTCGGCATACTCATCGATGATCTCCCAAGCAAGCGGTGAAGGATCGCCACAGGCAAGCCCGGCCATGATCGTATCCAAATCCCCTCCGACGCTGTGCGGCTTTCCGTCATTGGCTAAGGCGCTCTGGAAGAGGCACTGAGCCTTATCTGGCTCCAGTACATAACAAGCCGGAGTATCATCACCAAAGAGGGCGTGGTAGTACCCGATAACCGCCGCTGCCAAAGCTCCTACCCCCGCTTGGATGAAGAGGTGGGTTGGCTTGGTAAGACCAGCTTGTTTAAACTGTTCTTGGGCTTCAGTAAGTAACGTCAAATAGCCTTGCATGATCCACGTTGGAACTTCCGTGTATCCATCCCAGCTGGTATCACTGATAACGACCCAGCCGTTCTTCTGTGAATCAAGGGCTACCTGACGAACTGCATCGTCGTACGTGCCGTCGATAACGACAACCTTTGCCCCAGCATCTTCGATCGCTTCGATTCGGCGAATCGAGGTGTCTTTATGAACATAGATAATAGAGGTAAAGCCAAGTTGCGTTGCCGACCAAGCGACGCCGCGGCCGTGGTTTCCATCCGTTGCACTGGCAAAGATGAGATCGCCTACTTTCTCTTTGACTTCTTTGGAAGCTAAGTACTCAAAGGGGGTATCCTCGCCGAGGATTCCCAGTTGCTTTTGTAGGTATCGATAGAGGGCAAACGAACCACCAAGTGACTTAAAACTATTTAAGCCCATTCGCTGAGATTCGTCCTTCGTCCAAATGCCCCCGACTCCCAAAAGCTTACTGAGCTTGGGAAGACCGACTAAATCGGTGAATCCATAGCCCGGCAGTTGTTGGTGGAAGCGGTGGGCGTTTTGGGCAAACTCCACAGCAAAGAACTTTTTCGCAAGCTCTGCATCCTTTGACCGCTTATCTTTGAGAATCCAATGGATATCGTGCTCTTTGCCCGTAATCATACCAGCCCTCCGTTGAGTGAAATCTACTCTTAGTATACGGCAGAAGACGGGAGGATTCCAGAAGAATATGCAACAAAGTGCAACAACCTACTTGTTTACGATCTTGTACTCTCCCTTTGTGATGTTTAGCTTCACCGATCCATCAAGAACGCCTTTACTTGCATAGATCGATCCATCTTCAGTGAGCAAGACCGCTTCGATTCCATCCAACCGGTTGACCAACTCAAGACCCTTTTCGATGCCAAGGGCGTACACACTGGTGGAAAGTCCATCGGCGATCACCGATTTTGTGGTGATGATTGAAACACTCGTCAGTGGCGAGACAACCGGATAGCCGGTTTTTGTATCGAGGATGTGGTGATAGATAGTTCCTTCGTGCTCGAAGAATCGCTCATAGGGTCCGCTGGTTACCAGAGTCTGACCGATGAGTTCAACGATCCCGATATATGATCCTCGGTTGTTATCCGGATCTTGGATCCCGATCTTCCAAGGAGATGAGTCCGGCTTTGAGCCCATCACCAGGACGTTTCCTCCAAGGTTCACAATTCCTTTGTGCCCATTAAGAACACGGGCTACTTCGTCGGCGGCCCACCCTTTTGCTATGCCACCCAAATCCAGAACCATCCCCTTCATGGGAAGATAGACACTCTTCTCTTCTTCATTGATTACAACGTGTTTGTAGCCAACAAGGGGAAGCAGTGCCTGGATCTCTT
>CAYUHP010000126.1:0-2831 GCA_964444595.1 uncultured Sphaerochaeta sp. | reverse complement strand
ATCGCGCCGATGAAGAGCCCGCTTCGTAAGGCGGCCTCTTCGGTGGTAAGGAAGTGAAGCCAGGGGGCAATTTTAACCAAATCAGGTTTAATACTAGCAATATAGCCAACAACCCAAGGACCAAAAGCTGCTCCTCCGGCTCCACCGGCAGCAAGGACCGCAAAAAGTGAAGCCCCCGCTTTGGGGAAGTGGTTTGCTCCGTTTACAACCGAGCCGGGCCACAAGAGGGCACTGCCCAGGCCACACAGAACACAGGCAACAAGGCTGATCAAGGGTGAAGGACTGAACGCGGCAAGCAGATACATCGCTACACAAAGAATTGAACCGAGAGTCATCGCTTTAAGCAGATCGACCTTCTTTGCATAGATCCCGTAGAGGGTTCGAGTTCCACCAAGAAACAGAGCAAAGAGGGTTACCCCCAAAAGATCGCCGATCTCTTTTCTGAGACCCAACGAAGACTCGGCAAACGCACTCGTCCACTGAGAGATTGAAAGCTCGGTCGCTCCGGCAAATGCGAGGCCGACAAGAACAAGGAGAAAGTATTTTGAGCTAAAGAGGGTTTTAACCTTGGTTCGCTCCTCGGCGTGAATCGCCGGAGCAAAGGGAACGCGAAGAAAATTAAAAAAGTTATAGAGCGGGAAGATTGCCCAAAAGAGTACAATGAAGGGCCAGGAGCCCTTACCGAAGATTGAAAGCAGGAGGGTGGTTACCACGACAACAAAGATTAAACCCCAGGCATAAAAGGAGTGGAGCAAGTTCATCGCCCCCTCTTTGTTGTCGGTGGGAATCGATTGGATGATCGCACTGAGCTGCAGTTCAAAGAGCCCGGCGGCCACTGAATAGAAGAACGTAGCGACAACCAAGCCAAGATACGGAACCGTGGTGAATAAAACCGGAGCAAGGGCCAAAAGAATCAAACCAACAAACGCCATTGCGTGGGCAAAGACGATAAAGGGTTTTTGTCCCCACCGGTCGACGGGGGAACTGAAGAGTAAACTGGTAACGATTTGAATGCTGAAATTCAACAATACTAACCGTCCGACTTGTTCAAAGTTCAACCCAAACTGCGTCATAAAGATAACGAAGAGAAGCGGCGCCAGATTAACCGTCAACGCCCCAAGAAAACTACCGAGGTAACATGCCCTGATCGTGGATTTATACATAGCCTTGAGTATAGACTATATTACCTCCGTTGGGGCAAGAGTGTGCTCCAGATACCGCTCAACAACGATCCATAAATCGCTGTTGATTACCAGGCTCTCATCCTTTGCACTTAATCGGGCGATAATCTCATCCTTGGTAAGCGGGTTCTCTTCGCTGAGGAAGGTATGTTCAACCAACCAATCGGTAATTGTTTGAAGGTTATCGGCCGAGATATTTTTAATCTCCTTATCGGCGATCGCCTGCAGCAAGGCCGAGCCGGTAACGGTTTTACCTTCAACAAGATCAATGATTTGCTGAAAGTAGTTCGTTGACCGATTAAGCACTAACCTCGGATCACTGAGATCGGCAACCGTCAAAACCTTCTCCCTACCCGCTTGGGCTAAGCGCTGCGCTTCCTTAAGCAAAGCGAATCGCTTAGCCAACTCCTGAGAGGATCTTCGGGCTGTTCCACATACATTCAATCCGCGTTGTAAGAGCGCGTAAAGTTCCTCGCTACTTAGGCAGAGATACCATGACGAAAGCTGAGAGATATTCGTAAACAGGCCAGCCTGAGCGATCTTAAGAGTCTTGGCATACGTGGTGTATTCCGCTTCAAACAAAACCTCTTTCTTCTTAAAGCTCCCGCTTGACGTAAAGGGTTGTTTCTTCACTTCCTCTTGGGAACGCAACTCCTCAAGGTTAACGATCAGCGGTGCTTTACCTTGAGTTTGGCTTTCGAGCTTCCCTACTTCATCCGCTTGAGCAGTGGCATAGAAGACCTGGCGCTCGGCGGCAATCGCCCCGATCGCCTCGGCGATCGCAAGCGAGCGCTCATCGTCACTGTTTGCCATGATCTCATCAAAGAAGATCGGAAGTGCTACATTGCCACCCTCCTCCAGACCCTCTAAGTAGCCCATCCTGAGCGCAAAGAGGACTTGAATCCTCGTTCCGCTGGAAAGCTCTTCTAAGGAGAGTGAGCGATCTTCGACGTGATCAAGGGCTCTGAACTCATCGCGCCCCGCCGAGAGGGAGTAGCGGTTATGAGTAATTCGCCCAAGCCACGCTGAGGCCCGTTGGATGACCACCGGTTGGTGCTCGCGCTGAGTTTGCTCCTTCAAGTTCGCGATGATGGAATGACTGAGTCGTTTTCTGATCTCCCGTTTTTGGCGAAGCTTTAGTGTTTCAACGCTGCGATCATACTCATACAGCGCTTTTTCATACTCCGTTGCCCGAGTGGCTATTCGGTATCGTTCTTTGATAACGAGATAATGATCTCGAACGCTCTCTAGTTCCTTCAAGGTGTGACCAAGCTCTTCAATCTCAAAATCAAGCGTTTGAGGATCGATCTCTTTTGCTGCTTCAATCGTTGCTTCATCGATACCGGCGAGTTCTCGTTTAAGAAGAGTGAGCTCATCGGCAAGCTCGTTGTACTCATCCATTTGACTGAACAACACTTCCGCTTGCTCCCGCGATTCAACGTTGTAGCGCTCGTGCCATTGAGTCAACTCCCTCTTCGTTGCATTCAATTGGAGGAGGTGTCCCTCCAATTGAGTGTGGTTGTGCCGCAGGTTTTCTTGGATCGCTTGGGCCTTCTTCAGTCGATCGGCAAGAGCTCTTGCTTCCTTAACCGGGGAATCTCCAAACGAGACTTGAGCGAGCTCTTGGAGGGTTTTGACCAGCTGATCAAG
>CAYUHP010000125.1:0-2982 GCA_964444595.1 uncultured Sphaerochaeta sp. | reverse complement strand
GGCTTTGGTTTTTCTTTGATAGAGGTGATTACTTCATCAATGGTATCAAAGGGGATGATTGGGAGGATGGGACCGAAGATCTCATCACTCATTGTTGATGAAGGGTTTTTAATGTTGGTAAGAATCGTCGGAGCGATTCGCTTTCTTTTTGGATCGATCTCTCCGCCATAGGCGATTCTGCCGTCATCAAAGAGGGCGATGAGGCGATCGAATGCTTTGGTTGAGATAAGGGAGGGGTAATCGGGGTTATTAATTGGATCGAGACCCCATTGATCTTTGATCGCTTCTTTGAGCAGTTCAATAAACTGAGGAAGAATCGATTGTTCAACGAAAAGATAGTCGGGAGCGACGCAAGTCTGACCGGCATTGAGCGTCTTACCCCAAATGATTCGTCGGGCAGCCAGAGCCAAATTTGCCGAATAGTCGACAATTGCGGGGCTTTTACCACCCAACTCTAGGGTTACGCTTCCAAGATGTTCGCTCGCCCGGTTCATGACGAGTTTTCCGACTCGAGTTGAACCGGTGAAAAAGATATGGTTGAAGGGTAGGCTCAAAAGATCGCCTTCAGTAAACGTTGCGATGTACTCTTTGGGAAATATGGAAGAAAGGATCTGTTCGATGATCTTGGCGGTGTGGGCACTCTGCTTCGAGGGCTTTACGATTGCACAGTTTCCCGCGGCGATTGCACTGACCAACGGAACTAGGGCGAGTTGCAGAGGATAGTTCCAGGGACTGATGATGAGCACCACACCTTTGGGTTCGGCGACCGTGTACGCCGAAGAGGGGAACGTGGCGAGCGTGGTTTTTACCTTCCTTGGTTTTGTCCATCGGTCGATTCGCTTGAGGTGGTAGGTGATCTGTTCAAGAACGATACCCAGTTCCGTTGTCCATGATTCAGTCGCTGACTTTTGCAGATCAAGGCTCAGAGCGTAAAGAATCTCTTCTTCACGTTCAAGCAAAACTTTTCTTAAGCTGACCAGAGCGGCCTTTCGAAAGGCGACAGACCTTGTTTCTCCACTCTCAAAGAAAGTGTTCATCAGCTCAAAGCACGTTCTTAGCTCTTCCATACGCCAAGTATCTCACTGAAAGAGTGAGTTTGTCAAAAAGAAAGGACGTTTATTTAGACAATATTCAGCAATTTGTTAAAATGTATCGATGATCTCTTGATTCAAATCCTTCACGATTGCGATACCCAAAGCGATCGCCGCTTCAAGATCGGCAACACTTGCCACCGAATAGTGGGTGTGAGCGTAGCGCACCGGCACACCGATGACAATCGTGGGAACACCCCCTCCGGTTAGGTGGATCGCTCCGGCGTTTGTTGCTCCGCCGGTGCGAACCGCCGTCTGGATCGGGATCTTGTACTTTGCTGCCGTTTCGATCGCAAAGCGTTGGAAACGAGGATTGGTAATCATCTTTGAATCGATGTAGCGGAGCATCGGGCCCTTGCCGACAACCGTTTGTTGGCGGTCGGGGGTTTCAAAGGTGTCGTCAGCGGGCGTCCCTTCAAAACAGATTGCAAGATCAGGCTGAAGGGTATTTGCGGCAACTTCAGCTCCTCGAAGGCCGACCTCCTCTTGGCTGGAGAACACGCCAACGGGGTTGGTTGCCAATGACTCACCTTTGAGGGCTTCCAATACTTCAACGATTGCAACGCAGCCGAGGCGGTCATCGAACGCCTTTCCGAAGATGATTTCATTCTCTATGAACTCAAGTTCCGCTTTGGGGACAATGGGATTGCCCACCTCAATACCGCGTTCGAGAACCTCCTCTCGGGAGGAAAGACCGATGTCGATATAGAGGTTTTCAATCGATGGGGCTTGGTTGCGCTCGCTTTCACTGACATAGTGCGGTGGTTTGGATCCGACGATTCCGGTGACGTACGATCCATCCAGTGTGCGAATAAGGACCTGATGGGCGGGGATGTTGGTGGTAATCCAACCCCCGATCGGGGTGAACTCGATCAGTCCGTTGGGTCGAATATAGCGGACCATGAACCCGACTTCGTCGGTATGAGCATCCAGCATCACAAGGGGCTTGTCATCCGTATTTTCATTTCTTTGGACATAGAGGTTGAGCATCGCGTCGATGTGGGTTTGACCAACCTCTTTGAGTTGGTCTTGGAGGTAGAAGACAACATCATCTTCAAAGCCCGATACTCCACCGAGATCACAGATACTCTTGAGGCGGTTACGATTCATGGATCAATCTCCTTTTCATAAAGACTGCAACCCAAAGGAAAGCGGGTGTGGATGGATCCTTTGGATTGCAATCAAGAAGGGTGCAAGAAGCAGTGGCAAAGGCTGGTTGGGAGATTAGCGCCTTATGGGACAGCCACTGCTTGCACCTTTATTTGTAAAGCCCGAACCTTGAGAAGTCAAGAGCGGGGCTCTATGAAAAAGAGGGCTTCCTTATCGGAAACCCTCTTTAAACATCTCCTAGGGGGATCGAACCCCTGTTGACGGGATGAAAACCCGTTGTCCTAACCACTAGACGAAGGAGACATGATGGTCTCGGTAATAAAAAGCTATACCGGTTTGAGCCGCACAGGATTCGGACCTGTGACCCACGCCTTAAAAGGGCGTTGCTCTACCAACTGAGCTAGCGGCCCCAACAACGATTGGACTATAGCAATAAGAGGTTAATGGTGTCAACACCTTTTAATCAGATATGGTGTAAGCGCCTAAACTCTTGTAATACATAGGATTCCGCTTAAACACCAAGGAAAAGCGTAAGAAATCAATATTTTGCGATTATTTTGTACTATAAGCATAGATATAAAGAAAAACAATAAATTTCTTTGTACCCACTGGACACAGTTAATCAAAAAGTCTAATATGCGTTGCTGTTCGGCTCTGTTACGGAGTCGGCGTTTTTTGAGAGTTCAGCGTAGGGAAGGAAATGAGAGAGGGAATGCACCCGCAAGGGGGCTTCCAGTCAATTTCAATGATGAAGGACAGGTAATATAGAAATTAGTCAGTC
>CAYUHP010000124.1:0-3213 GCA_964444595.1 uncultured Sphaerochaeta sp. | reverse complement strand
GTGCAATCGTATCCAACTCAGTCGGGTCGAGGATCTGTCGGGCAAGCAGAGCAGCGGGCCCGCTACCCTCTGCAATCTTTTCAAGATCCAAAGCAGGTACGGTTTCATTGTCATAGATACGATCGAGGAAGAGCGAGCCTCCGCTGGTTGAGAAAAGCGTACTGTAGCGCTCCTCTTCATCGATTAGACCCTCATTCAGCAACCGTTGGTCAACCACTCCGCTGAGAGTAACCCGAGCGAACACGGTGCCCTGAATATTCTGGGTAAGCCCTTGAAGGGTTCGGGTAATCGCCTGGCGGATCGCCGCTTGAGATTCTTCCTCCTGCAATTCAACCGTAAACGATTCAAAGCGATAGGGAGAAAGGCGTATTTGCTCGATTGAGTCCCAGTGAGTTAAATCATTACTTGTCAAAAGATACGCCCCGTGATCACCCGTTTCGTTTCGATCCAAGGCAAAGGGAGAACCGCAGTAGTAGACTTCAGAACTTCCAATCTTCCCCGGTTTATGGATGTGCCCTAAGAGCCAGAGGTCAACCCCGCTTTGATCAAAGTCAGCTATCGTTGTCGGGGCGTAGTTGCTTTCACCGGAGGTGAGATCAGTGTGGAGGAGTCCAAGACTCAGCTTCGATGACTCATTTCTTCTAAAGTGTTCAAAGGGGTTTTGCCTTACGATCGACTGGGGAAACGACCACCCGATCAAATCAACGCCGTTAAACTCAACTCTTTCCCAACTCCCGCCTTGACCGATGATCCTCAAAAAAGGAAGTTCACTACTCAACCGAGCAAAGACGGAAAAGTCGTGGTTCCCTCCGACACCAAAGACTCGAATCCCTTTCTCGTGAAGTTTTTTTAGTCCATCGAGGATGTGTCCGTAAACAGTGAACCAAAGGTCGTTACTGTTGACGACGTCCCCCACAAGGATGAGGGCATCAACGCGGTGCTCGATTGCGGTATCGATGAGCTTATACCAAGCCGAAGTGCCGTCAAGATCGATCCATTCACCGACGCTTGGGATTCGTCCCATGTGTATATCAGCAGTTACCAGTAGTTTCATCTTTGCTCCGTATGTGAGTATACCATAGACCTACCCTACAGCTTTAGCTATTGTAGAACAAGGAGGCGTAATTATGAAACACTATCGAAAGGAACTGAGCTTCAACATCCCCAACCGCCGGGGCTTGGTAAACATCACATCCCTCGTCCAACAAGCGATCGATGAAAGTGGTATCAAAGAGGGCATCGTCTTGATCAACGCGATGAATATCACTGCCAGTGTCTTCATCAACGATGATGAATCAGGCCTTCACCATGACTGGGAGGTGTGGCTTGAAGGTCTTGCTCCCGAAAAGCCGTATTCGCGCTACCGGCACAATGGATATGAAGACAACGCCGATGCCCACCTCAAACGAACGATCATGGGCCGTGAGAGTGTCTGTGCGATTACAAACGGAAAGCTTGACTTTGGAACCTGGGAGCAGATTTTCTACTATGAGTTTGACGGGAAACGAACCAAACGGGTTCTCATTAAAATAATTGGTGAATGAGCTTGAGCGATGATACGGTTTTTGAGTAAGGTTAGGTGATGATTTCAAGCGTTGTTACCACTTCAAGTGCCCTCTATCAGCAATACGCAGATGCCCTTCACTCGATCGGCGATCTGCGGATCTATATGAAGGGGCAAAAGATCCAACTCAGCGGAGTTGATTACCACCTCGAAGAAGGGTTTCGTCTTTCGGCGAATATCCCATTTGTTGGAGTCGACTCCAGTGGAGCCTCCTTCTTCTTTCATACGATCGAAGAGGTCCTCTCCTTTATTCAAACCTTTCCTCACCCCGCTGTTCAAATCCCCAAGATGATCGAAGGGGCGGCTGCGCTCCTGGCTGCAGGCAAGCTTGTTGCCTTCCCCACCGAGACGGTCTACGGCCTTGGAGCGGATGCGACCAACACTGAAGCGGTACAGAGTATCTTTGCAGCAAAAGAGCGCCCCTTCTTCGATCCTTTGATCGTGCACATCGCCCACCTCGATCAATTAAACAATGTGGTCCAAACCTGGGATGATCGCGCCCAGCGCCTTGTTGAGCACTTTTGGCCCGGACCGCTGACACTGGTAGTAAAGAAAGATCCTTCAATCTCCGATCTTGTTACGGCAAAGAGTGAAACGGTAGCCGTCCGCATGCCCCAAAACCCGATTGCTCGATCGCTGATCGCCCTAAGTGGCAAACCGATCGCCGCCCCCTCGGCAAATCGGTTCGGCCAAACCAGTCCCACTACCGCCGCCCATGTTGAGCAGCAACTAGAGGGGCGAATCGACGCCATCGTCGACGGGGGTTCCTGTACGGTGGGTATCGAATCCACCGTTCTCTCCTTGGTGACCGATCCACCCTCAATCCTTAGACCGGGGAAGATCAGCTTAGAAGATCTAAAACCATTACTACCCGATGTGATTCTGGCTCCTCAAAGCGGAGCTTCCGACATTCCTTTGGAGAGTCCGGGACTCTTGGACACCCACTATGCTCCTAAAACTCCCCTGTATTTGGTGGATGATCTTTCACTCTATACCGATCGGGCCGACCTGGGAGTCCTGCTCTTTGAAGAGATGGGCCTCGTCTTTGAAGGACAAGTAATCTTTATCAGCAAGAGAGGCGATGCTGCTGAAGCGGCGCGTACCCTCTACTGGGCGATGAAAACATTGGATGAAAAAGGCCTTACTGCGCTCATCGCCAAACGCCTGCCCAATGTAGGCATTGGCTTGGCGATCAACAATCGCCTTGATAAAGCGGCAACAAAGAATGGCTCAGTACCCGCTCAGGCGAGGGTCCAGCCCCCGTCAAGCAGCAACTGAGTGCCCGTCACGATCGAAGCATCTTCACTGAGGAAATAACAAATCGCTCGATAGCACTCCTTGATTGTCGCCACTCGACCGACTGGGATTCGGTCGATGATCGATTGAGCGAAGGTCGGATCCTCCAGTCGTTCGGCGGTTCCCGGGGTCCGAATAAAGGTAGGAGCGATCGCATTGACTGTTACTCCAAACGGGGCCCACTCATAGGCCAATGCTTTGGTCATCATCGTAACACCCGCTTTACTGGTGCAATACACACTCTCATCCTGGATAACAACAACTGAAGCTTGGCTGGAGATGTTGACGATTCGCCCCTTCTTTTGCTTGATCATCCGTTTTGCTGCCTCTTGGGCACAAAAGAATGTTCCTTT
>CAYUHP010000123.1:0-3305 GCA_964444595.1 uncultured Sphaerochaeta sp. | reverse complement strand
GACGCGTGTACCCGAGCCCTCATCGACCGCCCAATTGCGATCGATGAGATCAAGAAGTTCCTCGCTCAGATCGAACTGGACAAAGATCAGCGTATTATCCCCGAAAAACGGCACGACTACAGCGACAAGAAGATCGCCATCGTCGGTAGTGGTCCGGCGGGTCTTTCCTGTGCCTACTACCTCGCCCTCGATGGGTATACGGTAACAGTCTTTGAAAAAGAGGATCAGCTTGGAGGAATGCTTACCTTGGGAATCCCCTCCTTCCGTTTGGAAAAGGATGTGATCGCTGCTGAAATTGAAATCATCGAAGCGATGGGAGTTACCTTTAAGACCGGAGTCGAAGTTGGTAAGGATCTCACCTTGGATCAACTCAGAGAGCAAGGCTACAGCGCATTCTACCTTGCGATCGGAGCTCAAGGCGGCAGAGGTCTGAACCTAGAGGGTGAAAACGCCAAGGGCGTCTTCACCGGTGTCGAGTTCCTCAAAGAGGTAAATGCCGGCAAAGAAGTAGATCTTACGGGTAAGACGCTGGTCATCGGTGGCGGAAACGTTGCGATCGACGTTGCTCGAACCGCTCTTCGCTGTAAGAGTAACGATGTCCAACTCTTCTGTCTTGAAAGCAAAGAGCTGATGCCGGCAGCGGATGACGAGATTGAAGAAGCCCAAGAGGAGGGTGTTCAGATCAACGGCGGTTGGGGCCCGGTTCGAATTCTTACCGACGGAACAAAAGCCACCGGGGTGGAGTTTAAACGTTGCCTCACCGTAACGGACTGCACCGGGCGCTTTAACCCCACGTTCAATGAAGAGGAGAGCCTCATCGTTGAAGCAGATCATATCCTGATCTCTGTCGGTCAAACGATCCAATGGGGCAACCTCGTTGATGGTGAAGACGTTACCCTCAATGCAAACGGAACGATCGAAGGTGACTCCTTTACCTTCCAAAGTTCGCAAGCCGACATCTTTGTCGGCGGGGACTGTTACACCGGTCCGGCGTTTGCAATCGATGCGATTGCGATGGGTAAAGAAGCGGCGGTTTCGCTGCACCGTTTTGTCCAAAAAGGTCAGTCCCTCGTCTATGGCCGGGATCGCCGCCTCTTCCATGAGTTTGATAAAACAAACGCGATCATCGAAGAGTTTGATACCACCCCGCGTCAAAAACCCGCTCCGCTGCTCTCCCCCACTGCAGTTACCTTCCGCGATATCCGAGGAACGCTCAGTGAGGAACAAGTTCAAAAGGAAGCGGCGCGATGTTTGGGGTGTGGGGCAACGTATGTAGATCAGTACATGTGTGTCGGCTGTGGGATGTGCACCACCAAGTGCAAGTTCGGTGCGATTACCTTAGAACGCAAGTACGACGGGGCGGGAGTCCAATTCCTGGATATGAAACCCGCCGTCGTCAAAACGGTCCTCAAACGCAAGGCAAAGATCGCGATTAAAAACGTCAAGCGCTCCGTTGGGTTGGTGAAATAAGATGCACGAACTCGGGATCGTCTTTGAAATCCAAAAAAGAGTGGTGCGTTTTGCTCAGGAGAACTCAATAAACGCAAAAGATATTGCGAAGGTTGTGGTGGAGGTAGGCGAAGCCTCCACCATCATCCCTCGCTATCTCCATGAGTGCTGGCCCGCCGCCTTTGACGGGACGGAGATGGAGGGCCTTGAACTGGAGACAGCGGTTATCGAGGCTCTTGTTGAGTGCAAGAAGTGCCGAACGGTCTATCCCTACTTGGCCAATGACAAGAAGTGTCCCTCCTGCTCAGCTTGGGAATGCTGGATGGTTCAAGGTCAAGAATTCATGATTAAAGAAATTCAAGTTTACGAGGAGTAAGAAGGAATGTTTACGTTCAATGGAAGTTCACCGCTGATGATGTGGCTCGTGTGGTTGGGAGTCTTAACTACGCTCTTCATCCTCAATGAGGTCTCAAGGCGCAGCAAGATCGCCGGTCTCATCTTCTTTATTGCCCTGCCGATCGCCCTAACGATCAGCTGGTTCACCGTTCTTAAGGGAAGATCGTACACCGACTGGTTCCACTTGGCAAAAGTCTACTCGGCAACCGCCGGATGTATCGGCTTTTGGTTCATTCGGCATGGCAAGATCAAAGGCAAAGCGCTTTCGACAGTCAAGGTCGCCCTTCTCTTTCCCCCCTTGATTCTGGCGATCAACATCCTTGAAGCGTGCTTGAGAGACATTGAAGTCGGGATGACCTACAAGGTCATTACTCAAGTGCTCGAGCAGGGAACGTCAACAACCTTTTACAACCTCGCCGGAGGTCCGTGGAACTACATGAACGCCCTTGCAGGATTGTTGAACATCATCACGATCACCGGGTGGGTCGGCATCGTCATTAGGGCGGATAAGTCCCGCGACATGATGTGGCCAGATATGCTTTGGTTCTGGATCATCGCCTATGATCTGTGGAACTTTGCCTATACGTACAACTGTCTACCTCACCACGCGTGGTACTGTGGTTTTGCCCTGCTTCTCGCTCCGACGATCTGTGCGTTTACCGTAGGTAAGGGTGCTTGGTTGCAGCACCGCGCCCATACCCTGGCGCTGTGGTGCATGTTTGCCCAAACGTTCCCCACCTTCCAAGACAACTCGATCTTCCGCGTGGATTCTACCTACAACCCGGCGATCTACAACACCGTCAGTGCTCTTGCTCTTGCGGTAAATATCGCGGTTCTCGTCTTCATGATTGTCCGAGTCAAAAAAACTCGAACCAATCCCTATACCGGGGAACTGTATTCCGATATGAAAGCGTACCAAGAAGTAAAGGCACTGGCATGATCGTCATCGACCAGGCAACGGTTATCGAGTACTTCAACCAGCGTGCTCCCTCATGGGAGCACACGGTTAAAAAGAACACTTCAATAATCGACGAGATCTTTGAAGCGATAGGATTGAAGGAAGGTCAAAGCATCTTAGATGTGGCGTGCGGCTCGGGAGCGCTCTTTGAGCACTACCTCAAGCGAAACGTCGCTTCGATTACCGCCGTGGATATCTCCCCGGCGATGATCGCTCAAGCTCGTTTTCATTATCCAAATCCAAAGATCACCACGATTGTCGGAGATATTGAGCGCTTAGATTTTGATCAGGTGTTTGATCACGTAGTTGTGTTCAACGCGTTGCCACACTTCCCCAACCCCACTCGCCTCATCGCTCACCTTTCGCGCTTCGGCAATCGCGTCACGATCGCCCACAATATCGGTCGGAAGAGGCTCAATGCGCTTCATGATGCTAAAGCCCACAGTGTTTCAACCGAGCTCATCGCTTCTGAGATTCTTGCCCAAAAGGCCGCACCCTTTTT
>CAYUHP010000122.1:0-3567 GCA_964444595.1 uncultured Sphaerochaeta sp. | reverse complement strand
GCGAGGAGAAGGAATAGCTGGCCCTGCAGGCTCCAAAGTGTCGAAAGATCCATCGTCAGCGAACCAATGCTGGGCGTTTGGGATCGAACTTCCAATCCTTAATTAAGTACTGCATACCGATCGCATCATCGCGAGCACCCAAGGCGTTATCAAGATAGACCTGATGGGCAGTAAGTACTGCTTCACGGTCAACGGTGATACCTAAGCCGGGTTCATCACTCACTGCGATATGTCCGTCTTGAATGAGCGGCGGTTTCACTGAAAGACGCTCAATTCCCTCCTGCCAAATCCAGTGAGTATCTACTGCAGTTGGGTTTCCTGGTACAGCAGCAGCAACATGGGCGATCATCGCCAATGAAATATCAAAGTGGTTGTTGGAGTGCGAACCCCACGTTAGCCCAAACTCATCACAAAGCTGACCTACCCGAACTGCCCCGCTCATCGTCCAAAAGTGACAATCCGCAAGAGGAATATCTACACTCTGTAAACTCAGGGAGTGGCCAAACTCTCGCCAATCGGTTGCAATCATGTTCGTTGCGGTGGGAAGACCCGTTCCCTTACGGAATTCATTAAGGACTTCTCGTCCACTATATCCCCCCTCAGCCCCGCACGGATCTTCACAGTATGAGAGAATCCCATGCATATCTTTGCAGAGGGCGATCGCGTCCTTAAGAAGCCACCCGCCGTTGGGGTCAAGAGTCATTCGTGATTCAGGGTATGCTTGCTTTAAGGCCTTTATCACCTCAATCTCTTTCTTGCCTTCCAGTACTCCACCCTTCAGCTTAAAGTCCTCAAATCCATAGAGCTCTTTTGTAGCTCGAGCAAGCTCGACGATAGCATCCGCATCCATCGCCTCTTCGTGACGAAGGCGATACCAGTCAACTTTGTTGGTTTCATCAAAATAGTAGGGGAGATCCGTTACTTTTCGGTCCGCTACAAAGAAGAGATAGCTCAAAACCTTCACCCGGTCGCGCACTTTTCCATCACCCAGCAAGGAAGCAACGGGAACCTCAAGATATTGACCGAGCAGATCCAAGAGTGGAGCTTCGATTGCAGTAATGACATGAATGCCGGTTCGAAGGTCATAGGTTTGAAGACCTCGCACATCGTCCTCATCATTACCCAAGGCTTTCTTAACCGTAAGAAGCGTCTGCTTATACATGCTGAGCTTACTACCTTCAACCAAGTGTTTAACCTTATTCAACGCATCAGTGATCTTCCCTCCGCCTGGGACTTCACCGACTCCGGTGTTTCCTTGACTATCAGTGAGGATTACAATATTTCGAGTAAAATACGGACCATGAGCTCCGCTTAAATTGAGCAACATGCTGTCTTTTCCCGCTACGGGAAACACTTCCATCGATTGGATATAGGGTACCATATGAGGCTCCTTTAAAGGTATTTGACTTCTTAAGCGTACTTCACTTACCCCATACTGTCAATTTTAATTATAAATTTTTTATTGTTTTATAAAATCTTATAATCAAAATTGAAAATCGTTGTTGTTTTTTAGAGTACAAGAGCCTTTCTTCGCAATATCTATCCGGAGATTTGCGTGCTCTATGGTGATTTTGTAAGGTTTTATTTGTGTTTTACATTGCAATGTGCAATACTATAATCATATTATAGGTTTTAACCCTAATTTCAAATGAACACGAGGAGTTCATCCATGCCAACCGAATCCGACAAATACACGATTAAAACAGTAACTCGTTGTTTCCAAATCCTTGATTTCGCTTCCGAACAAAGTGGTCCTATTTCAATTCAGGATGTGTGCACTGCCCTATCAACCAACTCAAATATGGCTTTTAGGCTGTTAGCCACCCTCCAAAACTCAGGATATATGACGAAAGACCCTTCAACCGGGTTGTACTCGATCTCGTTAAAAACATTGAAGCTGAGCAGAAGTGCTCTTCAATCCCAGGATATCCGTCGAGTAACGATGCCCTATCTGGAACTGCTGTGGAACCACTTCCCAAAGGCAAACGTCAATATGGCGGTGCTCTACAATGGAGAGATCCTCATGCTCGACCGGATTGATACTCAATCAACTCCTCGAACCTACTTCACTCCCGGTCGACAACTTCCCTTTCACTGCACGGCTCTTGGAAAGGTCCTTGTAAGCGACCTTCCGGAAAAGGAGCTCGATGAGCTGATCGCCGAGAAAGGACTCCCTCGATATACCGACCAAACAATTACTGAACCAAAGCAATTCAAGCTTGAACTGGAAAAGATTCGTGCCGAAGGTGTTGGACGAGACCGTAATGAGTTTATCGAAGGCGATAACTGCTCGGCAGTACCAATCAAAGGCCGAGACAACAAGATTGTTGCGGCGATCAGCCTCAGTGCTTTAACGTCAAACATGAGTGTTGAGGAGATTGAAGGTTCGATTCCTCATCTTCGTGATACTGCTGGAAAAATCTCCTATATGATGGGTTATTCCATGACACCAGGTTTGTAACATTAACCTTTGTGACAGTGAAAGCCGCCTTCAGGGCGGCTTTCTTCTTAGAGATACAGCTTCTTAATCAATAACGGTAAACCCACCCTCTACCATCCGATCATGAAGATTCTTCATTTGATTGGAAGGAGAGCTCTTGCTAGGTAAGAACGGTTTACCAACATCAAGGCCGACAAGATTTGCCAAGTCTTTCGTTGCCACGGGGAAGCTAGAAGCATCGGTAGCAAGGCGAATCGGGTTCAAGGCGTATTGAGCCTCAAGTGAGCCTTCTAAGTCACCGCCAACAAACTTGTCGTAGATCGAGCAGACCAGTTCAGGAAGATAGTTGGCTGTTGAACACACTGCACCAACTGCTCCGTGAGCAAGGCCTGCATAGATGAGCGTATCTTTTCCGCACATGACTTTAAAACCAACATCACGATTTCGTCGGATAAACTCCATCGTCTGCGTCATATCACCGCTGCTGTCCTTCATCCCCACGAGGTTCGGGATGGTATGAGCCAACTCCTCAACGAGGCCTTGGCTCATCCCGTATCCGCATCTGGCCGGATTATTGTAGAGCAACACCGGCGTATCAGGCACCGAAGCAGCAATTGATCGAATATGCTCTTTCAGCTCATCCTCAGTTGGTTTGAGAAACATCGGTTGGAGGATCGAAACTCCCTTAACCCCGTAGCGCACACCCATTTGAGCGTGTCGAATACACGTGCTGGTGCGAATCGCCCCGACTCCCATGTAGACGGGAATGCGACAGGAGACTTGGTCGATCATAACCGCCAACGCCTTTTCCATTTCCTCATCACTGAGCATATAGAACTCGCCGTTTGAGCCAAATGCCAGAATTCCGGAGCAGCCGCCTTCAATGATAAACTCAACAAGGCGACGTAGTGCTACTTCATCGACCTCCTCATCAGCGGTAATTGGGGTTAAAATTGGGGGAATGATCCCCTTAATGAAGCTCGTATCCATATTCTCCACCTACTTTCCGATCTTCGTTCCGCTCAGCTTCGCATAGTAACGAGCTAAGGCGCTGTGGTCATCCTGACCAAAACCATCGGCGTGGAGGGTTTCCATCATCTCGCGAACCAAGGCGGTAAGCGGAAGCG
>CAYUHP010000121.1:0-3660 GCA_964444595.1 uncultured Sphaerochaeta sp. | reverse complement strand
CGATTAAGAAGGATCTCAAATAACCTTCTTGTAGATGTTTGATATCGAGGTGCATTCCTATGGGGGTGCACCTCTTTTCACTATAAACAATCCAAGCCCCTAATTAGGGGCTTGGAAGAATCTTCTTTGAGGTTTACTTGAACCTATTCAACCTCAATGCATTGGCCACAACACTGACTGATGACATCGACATTGCAAACGCTGCAAACATTGGATTGAGGGAAGGACCACCAAAGATCGTTAACAGGCCCATCGCAATCGGGATTCCGATGATATTGTAGATAAACGCCCAGAAGAGGTTCTGGTGGATATTACGCATTGTAGAGCCGGAGAGGCGGATTGCCTTCTCTACATCCTCTAAGTGGTTACGCACCAGAACAACGTCAGCTGTCTCTAAGGCCACATCGGTTGCCGAACCTACTGCAATACCAACAGTGGCACTGGCAAGAGCAGGAGCATCGTTAATGCCATCTCCTACCATTGCAACTGAGCTCCTCTTGGCCCACTTGGCAATTGCTGCTTCTTTTTGGTCGGGGAGTTGACCGGCTAAGAAAGAATCGACTCCGGCTTGGGCCGCGATCGCTTTCGCGGTGCGTTCATTATCTCCGGTGAGCATGATCGTCTTAATACCGCGCTTCTTTAAGCGAGCGATTACCTGAGCGGACTCATCACGGAGTGTATCCGCAACGGCGATGATTCCAAGGAGAACCTGCTCTTGAGCAACAAAGAGGGGAGTCTTACCCTCATCACTTAAGCGCTCCAAATCCTTTAGGTTTGCTTCGGTGAGGGTGACATCTCGCTCATTCATCAGAGCAAGGTTACCGATATAGAGTGGTTTCTCATCGATAACTCCTTCAATGCCTCGGCCTACGAGAGCCTGGAAGTTTGCTACTTCCTGAGGTTTGATGTTCTCTTCTTTTCCTTTTGCAACGATAGCCTTGGAAAGAGGGTGTTCACTGCCTTCCTCCAGACTTGCCGCCAGAGTAAGAGTTTTTGTTGGATCTTCGGCGATGATATCCGTTACCACCGGCTTTCCGATCGTGAGGGTTCCAGTCTTATCGAAGATAACCGTGTCCACTTGCTTCAGCTGCTCAATGGCTGTGGCGTTACGGAAGAGGATTCCCATTTTTGCTCCCTTACCGGAACTGACCATGATTGCAATGGGAGTGGCAAGGCCCAAGGCACAGGGACAGGCGATAACAAGCACACTGACCGCTCGGATGATCGCGATGTCAAAGGGGGTCTTTCCAAAGATCATCCATGAGGCAAAGGTAAGGACCGAAATTGCGATGACGATTGGGACAAAGATTCCGCTGATCGTATCGGCAACACGAGCGATTGGGGCTTTGGAGCCCTGAGCTTCTTGGACGAGCTGGATGATGTTGGCAAGAGCGGTGTCGCTGCCGACTTTACTTGCTCGATACTGCAGTACTCCGGTTGTATTGAGCGTAGCTGCGTATACTTCACTGCCAAGCTCTTTTTCAACGGGAATCGACTCACCAGTTAACAGCGACTCATCGATCGCTGAATTTCCAGAGAGAACGATTCCATCAACGGGGAGCTTCTCACCGGGTCTTACCAAGACGATGTCGCCCACGACAACGTCTTTGGCATCGATGATGACCTGTTCTCCGTCTCGGAGGACGCTGGCAGTCTGAGGAGCAAGCTCCATCAGCTTGCGAATCGCTTCGCCAGTCTTCCCCTTAGAACGGTTTTCTAAGTAGCGGCCGAGCATCACTAAGGTAATGATCGTTGCTACGCCCTCAAAGTAGAGGTGGTGGAATGCTTCTGCATCTCCTAGGAAGAGCTGAATGACTCCGTAGATTGAGTAGAGGAAGGATGCGGCGGTTCCGATTGCCACCAAACTGTCCATATTTGGCTCGCCTTTGACCAGAGTGGTGAAGCCCTTGGTAAAGAAGAAGTAGCCCGCCACCATCGTTGCCCCACTGAGGATCAGTTGAAGGATCGCATTGGTGTGGTGACTGATCGGAAGTTGTAAGCCAAACATCGGTCCCATCGAGATGACCATGAGAATCGAGGCCATGATCGCTGAGATGACAAGACGATTACCCAGGTCCTTCAGCTCTTTCTGCTTCTCAAGCTCTTTGGCCTCGTAATCGACATCTTCTAATATTTCATAACCGATTCGCTTTACTGCCTTCTTGATCACTTCAAGATCAAGGGCACTCTCGTCAAAGGAGAGGGTAGCGGTCTCGGTCGCTAAGTTAACTTGTGCTTTTTCCATCCCCTCAAGCTTGGTGAGGGTGCGCTGGACAGCGGAGGAGCAAGACGCACACGTCATCCCGCCCACTCCAACTTTAATACTCTTCATGAAAGTACCTCATAGCCGGCTTCTTTGATCGCCGCCTTTGCGTGTTCAATCGTCTCAAGATTGGAATGCTTGATCGTGACTTTGCCATTCTTGGCGTTTGCTTTGACTCCCTTGATGTCTTCAAGGGCCTTCAGGGTAGAAACTACCCGGTTCTCACAACCGGAACAATGCATTCCCTCAGTCATGATGATCGTCTTCATATCTTTTCTCCTTCTCCCCAAGTGGGGAATTGAAACCAAACCTACTGGACAGCTTCTTCATTTACTGCTACTATCGCTGATGTACCATTAATGGGCGGTTAACTCAGCGGGAGAGTGCCACGTTGACATCGTGGAAGTCGCCAGTTCAATCCTGGCACTGCCCAGACTCAAGCAACCTTCGGGTTGCTTGTTCTTTTTCTACTGCCGGCGAAAGCTCGCCATCACATCCATTACCTCTTTCACTTTCGCTGCGCGCTTCTCTTCGTCGCCTTGACGAAGGGCATCGCTTACGCACGTGTTTAAATGGTTTTCCATCACCAAGTCTTCAACTTTCTTGAGGGCCGAAACAACGGCAGAGAGTTGAAGCAGAATATCTACACAATAACGGTCACTTTGAACCATATTTCGAATACCCTTTACTTGGCCTTCGATCCGGGCAAGGCGAGGATCGATTTTCTTTTTCATTTCTGCATCCATAACTCATTTATATACCCCCGTAGGGTATGTGTCAACATAGTAAACAGTCAATTTAGGTTGTTGCTAGTGGTGTTTAGACACGTGTCATATAAATACCCTATGGGGGTATGTATATTCTGAAGAATAAAAAGGGGAAATATCTTAGCTTCTTCCTTGCAATTTTTTCATCTTCTTTTCATACTAGGCGTTAGCTATGAAACGAGTAACCAGAATTCTGTTTTTATCTATAATAAGTATTGTTCTCTTGGTTTCCTGCAAACCAAAGAGTGTTGAACCGACCAGCCAAACTCAGTTAATGCTTGGGACGATCTGTACGATCACCCTGTATGACCAAAGCACCGAGGTCGAGTTCACCGCCGCGTTTAATCGCATCGATGAGATCGAGCACTTAATGAGCATTCACCTCGATGACAGTGAGCTGGCCGCAATCAATAACGCCAGTGGTATTCATTCAGTCGTCGTCAGCGATGAAACGTTCACCGTCATCAAGCTCGCCTTGGAGATCGCCGAACTTTCTGACGGGGCGTTCGATCCGACAATCGGACCGCTTGTTCAACTGTGGGATATCGCCGGAGCGAATAATTTACCGAGTGATCAAGAGATCCAGGCACTGCTTCCCCTTGTTGGCTACAAACACGTTGTAATCAATGA
>CAYUHP010000120.1:0-3678 GCA_964444595.1 uncultured Sphaerochaeta sp. | reverse complement strand
TGGGCACAACAACGCTCGTGCCCGGGTACAACACCGAATCCCAAGCACAAATAGAAGTCTCATTTGATGCTGGATTTTTAACTAAATATATGTATCCGGTAGGTGGGCGGTCGATATTTTGACTCACCCTGCTCCCCCGCGAGCGATCTCTATTCATATCGATGTAAAACTACCACGCCCTCTTGAAATTGTCAAACTTATCTCACGAACCTCTAATTGGTTGAGTGTTGAAGAGTTGCAACATTGACGGCTGAAATACCGCATGGTATTATACAGATGAAATTCCCGATAGTGAATTTTCTCAAGGAGCTAGTATGAAGTTATTCGACACACATGCTCACATCGGTCTGATTCAAGACGATAAGATGAGTCAGCTGTTGGCAGTCCAAATGGCTAAGGTAAAAGGCGTCACCCATGTCGTCTCGATCACTAATAGCCTCGCTGATTTTGAGAAAACCTACGACAACCTGAAATCCAACAGTGCGGTTCTCCACGCTGTTGGTGTATCTCCCACAGAAGTGTTAAGCCCAGGGCAGAACTGGGAGGAGCGGGTAATGACCAACGCCAAGCGCGATCGCGTTATCGCTATCGGCGAGACTGGACTCGACTACCACCACTACGCCCACGCCAAAAGCCAGCAGATTGAACTGATGCTTAAGCATCTGGAGATCGCCCGAATCTTAGATAAGCCGGTGATCATCCACAACCGTGATGCAAAAGATGACCTCTTGCCAATCCTTAACGAAAAGCTCCCGCCGAAGGGGGGAGTTCTCCACTGCTTTGGCGAAGACTGGTCATTTGCTCGAAAAGTACTCGATCTAAATATCTTCTTCTCATTTGCCGGAAATTTGACGTTTAAACACAACCGTAGCCTCCACGAGGTTGCCTATCACCTTCCCTTGGATCGGATCCTTATTGAAAGCGAAGCACCGTTTATGACGCCCCACCAATACAAAGGGGAACGGAATAAGATCCACTACATCATTGAAACTCTTTACGCAATTGCAGAAATCCGCGATACGGCAGTTGAAGAGGTTGCCGAGGTTATTTATGATAACAGCTTCAGGGCCTTTGCCCTCAAGCAGGAATCATGAGTAGCGTTCACAGTATACCAATAACCGATACCCTTACGATCAAAGGAAACCTCTTCCTCGCCCCGCTCGCCGGCTACACCGATGTGCCCTTTCGCCAGCTCTGCCTGGAAGGCGGAGCTGACTTCACCTACACCGAGATGGTCAGTGTCGAAGGTTTGGCCCGGGAGGGGGAGAAGACGATAACCCTTCTTCCCCGTGCTGAAGCGGAAGAGGAGTATGCGATCCAACTCTTTCTTGGCGAAACCTCCTCATTGAGGACCGCCCTGAAGATCGTCAAAGAGTATCAGCCGACGATGATCGATATCAACGCCGGCTGTCCCGTACCCAAAGTAACAAAGACCGGAGCAGGCTCAGCTCTGATGAAAGACCCTCCCCTCATCAAAGAGATCGTTCGGATCATCAAAGAAGAGAGCGGGATCCCCACCTCCGTTAAGTTTAGAATCGGGTGGGATACCATGAGTGAGAACTACCTCGAGTTTGCTGATGCAGCCGTCGATGGTGGAGCTGATCTTCTTACCCTCCACGCTCGAACCCGCAGCCAAGGCTACGCCCCGTTTGCAAAGTGGGAGTATCTCACTGCGTTAAAAGCCCACCTCACAAAGAAAGGACTGACGATCCCCCTTCTCGGCTCGGGCGATCTCTTTGAAGCGGAGGATGCCGTGCGGATGATGGAAGAGACGGGCGTCGACGGAGTCATGTTTGCCCGGGGAGCAGTTGGAAACCCCCTCATTTTTAATCAAACAAAAGCACTGCTGCAGAAGAAAGAGAAACCGATCATATCCGCTGAAGAGAAGGTTACTCTTCTATTAACCCACCTCACTGCTCTTGTTGATCACTATGACGAACCAACTGCGTGCACCCTGATGCGTAAGTTCATCGGCGGGTACCTTAAAGGGATTCCCCACACTGCCCAAGTCAAACAGGCTGCCGTCCAAGCCCTCACGGTCGAAGCATATAAAGAAGCGCTTGCGCATCTGCTCTAATTGGCTTTTGTTTTGCAGCACACTTCTTTTATCCTCTTGATAATAACTTGTATACAAACAAGTTAATTCTTCAGGCGAAGAAGATTAAATTGTAATGCGTTAGCCATTCTTACTCCCTCTCTATTCGAGGCTTAGTTTGCCCTTGTTGACCATGAAAGCGCTTAAATGGTAGCTTTAAGACAATGATTTTCAAGAAGGTAATTCGATGAGAGTATTAGTATTGGGCTCCGGTGCCAAAGATCATGCAATCGCATGGTGGTTCTCTCAGAGCAGGCTTATCAGTGCGCTCTACGTAGCTCCGGGGAACGCCGGAACAGAATCGATTGCTAAAAACATTGAAATCGATCCATCCGATCCGGAAGCAGTATACCGTGTGTGCCAAGAGCACACGATCAACTACGTCTTTGTGGGAACCGAAGCTCCGCTGTTCACCGGCGTCATCGACTACCTCAACGAACGCGGAATCGATACCTTTGGTGCCCCCAAGCGAGCGCTTCCTTTGGAGGGAGATCGGGACTTTGCCCGTAAATTTACCGAACGTCATAAGATCCCAACACCCCACCACGTTTTATTTGATAAGATCGAGGACCTCAGTACTCACCTCAAACAGCATGAAGGTGAACGCTTTGTGGTGAAGAGTAATCAAATAGCTCCATCCCGAGTGATGGTCGATTCCTCCGATTACACCACGCTGATGGATTTCTCGGCAACGCTTCTTGAAAATGGGCCGATTATTTTAGAGCAACACCTCGTCGGTCTTCCCATGACCGTTACGCTTTTTGTGGATACCAACAGTTACATGCTCCTTCCGATCTGCAGCGACTACATGCGCGTTGAGAGCGGAGGAACCCCCACTGGCGGTATGGGCTCTATCTGCCCAGTCCCCTTGCAGGACTCCGTCAGAGATTCGCTGATCAAGAAGATCGTACAACCTACCCTGGAAGGCTTAAAGAAAGAGAAGATGGCCTACAAAGGCGTGTTGACGATCAGTACGATCCTCACCAAAGAGGGCCCGATGCTTGTTGACTACCACGTTCGCTTCAACGATCCCGCCGCCCAGGCGTTCATCCCCCTGATCTGTACCGACCTTGTCGAGATCCTTACGGCAATGCAGCAGGACACCCTTGGGGATCTGAAGCTGTGCTGCTCAAGCAACAGCTCCGTTGCCCTGGTTGTGGCCAGTGAGGGATATCCTCAACAACCGGTCACTGGCAAAGTTCTGGCCCCGATTCCCGCCGCCCTTCTCCACAACACCTTTGAAGGAGCTCCAAAGTACTTCTTCGGAGGAGTGCAGAAGCAAGATGGCAACCTGGTTACCACTGGTGGACGAAATGTCACCGTTGTTGGAATCGACTACAATATCATTAATGCCAACAAGCGAGCCTACCAAGGTGTAGAACACGTCTCCTTTGAGAACTCTTGGTATCGACAGGATATTGGAAACAAGTTCTTCGAGAACTAAAGTCGCCTCTTCTTTCATCCCATTAGTATATACTTTATACTTAAGAGGTAATGATACCTGACAGCAAAACAGTTCGCCTCTTGGATCAGTATGAAACCCGCTTCAGATGGGATGCAACGCACTCCCGTTGGCTGATTGG
>CAYUHP010000119.1:1798-3794 GCA_964444595.1 uncultured Sphaerochaeta sp. | reverse complement strand
CTTTGGTCCTTTAATACCTTCCTCAAAGAGAGCATGAGTCACGTCATCGAATCACTTGAGCGAATGCTTGAGCAGATCAAGCGTTCAACTCTTCAGCCCGGCCAGGAACGCATGTTTACTATCACCCCCTTGCAACTGACGATCATCGTGTTGGCTGCCAGAGGGGATACGCTCAGCGCCTGGACACGAAAAGTGAATGTTGCGGCGATCATGCATGCAAACAACAAACGATCATGGCATGCACTTTCAATTGCTTTTGATCGTGAAGGTCGAATGATCTTAGCCGATGAAGCAGAGATTAAAAAAGAAGATTTCACCCCAACGGATTGGAAATTTGTAATGAACGCAGAACAACGACTGCGGGAGAAGAAGCGAGTATAATAAGTATGAAGACCCATCTTGAAGTTGCCCTGCAGGCTGCTCGCCGCGCGGGCTCGTATGTATTGGGAGCGGAACGAAGCGGCAACTTTGCCGTTCGCATGAAAGACGCCAATGATTACGTTACGGATGTCGATATCCAAACGGAGCAGGTAATTAAAGACACAATCCGCCTCCACTTTCCCCATGACGCGATGTACGGCGAAGAAAGTGGATCCAGTGGTGACACCCACGCTTCGCGCTGGGTCATCGACCCGATCGACGGAACGACAAACTTCGTTCGAGGGATGCCCAACTACACGATCTCCATCGCCTGGGAGCAAGAGAAGCACAAACCACTTGTTGGGGTAGTGTATAACCCCCGCCAGGATGAACTGTTTTGGGCCACAAAAGGCGAAGGGGCGTTTCTCAACGGCCAAAAAATCACCGTCTCGAATGTTCAACAGCTGAGTGAAGCGATCGTGGTTGCCGTACCGCCGCACCGCCGCCGGGATCTGGTTGATTCCTACTTCGAAAGCATGAAGAAGATCGCCAAAGCCACCAGCGACCTCCGCTCCTTCGGTTCCTGTGCTTTGGAGCTCTCCTACATCGCCAGTGGCCGGCTGGACGGGTACTACGAGCGGGCGTTAGGCTACTACGATCTGGCAGCGGGAATGGCGATTCTCCAAGAAGCTGGCGGAGTGATTGGTCCGGCGTTTGAAGATGTACCCTTTGTCGATGAACACTGTGATCTGCTTGCCTCCAATGCTCATCTTCATTCCGCATTGCGCTCACTCATCGCTTGATTGAACTCCGCTTTTTTCGTAGGGTCATCTCATGAAGTTTAAACTTGCTATCTTTGATTTTGACGGAACGGTGATGGACACTTCTCCGGGGATCTTTGCAACGGCAAACGCCGCGATCAGTGCCCTCGGGCTCAAAGCGGAGGAGGATCGTTCAATTCTTGCCCGGTTTGTCGGCCCACCGATCCGCGACTCCTTTGTCGCGGTGTATGACCTCGAAGAGTCGCTAATCGATAAGGCGGTTGAAATCTACCGCGTTTTGTATGATGAGAAAGGCCGTTTTGGGGCCGAGCTTTATGAAGGAATGGAGCAAACCCTCGAAGCATTGAAAGAAGGCGGATACCACATTGCGATCGCTACGCTGAAACCCGAGACCTTAGTAAAACAGATGACCGATCACTTTGGACTGACTTCTTATTTTGACTCGATTCGCGGCAGCGACCCGATCCATAAGACCAGCAAAGCTCTGGTGATGCGCCACGTCTTGGAAGATCTGAACACTTCACCACGTGACGCGGTCCTCATCGGCGACACCCCGCACGACGAGGAGGGAGCGAAAGAGGTGGGCAGTGCGTTCATCGCGGTGGATTGGGGTTTTGGCTTTCCCAAAGGCCATGGAGGCTCTCCATCTACCTTGGCGGTGGCCGAAAGACCGCTCCAATTATTGGAGTTCCTCTTGTAAGAGACGTTTTGCCTCTGTATGGTACTAATACAAGGAGATGCGCGATGTTGTTTCAATTAAAAAAGAGTGAAGTTGCCACGGAAAAAGCCCCAAAAGCGATCGGGCCCTACAGTCAGGCAGTCAGTGCCGGTCCTTTTGTGTTCACCAGCGGAGT
>CAYUHP010000119.1:0-1698 GCA_964444595.1 uncultured Sphaerochaeta sp. | reverse complement strand
GTGCTCTTTGATCACTATGGCGAGCAGGCAAAGCTCGTCGACTTTGGTGGGTGGGAGATGCCCCTGCACTTTGAAGGGGGAATTCTTGCCGAGCATGAGGCGGTGCGAACCGGTGTCGGGCTGTTTGATGTCTCGCACATGGGTGAGTGCGTTGTTACCGGCGAGGAAGCGGGCGCTTACTTGGATTGGCTGCTTACCAACCGAATCAGCGATATGGAAGTTGGCCAATGTCGGTACACGATGATGTGCTACCCCGACGGTACGGTTGTCGATGACATCCTTGTGTATCGAAGACACAGCGAATCCTATCTCTTGGTCCTCAACGCCGCAAATACGGCCAAAGACCTCGCTTGGATCACCAAAGATAATCCAAGGGCGAAAGACGCTCCGTTTGTGGTGGATATCAGCAGTTCAACGGCGCTTTTGGCTCTTCAGGGGCCCAAAGCGGTAAAGCTGCTCTCCCGCTTCATCGCTGACATCGGCGAGATGGAAAGTTTCACCTTCCGTAATCAATGCTTGATTGACTCGGTCCTTTGCCTGATCAGCCGAACCGGCTACACCGGTGAAGACGGCTTTGAGATCTATATGGACTTAGATGATGCCCCGACCCTTTGGAAGCTGTTCATAGAAAACGGGGCACTCCCCTGTGGTCTTGGCTGTCGGGACACCCTCCGCTTGGAAGCAAAGTTGCCCCTGTATGGCAATGAGATCAGTGATTCAATTACTCCCCTTGAAGCAAACCTCGGGGTCTTCGTGAAGTTTGATAAGGAAGACTTTTGTGGCAAGGCCGCCCTCGTTGCTCAAAAAGAGCGTGGAGTGGGGCGAACCCTTCGTGGAATCGAGATGATCGACAAAGCCGTACCTCGGAGTGGATATCCTGTCTTTTTGAACGACGAGGAGATCGGCTTTGTTACCAGCGGAATGAAGAGCCCGACAACCGGAATCTTTTTTGCCCTGGTGTTGATCAGGCGCGAACCGAGCTTGGCGTTCGGGGATGAAGTAGCGGTGGAAGTTCACAAGAAGTTGAAGAAAGCTCGGTTGATTCGCACCCCGATCTACCAGAGGAAGTAGAGTCGTGTTAAAGATCGAAAAAAGCGTTCCAGAGGGGTTCATCGCCCTCGACAACTCCGCCTTAATCTATCCGCCAACGGAGGCGGCGTTCAACGCCAATACCTTTCGAATCTCGATCGACTTGAAGGAGGAGATTCAGCCCCAGCGCTTGAAGCAGGCGCTGGATGATGTGCTTGCGCGGTGTCCCTACACCAAAGTAACGTTGAAAAAAGGGTTCTATTGGTACTACCTCACTCCCAATACAAAGGATTCAATCATCCACCCCGAGGGCTCCTATCCCGCCGGCCGATTTATCTTCAAGAAAAACAACGGCTACTTGATTCGGGTGCTCTACTCGAAGCACCGAATCGCCTTGGAGTGTTTCCACGCCTTAAGCGACGGTACGGGGATTTTGGAGATCCTCAAGCTGTTGGTGGAGCGCTATTTTGCCGCTGAGTATCCCGACCTCTCCTTTGGCGGAGACTTGCGCTATGATGAACCGGTCCAAGAGTGGGAGCACAGTGATCCCTTCCAAACCCTCTTTGATCCAAAGTTGCCGGGTTACCCCTCCTACTCGAAAGCGTACCACTACAAAGGTTCGCCCTCCTTTGATGAGCGGGTAAAAGTTATCAGTGCGAAGATGAAGAG
>CAYUHP010000118.1:0-3863 GCA_964444595.1 uncultured Sphaerochaeta sp. | reverse complement strand
TTGCTCATCGCCCTCAATGACTCTTTTTGAATAAAGCCGGCGAGGACGCCACCGTAATCAAGAGCAAGGGTGGTGATGGTTCTCATTTCACACTCCCACCCGATTTCTTCCGCTCTCCTTCACATGGTAGAGCGCCTTATCGGCAGCCTCGATCAGCTCCTGCTCATCTTTCACATCCAGTGTGGCAAGTGACGAACCCCCGATCGAAACGGTAACTTGGATCTTCTGCTCGCCCCAACTTGTGGTTCGTTCACTCACCGTTCGTCTAATCGCTTCGCCAACCTCTAAGACATCATCACCGCTGGCTCCGAGGAGAACTACCATGAACTCATCACCGCCGAGGCGAACGAGGAGATCGCCCTCGCGCAATTGAGAACGAGCGGAGGTGGCAATTCCCTGAAGGACTCGGTCTCCTACTGTATGACCGTAGGTGTCGTTCACTTCCTTGAAGAAGTCCACATCGATCATTAGTACACCGAGGGTGGTGTTTTGCTTGATCGAACGGATGAACTCCTCACGAAGGCGAGTAAGACCGAAGCGCCGGTTATACACCCCAGTCAGTGGATCGACAGCTGCAAGGCGCTGGATCTGATCATGGGTAACGGCATTATGAAGAGCAAGGGCAAGACTGGAGATGAAGAGGTCGAGGTGGTTCTCCACCTCAGATGAAAGAGGTGAGCTTGTTGCTAAGGCCACAACGCCCATTCCAAGGCCTTTATAAATGATTGGAAAGAGGACCACCGTTTGGGGACGGAACGTTGCAACAACTCCGTCGATCTGAGCTTCAACGGGGATGTCGATCCGCTTGCGCGTTAATTGGCGCAGCGTCTCCAGCACTTGAGGGTTTTTTCCTAATCCCTCAGCGTTGGCAAGGCCACTGGAGCCGAGGGTCTTCAAGCTTCCACCACTTTCAACCAAGACCGCTCCCCCATCGATCGAAAAAAGCTCAAGCAAGCTTGAAAGCGCTTTTTGACAAAGGACCTCCACCTCCAAGTGGGTGGTAAGCATCCGGGTGTAGGAGCGAATCTGCATCTCCAGTTGAAGAGATGATGATAGAGTATCAACAAGGCTGTTAAAGGAAGCGGATGAGCGACCAATTGCATCGGTGCTGTCCACCGTTAAGTGACAATCCTCTGCGGAACAATCGACGAGCGAATCGCTTCCGCTGATTGAGTGCAGCTTGTCTTCAATCTTGCCCATGTGGGCAGAAAGCAAGTTCAACCGTCCGCCAACGACTAAGTGGGCAAGCAGGATGTTAACCGCTCCGACGATGAGTCCGGCAAGGATACATACAACAAAGAACCAAAGAGTATAGGCGATCGAAGGGTCCATCCCAAGAAATGCCATGAAGAAGGGAAAGATTACCCCAACGAGCATTCCAAAGCCCATCATCCAGATCGCCAGATCAGAAAACACACCTTTTGTTAAACGAATCATATTACTACTATCCCTGCCTCAAGAAGATATATTATCCCCTGCTTAGCGAGTCCGATGAGGCCCCCGATGCCTAAGACAGCAACCGGACCCATCGGAACCTTTTTTGAATTGATCAATATATACGCCATGAGGAAGACGATGATTGCGAAGATGTTTGGTTGCTTAAAGGACTCAAGGGCAAACTCAAGCAGAATGAGCCCCGCGGTAAGAATTGCAGCAACGACGATCGGCCGAACACTGGTTAAGACGTTTCGGATGATTGTTTGCTCGCGAAAGCGCTCGTAGAGCTTAGCGAGGATCAACATGATGACAAAGGAAGGCAGGACGTTTCCGAACGTTGCAATCAACGCCCCGGGAATGCCGGCGATCTTAATTCCGATAAAGGTCGCGGCGTTGATTGAGATCGGGCCGGGAGTCATCTCGGCGATTGTGATCAAGTCCGCAAACTGAGCTTGAGTGAGCCAACCGTGGATATCCACCGTTTGGCTTTGGATCAAGGGCATTGCGACGTAGCCACCCCCGATTGAGAAGAGACCGATTTGAAAGAAACTTAAGAAGAGCTGGAGGTAGAGGGTCATACGTCTTCCTCCATGCGCTTTTTCTTTCTCCTCATCTCATAGAGGTTGGCTGAAGTCGAAAGGATCAGCATCACCAAGATGATGATGATCATGCTGATCTTCAGGATATACAACAAGACAAAACTGATCACAAAGAGCAGAATTGCCGGGAATGCTTTTAATTTAAGAAATGGTTTGAAGAGCTTCCAGGACACCTGCATGACGATCGCTGCAACAACAGGGCGCATTCCACTGAACGCAGCTTCAATCCACACGTTGTGTTGAACAGCAGTGTAGATGAAGCTCACCCCGGTGAGGATCAACATCGGAGGTAAGATCGTTCCAAAGGCGGCAACAAGAGCACCTGGGGTTTTTGCCAGGTGATAGCCAACCATCATCGATCCATTTACGGAGACCGACCCCGGGGCCGATTGCGCGATGACGACAAAGTCCATCATCTCATCTTGGTCGATCCAACCCAGTTTTGCGACCATCTTCTTGCGCATCAAGCTGATGATCACAAACCCCCCGCCAAAGGTAAACATACTCAAGGTAAATGTTTCCCAGAAGAGACGGAGGAAGAACTTGAAATTTACTTCTGGTTTCCCCTTCTTTTTGACTTCAGTATTCATGCAGTACCTCACTAAGTAGGAATTATCTGCTTGGCCACGTAGTGCAATCGTTCAATCACATAAGGGAAAAAACCCTTCATCGTCGAACAGAAGCGATACCCGTCATCACTTCGATAACGTTTACACCCGCCTCTGCACAGGTGCTTCCACGGACATGTCACACACTCGTCGATCGTGTTAGGACTCTCCTCGATAAAGCGCAGTGCCATGCGCTTTGCATCGAGGGTCGGAAACTCATCAACTAGGATATTTCCTAATCGATACTCATCAGTGCAATAGAAGTCGCAGGGATAGATATCCCCGTTGGCTTCAGAAACATATTGCACGGAACAGATGCCAGCCATATCGCAACTCTCGGGAGGATAGCCGGCTATCATCCCCACAAGATTATCGAAAAAACGGTTTGAGACTGGAGTTTGTTTCATAAATGAGTCAAACCACAAGTCGAACATCGCTTTGAGGAATCGTTCATACTCCTCAGCGCTCAAGAAACTGTGCATCCCAACAATCGGGTCGATACATGGGATGTACTGTTGATAGTGTAGCCCATGCTCACCCAGGAAGGAATAGAGCATTTGCACATTATCGACCATATCATTCGTTACAACGCTTAGAATGTTGAATTCCACCGCTTCCTTGGTAAAGAGAGCGATCGTATCAAGCACCCTTCGACCACTGCCCGCACCGTGATGGTCGATCCGATGCAGGTCATGAAGCCGCCGAGCTCCGTCAAAAGAGATTCCCACCAGGATATCATTCGCTTTAAAGAAGCGAGCCCACGACTCATCCAAGCCCACTCCATTCGTTTGGAACGCCCAGGTGATTCGTTGACCTTCGCCTTGTCGTTCATTGACCCGAGCGACAAAGCGCTCAAAGAAAGAAAGACCAGCCAAGGAGGGCTCACCTCCTTGGAAGACGAACTGGATGTTCTGTGCGAGTGCCATGCTCTTGTCGATGATTGCTCGGGCAACATCGTCGCCCATGATCGGGTGGTGATGAACTTCTCGGTTGGATGCAGTATCAAGGTAAAAGCAGTAGTCACATCCAAGGTTGCACGCTGCTGACGCTGGTTTAATCATCATTGTCAGATTTTCGCGCATCCTCTACCCCCCTCCGTAGTTAAACCCTTATCATGGACCCTCTTAGGAAAGAACGCAAGGGGCTTTTTGAAAAGTTCGCATAAAAAACCCAAGGCTGAGAGAACCTCCCTGCCTTGGGCAACGTCAACTTGTTAGGA
>CAYUHP010000117.1:0-4033 GCA_964444595.1 uncultured Sphaerochaeta sp. | reverse complement strand
GCGGAGCAGATCGACAAGCAACTGATCGCCCAAAAGGAGAGCAGTGCCTTTAACGCAGTGTTGGAGGTCCTCATCGATTCCTGGGTCAGTGGTCGAATCGTCCGAATCGTTCAATCGCTCAAAGGGTTTGAGTCGATTGAAACTGAGCTGGCTCCTTACTTCATCGGTTTTAGAGAGACCGATGAAACTCGCCACCCGATTACCGTAACCGGGCGCCTCCGGCACACCACCGAGATCGTAACGGTAGATATCTCAACGATTACCAGTGCCACGATCTTGGATGAAACATACACGATTCCAGATAACCTCAAACCCTTTAAGTTCCCCGATCCCCCCGAATCATTCGATGCGATCGACATGATTCCGCTGAGCCTTAAGTTAAAGGAACGTTCAGCATTGAACGCTTTTCGCCAACTGGTTCATGGCAAACCACAATTGGAGAAACTCAAAGACGGTTCATGGATCTGCAACATGGATGTAGAGAACTCAATTGAGCTTACCCTACGCTTGATTCAATGCGGTGATTCCGTTGAGATCTTAGGCCCTGATCACTTCCGACGGCGGTTCATGAAACGCCTTGAGGATGTGCTTGCAATCTATCGATAATCGTTTGAAGGACAAGAACTGGCAGTTGCTCCTCGTGAAGACCGGAAGCAAAAAGAATCTGCTCTTTCACGGAGAGGCCCTGGATTTCGTTAAAGAACGTCTCATCCCCTGCAAAGAGGTTCCCATTCTCATCGCGGGCATTGAAGCGAAGGGCTGAAGCATACGCTTCGGCGATCGCCTCAAAGGGAGTGTGTTGCTCCTCTGCTTTGAGCATCGCCCCCAAAAGGCGATCATCAAAAGCAAGTTTTCTTTTCAAATCTCTTCCAACTCGGTAAATTGTGTCCCCTAAGACAGGGTTTTGAAAACGCTTCAGGAGATCTTCTTGGTGCTCACGAAGGTCCTCTTTGGTAAATGTTGTGGGATAGAGCGAAAGAAGAAGTTGAGCGCCCTCCTCCATCGCCTCGTTAACGGCTTCAAAGACTTCCTTGTCTTTAAGAACATCCAAAAGATAGATCGCCTCGGGGTGGCGAAGGTGACCGATATAGGCTCCTGCGGCATGACCGAGGTTGTGCATGAAGAGTTTACGATCCATGTACGCCTCGATTGGGGATACGGCGATGAGTTCGCTAAAGGTTGGAATCTCTCCCTTGAAGCGATCCTTATCAACAAAAAGTTTCTTATAAGGCTCAACGGTGATCGTAAGGGATTTGGACCGATCTTGCAGTGGCACCATCGTTCCGATGCTTGCCTGGATAAAGCCGACGAGCTCTGAAAGGGGGTACTCAGGCCGAAGGTGGTCCTTAATGAGATTCTCCATCAAAGCCGCTCCGTTGAGAACATTTTCAGCCAAAATGATATCCAACGTTCGCTGAGGGTTTAACTCCCAGCGGGCGCTAAGGCCCTGAGCAAGAAGCGGGACGATGAAGGGAAGGATGTGCTTTCCGACACTCAAACTCAAAAGATCAGCTTGGATGATCGATTCAACAACCGCTTTGGGATCGTTGCCGTCAATTAAACGTCCAGGGGTAACTACAATCGATTCATGAGTTGTTTCATCAACACAGGTTACCGTATATGATCCCTCTTCTCGGAGTGCTTGAAGCAACTCTTGGTCCACGTCGATGAAGTGAATATCCCACTGATGGGTCGCAAAAATCCGTCCGATAAACCCTCGGCCAATATTGCCTGCACCCCACTGTACTAAGGTCTTCATCTCCACTTCTCCTTGACTGTAGTGTACTCCATCACCCTTCATTTGTCGTCTAAGATCACGAAATGAACGATTTTTCTTGCTACTAATCATCTTTCTCGGTATGCTAGGTTGCAGGAGGAAATGAGATGCAACAATATGAGTGTAACCTTTGTGGGTATATTTATGACCCAGCCGTTGGCGATCCTGACAATGGTGTAGCCGCCGGAACATCTTTTGCCGATATCCCAGAGGATTGGGTTTGCCCCCTCTGTGGCGCACCGAAGTCCGACTTCTCGCCACTCGATTAAGCAAATCAAACTGCACATAGCAGGGTCTGGAACTCCAGACCCTGTCTTTATATAGTGCCGATTGCATTTTCTTTGAGTATATTACTTCCATTATGGAGGAATTATGCCTGTACTGTCAGCATTCAAAGAGCGCCGCGCCTATCGCGCCCTCGACTCAAAACCTATTGATGAAGAAGTTCTAACTCGCCTCGCCCTAGCGGCGATCACCGCCCCCTCGGCAAATAACAATCAGCCGTGGCGTTTTATTACGGTCACGGATCCAAACGTGCTTTCAGAAGTAAAGAAAGCCCTCACCCCGGGTAACTACTGGGCGCAGAACGCCCCGGCAATCACTGCCGTTGTGACGAACAACAGCTGGTCGTTAGCGATCGGAGAGCGTGTATTTGCTCCCTTTGAAGTAGGAATGGCCACAATGGCGTACCAAGCTCAAGCGGTGAGCGAAGGATTGCATATCCATCCAATCGCCGGCTTTAACGCCGAGGAGGTGAAAAAAGCACTCAAGATTCCTGAATCGGAGATGCTCCTTACCCTCTTAATCATCGGCTATCCCGGAGATGAGTCTCACCTTTCAGAGTACCACCTCTCAAGCGAGCACGCCCCCAGGGTGCGCCTCCCGCTCGATCAGGTCTATGCTAAGGATGGGTGGAACGCTCAACTGCTACCGCAAAAAGCGTAGCTTAGTGTTGCACGTTCTCCAGATCGATGAGCGCCTTGAGGCGCTCATCTTCGGTGACGATGACTTCACTTTCTTTGATGAAGAATGTGGCGACCAGGGTCGCGAGTAAGATGATCGCCAAGATTACCGGAAGCACCAATTGGTAGCGCTCTTTGATGAGCACGGTAATAAACAAGATGATGATCGTGGCAAATTGGCTGAAGAACTGAAGAAATGTTTGGATAACCTCTTCGTTGATCCCATAGCCCAACTCGGTGGCATATTGGCTTCCGATCGGAATCGAAGCCAAAAGCCCGCTCCCAAGGATCGCAGCTCCGATAAGGGCAACGGTAATATTGCCGCTGAGGAGCAAGAGACTCCCCGGGACCGCGCTGAGAGCGCAGAACGTGTAAAATACTTTGCGCTTCCGATAGTAGTCACTTAAAGCGGGGATGATAACCGCCGAAACCATTCCGACAAGGAGCATCACCACACCGAGAATTCCATTGGAGTTCGCAAACCCCAGATATTCACTGATCTCATCGATCTTAATAAACACCGTCATCAAGACCGCCCAGGAGGTAGCAAACTCCATGATGAGGATCCTCAGCGAACGACGACTGAACGCCGAACGAAGCGACTGAAGAAACTTCATCCCCTCGCTCTTGAGTGTCGAGGAAGGACTCGGGGGGCGCTCCCGAACAAGAGCAGCACCCACAACCGCCAAAGCGATCGATATGATCGCCCAAAGCCGCATCAATTGTTCGATGCCCTTCTCCGCTCGAACCATAAAGAACGGGGAGAGAAACATCACCAGGGCAAGGGAGAGGTACTGACTGGCTTGAATGATACCCACCGCCATCCCTCGTTCGCGTACTGGAAACCAGCGACTGGTCATCTCGGTGACACTGGTGAGGGTGAGAGCTTGGGCAAGCGCAAGCAAAACCTGACCGAACAAGACTGTCTTAATTGAGGAGAGGTAGAGTGTCTTTGTCATTGCCCCAAAGATGATGAGACCGGATGCGATCCAATAGGTAACCCTCATCCCTAGCTTGCGGATTACCCACGTTGCCGGAATTGAGAAAAGAACATAGACAACTAAATAAGTCAGTGAGAGAAGGTCAACTGGATTAAAAAATCGTAAGGTAATTTGGTCGTGGTAGTATGCGTTGACAACTCGGCCCACAGGGGCGAAGTTGAGCCACTGCAAACTACCGGCAAGCACTAAGCTGGTAAGAGTGAGTAACATTACCCACCGGTAACGGTACACCCGAACACTTTTCATACCCCCCATCATACAATACCTATATAGGTTTGTATATCTGGGTGTTG
>CAYUHP010000116.1:0-4067 GCA_964444595.1 uncultured Sphaerochaeta sp. | reverse complement strand
ATTCCATGCTACACTTCCCCCATGAACAGTATTGAGAATCGAATCATTGAGGTTCGAGAGATGCTTCGCCTCGGTGTGAGTGATATGACTCAGGCTCTGGGTTTGAGCGAAGAGGAATATAATGTGTTGGAAGAAGAGGGCTCTTCTTCGATCGTTGAGTTCCTTGTTTCGGAATTTAACGTGCGCTTAGATTACCTTCTTTCTGGTAAGGGCCCGGTGTTTCGTGAACGCTCGTTACCGATCGAAGCGATTATCGCATTTCGCGATGAACGAAACTGGCAAAAGTTTCATAACCCCAAGGATGTAGCAATCTCCATCACTCTTGAAGCCAGTGAACTGTTGGAGTGCTTTCAGTGGTCGGGCAGTGATGTTGAAAATGTATCGAAGCACCATGAGATGGAAGAAGAGCTTGCTGACATCCTTATCTACTGTGTTCAGTTTGCCGATGCGATCGGAGCGGATATCCCCACGATTATCCGAGAGAAGATGGTTCGTAATGGGATGAAATACCCCCATTAAGCGGAGAAGTGTGAATGAAAGCATTTGTAGGAGTAACAGATTATTCTTGGTTCTCGTTTCTGAAAGATCAGAGACCGGATGAAGTAAACTTCTGGCAGCCGAGTGGGAATGATAACTTCAGAGTGCTTCAACCTGGTGAACTGTTCTTGTTCAAGCTCAAGGGCAAGCGAAATGCCATCGCCGGTGGCGGGTTCTTCGCCCGATTTTCCATTCTTCCTAACTTCTTGGCTTGGGAAGCATTTGGACCAAAGAACGGGGCTGCTACCTTTGATACATTCTACCAACCAATCGCTGAATACAAGAGAAGAAATGGGGTAGACCATAATCGAATCGGGTGCATCATCCTCAGTAATCCCTTCTTCTTTGATGAAGATGATTGGATTCCTATTCCCAGTGACTGGGCACCGAACATTGTTCGGGGCAAGACCTACAGTGATGACTCGGTTATTGGAAAAAGACTCATCGATGATGTATTGGTTCGAATTCGAAGAGGTGATGCAGTAGGAGAGGAGGCTGTTCGTTGGGGCGTTACCACTACTTCCTACCGCCTTGGCCAAGGAGGGTTTCGAATCTCGGTTACCGAAGCGTATGACCGCCGCTGTGCGATCAGCGGCGAGAGGACTCTCCCAATTCTCGATGCCGCTCACATCAAGCCAGTTAAAGATTCAGGGGTGCATTCGGTGAGCAATGGCTTGTTGCTGCGAACCGATATCCATGGTTTGTATGACTTGGGTTATCTAACCGTTACCCCCGACTACCACATCGAAGTGTCTTCCAAGTTGGATGAGGAGTATGGAAACGGTAAACTCTACTACAGCTACCACGGACTTTTGGTTCCAAACCTCCCTCAGCGGACTGAAGAACAGCCAAGTGCTGAGTACTTGAGGTGGCACAACGAGAACGTCTTCCGTTAAGATACCCTTATGATTACCCTTAGCAATGAACTGTGCAGTGTTGTCGTAGATCCTGAAATGGGTCTTACCATTGAGTCCTTCACCTTCGGCGGAGAAGAACTACTCCATCAAGATAGGGAGCGCAAGGCATCTGGCCGAACCTATGGAATTCCCATTCTCTTTCCGACACCCAATCGGGTGGCGCTTGATGCCTACACATTTGAAGGCAAACGGGTTCCTGCTGTAATACATGGATTCTTACGCCATCGAAGATGTGAGGTTGAGGCAAAAAGTGATACCTCACTTACTGGAACATTCATCTTTGATGGAGAGGAACCCCTCTTTCCGTATCTTGGAATGATCTCGGTGACGATCTCCCTTATTGGAGCAACCTTGCGCTGGGAGTTTCACTTGGTTAATACCGGAAGTGACGCATTTGCGTATGGCCTTGCTCTTCACCCCTTCTTTGTTAAAAAGAGAGGGATGAAGTTAGAAACAAACTGCTTTCAACGACTTATCACCGATGAGGAGATGCTGCCCACCGAAGAGGTTGTCAGTGACCGACCCTCTTCTGATGTGGATACCCTAGCGATCGATGCAATCTATCGCTGTAGTGGCCCATCAAGCAGTACCTTACGTGGGGATGATGTGACAGTAAAGATCCAAGGCAGCTCAGCATTTGGATATACCGTGGTGTATACCTCAGTCGAGTTGCCATTCATCTGTATCGAGCCCCAAAGTTGTGCGATCAACGCACACAACCTTAAAAACCAGGAGCTTGCGGCTTTGCAGATCTTGGAGAGGAATCAAGAACATACGCATTGGATTGAAATAACAGCGGAGGATAACCATGAAATTTGAAAACTTTGTGCTAAATAGTGATCGAAAAGCAAACACGGTGGGAGAGGGGATGACTCGGAAGATCCTCGCCTTCAGTAAAGAGACAATGCTCTGTGAGCTACACTTTGAAACAGGTGCAGTCGGAGCCTTGCACAGCCACCCTCATGAACAGATCAGCTACGTGGTCAGCGGAGCCTTTGAGTTTGAGATCAACGGAGTAAAGAAGATCGTTCGAGCAGGCGACAGTCTCTACAAGGAACCCAATGTGGTTCATGGAGCGGTTTGTCTAGAAGAAGGTGTTCTTCTTGATTTCTTTACTCCGATGCGTGAGGAGTTCCTTAAAGAGTTAGATTGGTAGGCAGTGATACCTATAAGGATGAAGGAAAAGTCCAACGATGAGTCGCAAACGGCGGTTGTCCAAGTGTTGATCAGTGGGGTATCCTTCTTTGCGAGGTGAATTGATGATGAGTAAAAAACGTTATGTCCAAGTGGGAACCGGTGGCCGAGCGCGCATGTTCTACGAAGCGATTGCCACGACCTATCAAGAGAGCTGTGAGCTTGTCGCGTTTTGCGATATGAGCCAGGTTCGGATGGATTTTTCAAATAAGATTCTGGTTGAAGAGTGCAACCACCCAGCAGTCAAAACCTATAAACATACTGAGTTTGATCAGATGATCGCGGAGATGAAGCCCGATGTGGTCATCGTAACCACCGTTGATCGGACCCACGATCATTACATCATTCGGGCGATGGAGTTGGGCTGTGATGTCCTGACCGAGAAACCGATTACCACCGACGAAGTAAAAGCACAAGCAATTTTGGATGCCCAGAAGCGGACCGGAAGATCGATTCGGGTTACCTTCAACTACCGCTATGCTCCTCATCACTCCAAGATTCGTGAACTCATTCGCGACGGAGCAATCGGTGAGGTGTATTCAATCCACTTTGAGTGGCTCCTTAACACTGAACACGGTGCCGACTATTACCGCCGCTGGCACCGCAATAAAGTGAACAGCGGAGGGCTTTTGGTCCACAAGTCTACCCACCACTTTGACTTGGTTAACTTCTGGATGGATACCCAACCTAAAGAGGTCTTTGCGATGGGCGCATTGAACTTCTACGGCCAAGCAGCAGCAGTAAAGCGCGGAGTGAAGAACTTCTCCTATCGCTACCACAACTCTCCGTACGCCAAGGACGATCCCTTTGCGATCGACTTGGAAGGCAACCCCGTCCTGAAAGGCCTTTATCTTGATGCCGAAGAGGAGAGCGGATATATCCGCGATCGAAACGTCTTCAGTGACGAGGTCTCGATCGAAGATACGATGGGTGTGTTAGTGAAGTATGAAAACGGAGCGATGCTGACCTACTCCTTGAACTCCTACTTGCCTTGGGAAGGCTACAACGTGATGATCAACGGCAGTAAAGGCCGAATCGAATACTCGGCGATGGAAAAACCCTACATTAACGCCGGCGGGGAAAAGAAAGATGAAGGGGCGATGGTGTACCATCAGATCAAAGTCCTTCCCCTCTTTGCAGCAGCGTATGATGTCGAAGTTGAGGTTCGCGAAGGTGGCCACGGCGGGGGAGACCCGGCGATGTTGGATGACATCTTCTTAACAGATCCACCTTCCGATCCGTTGAACCGGAGTGCCGACCACAAAGCGGGTTTGCAGTCGATTCTCACTGGAATCGCGGCAAACAAATCGATCGCCAGTGGTCTGGCGATCGAGATCGATTCTTTGCTTACCTGGTAAGGTCTTCTACGAAAGGCGCAACCTCAGTTGGTAGACACCTCCTGGGATCCGATACTTCTCT
>CAYUHP010000115.1:0-4321 GCA_964444595.1 uncultured Sphaerochaeta sp. | reverse complement strand
GATCACCGCGTTGGCGGGATAGGTCTTGGCCAGCGTAATCGCGTTCGCTTCTTCGGTGAGTGCTTGGGCGTAGGCAACACGTTCATTCAGTGGGTCAACGGGAAAGGTCGTATGGGTGGCAGGAACTTGGATGACAAGTTCCTTCTCATTCTCTTCAAAGAGCGCATCGAGATAGCCGCCTTGGTACTCAACGTTGCGCGTATAGTGCATCGAGGAAAGCAGTGCAGTGAAGAAGGTGATCGAAAGAAGGCTTTGTTTCTCCTCTTCGATTTTTTCCCACGCCTCTTTTCGTTCATCACTCGATTCCGTTACGGCATTTTTGATAATCGCCCAGCTGGCAAGCAGTACTCGCTCGGGGTCAAAACAATAGATTGAGTCTTCAACGTGGATAAACGGTTTGAGCAAGGCGGGTTGGCTCTGGGTCAGACGGTGGTTATCGACGCGAAACTCTTCACTACCAACAAGGGTGGCCAACAACAGGGCATCGGCTTTAGTGAGGGAGGTATGCTCTAAAACAGAATGCTCACCCGTTTCAATCAAAGTCATCAGGGCGTTGAGTACCCCGTCGAGGTGGGAGCTAAAGACCTCACTGATCAAAAGATTATACGGTTGGAGTTGGTACAAGAGCGAGCGGTGGTACATCTTCAACACTTCGCTACTCATCAGAGGTGGTAGGACCCAACCACTTGCCTCCTCTTGGAACTGCTCTAAGAGAGCTGAGTCAGTGAGGTGGCCTTCACTCTTCAACAAAAGGGCGGTGTTATCCACCATCCTGATACTTTTACGAACGATATCGCCAAACAGGCGGACGATATTTTTCCAATCGTTTGGCTTGATTTGCTTCGCTTTGGGGAGCGGTTTGGGAAAGGAGCGAACAAGAGCAGCTAAGTAAGAGACAAGGGCACGGGAGACACGAAGTGCTTCACCATCACCTTTACGTTCTTCGCTGAGGGATCGGTGTTGCTCCAAGGCAAACTCCATCAACGCAATCGGGTCATAGCGAAATGCAGTGTCTTTTAAGGAACGTATTGAATTTGCAGAAAAAACCGCGAGCTCGCGAAGGTTCCGTTGGATCTTTTGTGATGAAATATCGCCAACAGAACTCAGGTCCCAACTCTCGTTTGTTTTCACGCTTTCTCTCCTGAATCCAAGCATAGCATACCTAGGGTTTTGTGACAAACTCCATGGTATACTATGAGTGCCGAAGGAGGCCTCTATGATGACATATCGAAAAGAGCTTTGGTTTCACCTCAGCAAACGTCGCGGCTTAGTCAATATCACCGAGGCGATTGGTGAGGCGATTGCGGAAAGCGGAATCAAGGAGGGACTTGTCTTAGCCAATGCGATGAATATCACCGCAAGTGTTTTCATCAACTCCGTGGAGGAGGGCCTCCATGAAGATTTTGAAAAATGGCTTGAAGGACTTGCCCCTGAGCTCCCCTATGAGCGCTACCAGCACAATACGGAAAAGGAGAAGAACGCTGACGCGCATCTGAAACGAACGATCATAGGTCGCGAGGCGGTTGTTGCCCTGACTGGAGGGAAACTCGACCTCGGACCGTGGGAGCAGATCTTCTACTACGAATTCGACGGAATGCGGGACAAGCGCGTCTTAGTCAAGATTATCGGCACGTAACGCTATCTCGCGGTATATGCTTTCAGTCCAGCGGCTAAGCAGGCCACAGCCTTAGCCAAATCCTCTTTATTCAACACGTAGGCGATGCGCACTTGTTTACGACCGATTCCTTTGGTCGCATAGAAGTCTTCCGCCGGAGCAAGCATGACCGTCTCACCGTTGAGATTGAAATCTTGCAGCAGAAAGGTTGCAAACTCTTCCGCATCTTCAACGGGAAGTTCGGCGATTAAGTAAAACGCTCCCTTGGGCTTCGTCGTCTTCACCCCTTCCACCTTGGAGAGCGCTTCGACGAGGAAGTTTCGCCTACTCTCATACTCCTCTTTGACTTCAACCAAGTAGGAGGGATCGGTTGAAAGGGCGGCGGTTGCGGCAACCTGTTCGATATCCGGCGGACAGAGGCGAGCTTGGGCAAGCTTTAAGGTATCGGCAAGGAACTGCTTATTTCTACTGACCAGCGTTCCTACTCGGGCCCCGCACATCGAATAGCGCTTGGAAAAAGAGTCAACGCAGACTACGCGATCGGCGTACTCTTCAAAGCTAAGGATCGAGGTAAACTCTTCACCATCGTAGCAGAACTCCCGATACACCTCATCGACCACCAAGAAGATATCGTGCTTCTCACAGAGTTGGAGGGTCTTTTCTAGATCTTCCTTGGAGTAGACGTGACCGGTTGGGTTGTTTGGACTGCACAGGAGAATCGCTTTGGTTTTTGGGTTGATCAGCTTTTCAAGATCTTCGATCGGCGGCAGAGCGAACGCGTCCTCTAAGTGACTGGTTACCGGCACAAGCTCCACCATCGCCGAGTGGGCGAAGGAGGAGACGTTCGTGTAGAACGGCTCGGGGATGATCACCTGATCGCCGGGGTCACAGAGGGTCATAAAGGTAAAGAGCAGTGCTTCACTTCCACCGGTAGTGATCATGATCTCTTCGGGTTTGACATCAACTCCGTAGGTGGCATAGTAAGCAGGAAGGGCGTTTCTGAGGCGCTCATCGCCTTCGCTTGAACCGTAGGCGATGATCGGCTCTTTATACGTTTGAATCGCCTCGAGGACGACTTGAGGGGTTTTAATATCGGGCTGGCCGATATTGAGGTGGTATACTTTGATTCCTTTCTTCACTGCCGAGCGAGCATACGGCGAAAGCCGGCGGATCGGGGAAGCTTGGAAGGATGAGATCCGTTTGGACATCTTCATGACAGTCACTCCTGTGGTATTCTTCTTCACCGCCCTACAGGCGGTGGCCGACTCACCCGGACCGGTTCTTAGTCCCGATCCGGGTCGGTAGCGGCGGCATCAGGAAGAGGTGCCTTCGGATTGGCCTGACTGTTATCGATAAGTATTTGAATGAAGCGGCGGTTGTCCAAAAGCGGGCTGATCGAGCGCCCGTGGTGTAAGCGGCTGATGACTCGAGCAAAGAGTTCGGTGATATCCGCTTGGATATACCACTCCTTCTCCAGCAAATCTCGTCCGTGCGTTACGGCGTTCGTTCCGATGATCCGGTAGAAGATCCCTTCTTTGTATGCTTGGTCAAAGTCTTCAACAGCAGTACCGTTGAAGAACGGAAGACTGACCATACAGATAATCTTTTCCGCACCAAGGTTGGTCAACTCGCGCATCGCGATGATCATCGTTCCGCCGGTCGCCAACATATCGTCGGCGATGAGCACCGTCTTGCCTTTGACGTCACCGAGGAGGTTGATCGATTTAATGTTTGAGTTCCGGGCGTCTTTACTGACAACCGAGTAATCGCGTTCCTTATAGAGCATCGCCAAGGGGCGGTGCAGGGCCTGAGCATAGAACTTGTTTCGGCTGATCGCCCCGGTATCCGGAGCAACAACCACGAGGTTTGGGTCGCTGAAGTCAACGAGCTTGTGCAGGGCGATGAGGGTTTGATAGGAGGCGTGCAGGTTCTCCAAGTGCAAGTGACTGAAGGAGTTTTCGATCTCCCGGGAGTGGATATCCAAGGTGATGATTCGTTCGACTTTGAGCATCTCAAAGATTCGGCCGAACATCGCAGCAGTCAGTGCTTCGCGGGAGCTCTTTTTGTGCTGACGCGAGTAGGGATAGGTTGGGATAACGAGGGTTACCGAGTCAGCCCCGGCGAGGGTAAGGGCATTAATCGTGGTCAACAGGAACATCAAATGGTCGTTCACCGAAAGCCTCATCGGCTCATCGGATCCGGCGACTCGGACTGGTTCGTTGTTTGAGAGGTCGTGGATAATAAAGACTCGAAGGCCCCGAACCGGGTCTTGAATCTCGGCTTTTACTTCACCGTTGGCAAAGCGAACATACTTTGTCTTGATCGTGAAATCGGGACATTGGAATGTTGTGGGAGCTTTGGAGCGGGGAATACGCTTATTGGAGAGGTCATCGGTAAGGATGACGGTTTTAAGAATCTCCTCTTCAGAGATCCCGTGCCGCTTGGCAAGGGCGCTGGAGAGTTTATAGTAACGTTCTAAATAGAGCCTCCGAAGATGCTTAACAACTTTGCCGGTAAAGTACTCGGAGCCTGGGCCGGAGATAATCCCAAGCTTTTGCGGTTTGATGATGCTCATAGCCAAACCATACAACAAGGACCTCTAAAGTTCAATCCACGCCGAAGCGGTCATGGCCCCCTACTTTACCTCTTCTCACAAAGTTGTTAGGGTTGAGCCGGTATGAAAACAGTTATGATCTTTTTTCAGGT
>CAYUHP010000114.1:0-4666 GCA_964444595.1 uncultured Sphaerochaeta sp. | reverse complement strand
ACGTGAAGGATTGAAGATGAGTAAGCGCAAGGCGTTGAGAACAGCAAGGAAGGTAACTCCCGTATCGGCAACTACCGCAACCCACATCGGGGCGTAGCCAAGGGCGGCAAAGAGCATCGCCAGGGCCTTTACGCCCAGGGCAAGGGCGATGTTCTGCCGGACAATCCGCCCGGTTTTCTTACTGATCGCGATCAAATTTCCAACTTCCGTTACATCGTCGTGGATGATGACCACATCGGCGTGTTCAATTGCCGCGTCGCTTGCACCGCTACCGATTGCAATTCCGACCTTACTCGCAGCTAAGGAAGGGGCATCATTCATTCCGTCACCGACGTAGAAGTAGTTGGGCGAACGCTTGCCAAGTTCGAGCATCTTCTCCTGTTTTTGATGAGGCAGGAGCGCTCCGTATACTTCATCGAGACCGAGGATCTTACCGACCCGCTCCGCGTTACGTCTGCTGTCTCCGCTGATCATCGCAATCGTCGTAAAACCAAAGCCGCGTAGGCGTTTCATCAATGTCGGAGCTTCATCCTTTACGGTGTCGATCACGTTGAAGCGAGCAACCACGGTGCCGTCAATGCTCAACAATAAGGCTCCGCGCTCCTCTGCCTGGATATTCAATGCTTCGTAGAGGGCGTTGTTTCCAAGGGCTATCTTCTTGGAACCGATCGTTCCGACGATTCCTTTACCGGCGTACTCTTGAACATCGGTTGCTCCACCGGCGTGCGGTATTGCCTCAAATGCTTGGGCAAGTGGGTGGGTTGAGTGTTGCTCCAACTCAGCAGCCAAGGAGGTAAGTTCTTCGACGGAATAGGTCGAATCAAAGAGGTCGACTGAATCGATTGCGAATAACCCGGTAGTCAGGGTACCGGTTTTATCAAAGATGGCGCTGTCAGCTTTTGCAAGGGCTTCGAGGTAGTTTCCGCCTTTGACGATGATTCCGCCTTTTGCACTTTTACCGATTCCGGCAAAGTAGGAGAGCGGGACGCTGATCACCAATGCACAGGGACAGCTTACAACCAAGAATACCAGTGAGCGATAGAGCCAGGGTTGGTAGTTTCCTGTTACGGCAAAAGGAATCAAAAACAACAACAACGCAGCGCCAACGACTGCCGGTGTGTAGTAGCGGGAGAAGGTGGTGATAAAGCGTTCGGTCGGAGCTTTCTTTGCCGAAGATTCCTCAACCAAGTGAAGGATCTTCGCTGCAGTGGAGTCCTCCCAGATATTTGTTACCCTAATCTCCAAGCTTCCGCTAAGATTTACCGAAGAGCTGAGAACGGAGCTGCCTGCTTCCACAAAGACCGGCAGCGACTCGCCGGTGAGGCTCTTCATATCCAATGTGGAGGTACCGCTGACAACAACCCCATCGAGGGGGATTTTCTCTCCGGCCAGCACGCGAACAATCGCTCCCACAGCGACTGATTCACTAGGGACAATCTCGATTGTTGAGCCGTCAACAACCCGGGCTTGCTCAACGTGGAGGTCAAGGGTATCCATGATCGATTTTCGACTCTTTTGAACCGCCGCTTCCTGTAAGTACTCGCCGATCATATAGAGCAACATTACCGCCGCTGCTTCACCTGTTTCCCCGATCGCCAATGCTCCAAGACTCGCCACACTCATTAAAAAATGTTCATCAAAGAGCTTGCCGCCGAGGATGTTTCGAACTGCCCGCCAAACTACCGAATAGCCGGCGATCACATAGCTGATGATGTAAAAATAAGACAAATGCGTAGCAAAACCTACTCCAAAGAGAACAATGGAGAGGATCAGCCGAAGTAGTTCAAAGGGGATGCGCGCGGACCTCTCTTCGTGATGAACTACCTCAAAGAGCGGTTCAACACCTTTGGCAAGAGAGAGCAGGTGTTCATAGTAGGAGGAGGGCTGCTGCTCTTTGGTGGTAATCGTAATCTTTTTCTTTGCGTAATCAAGGCGAACTGAATCAACGCCTGCTTCTTTACTCAATCGCTCTTCGATTCCATATGCACAGGAGGGACAGTCGATCCCCCGAAAGGTCCATGACCGGGTCAAGGAATCTTCCTTTCTGATCGAAAGGGAGGGCTCTGTTTTCTTGGCAGTTTGTTCAACCAGAGCATCAATATTTTCTTTGGAGGTGACAACCATTCGCTTTTGGGCAAAATCAACTCGCACTGAATCGACCAGGTCGAGCGAGCCTACTTGCTCTTCGATCTCGGCGGCACAGCCTCTACAATCTAAGTTATCCAATTTCCAAGCACTTGTATGAGTCATCCTTCCTCCAATCAATCAATATATGATTAACTATTCATATATTAGAAAGAACCACTCTTTCTGTCAACAGGAGATAGAAATGATACCAACCAACCTGCAAATTATGTGTTTATACGCGTTCATTCTTTTGTAAGAAACCTTATAGTGCCTAATTATGGCTTTCGGAGGCTATTCGTTTATCTTTTCTTGCACAAAAGATGAGTAGTTAACCAAAAGCTGTCTTGTTCATTTTAAGGAGAAGAAAATGAAATCCAAAGTCATGCTCGTTTTGCTCATGGTAGCCGCTGCTATCATCTTCGTTTCCTGTGACTCAGAGTTTGCTCTTGAAGAGCCGATCGCAGTCACAGGAATTCACAACCAAACCCAACACCAGGTGTATGAAACAATCACTGAAGCGATTGAAAAAGCAGATGAAGGTGATGAGATCTACGTCGGTCCCGGCATCTACAATGAAGAACTCACGCTCAACCAATCAATCACCCTCAAAGGCTTTGGAAAACCCCAAATCGGAGCGGTAACAATCAACAGCAGTGATGTCCACCTTGAAGGCTTTACGATTAAAACCGAAGGCACTGGGATCACAATTACTCATGCCACGTCCACATTTGAACACATAACTATCAAGAATAATACGATTGATTCAAAGAAACATGGTGTAAAGAGGGGCAATCATGATTCCTATAAAGAAAGCTTTGATAAACTCACTAATCTGAGTATTGTTGGTAATCATTTCTCAGGGGGAATATCTGAGGATGCTAACCAAGGAATCATGCTGTTTACTCGATTGGCTGGAACCACCCGAATCGAGAATAACACGTTTAAGGACAAACTCGCTGCGCTCAATGCTGGATATATTTACAACATTGTGGGTAATTTGGCTACAGATCATTATGCAACAGGGGATGTGTATATCCAGCATAACGTTGTATTGGATGATGTCGAAAAAGATCCTCCTCAGTATGCAATATGGGTTGCTAATGAAGATGTTATGTTACACAAAGCAGGAAACAAGGTTAAAGATACGGATGTTACTGTAACCGTAGGATATATTTTATCAAGTGATGATTAACTCGCATTGAGCTTAAGAAAAACACCGGCCAGTTGTTGGTCGGTGTTTTTCATTCATGTTAAGAATGCTTCGTTGAAAGTTATTTCTTCAACCACGAAGCTCTTAGTTCGGCTACTTCTTCTAAGTCGCGGTAGTCGCTGGGCCAAATGGGGGAGAAGACCTTTGCTTTGGCTTCGAGGTAGGCGAGGACCATCTCCGCTTCTTGACGGTCGGTCATTCGATCTAAGGTGACGGAGGAGTAGAAGGGTTGGGTTTTGCCCCCATCCTTTCCCTCATAGAAGCGGTAGCGCTCTAAGTTGGTTCCGCCTTTTTGCCAATTACTCTGCATCTTGGCGAGCTCTTTTCCTCGTTTGTTGGCGTTCCAGTTTCGCGACCAAAGCTCTTCGGCCAACTTTTTATAGAGAGCGGGGTAGAGCTTATGCGGCTCGAGCGTGTCCATCGAACGGCGCATGTAACTGATTGCCCAGTTGTTGTTTCCAAAGGAAAGCGGGGATCCGGGTAGCTCATTGTACAGCGATGAGAGAACATACCACGTGTCGGTATAGTCATCGATGTTGAAGTGGTTAACAACCATCGTTAAATCTTCAAGCATCCCTTTTGCCTTTCCGAGGGCGTTGAGTGGGCCTTTTGTTTGGCCCCACCGCCCGATGTTGGAGGCTTTCCAGTGGTACGCAAAGGCAATTGGGTAGCGGGCGATTGAAAGGTTGGCATACTCTTCACCCTCTTCGTAGGCGGCAAAGCGACCGTCTTTGTCTTTCTTATCCAGCGCATCTCCGATACCGACCATGACTCGAGCCAGGCGCCAAAGCACCTGTGCTTCATCTTCAGCGGTAGAGGCTTGGCTCCGCATTCGCAGCAGTTCGCTTTTGTTTGCCGCATATTGTTCACTGTCATACAGCGCATCAACTGCGGTGAAATCCAGGGCGGCAAAGATCATACCGGTGGCGATCACGCCAATGAGTATCAGTGCTCCAATCTTTTTCATACGTTCCTCCGTACTTTAGGAAAAAATCCGTTTTATCAGTGATAATCTCCGCCCCGAATATGGGGGATAGCGCATGGGAAGGTCGATAACGGTGTGGCTTTTGAGCATTGCCTTGGTATGGCTGAATGCTAAAAACCCCTCTTTGGCGTGGTAGGCGCCTTGGCCACTGGGCCCGACCCCGCCAAAGGGAAGGTGGGGGTTGGCCAAGTGCAGCACCACATCATTGATGCACCCACCGCCAAAAGAGAGCTCAGTGGTAATTCGGTGCTGAACCTCTTTTTGAGTGCTGAAGAGATAGAGCGCCAGCGGCTTTGGTTTTTCTTTGATAGAGGTGATTACTTCATCAATGGTATCAAAGGGGA
>CAYUHP010000113.1:0-4771 GCA_964444595.1 uncultured Sphaerochaeta sp. | reverse complement strand
TGCAACACAACTTCCTCTTTGTTTCTCCTTTCTCGTGGGATATAGTGAAGGCATGTGGATTATCATCATCGTTCTTATCGTTCTCTTCATCCTTTGGAACACAACGCTTGTTGGGTACCGCGATCTACCCAAAGTACAGCTAGAGAGTGATGAAGAGCGAGCGTTCAGTGCCAACGCCAAACCCATTACATACAAAGCTGATCATCAGCGTTGTGTGTTGATGGTCCACGGCTTTCCTTCCACTCCTTCGATGTACTCCTACAGTGCTAAGCGGATTCATGAATCCGGCTTTGATGTGTATGTACCACTTCTTCCTGGCTTCGGAACTGATCCAAAGGATCTGGAGAACACCACGTTTGCTCAGTGGTTTGAGTATCTTTGCCGAACCTATGAAGTGCTCCGTAGTGAATACAAAACCATGCACGTCATTGGGACGTCGATGGGAGGCGCGATGACCCTCAAGCTCGCTGAGCGTTACTGCTCGTCCCCATATTTAGCTCCTAACAGCATCGTTTCGATCGCGGCTCCAGTCGTCTACAACTCGATTAAGGATGGGATCTTCACCGACCTTCGTCAGTACTTTGCCCGCAGTGTTGCTCTCTTCACCGGTTCACTCGGGGCGAAGATCGTTGACGGAAACCCCAACGGATCGGACGGGGGCGAAGATTGGGCGGGCTACGGAGGGCTCATGGTCCGCCCCGGCTTAAGCTTTATCGCCTCCCTACCCAAGATTCGAAGGAATTTGGAGTTTATTACCTGTCCCCTCTTTGCAATTCACGACCGAGGAGATACAACGATTCCGTTTAAGAACTTAGCGATTATTACCACCGAAACGCAAAGCAGGAAGCTTGTCGTACTGGAAACTGCAATGGAAAGCGATGGACATTCTCGGCACGCTCTTCTATCGTATTACTCAATTCAACAATCATTGACCGACAAGATCGTGGCATTTCTGGAGGAGAACGATGACTAAGCGACAAGACTATATCAGCTGGGATGAATACTTCATGGGGATCGCCCAACTCTCGGCGATGCGCAGTAAGGACCCCAACACCCAAGTGGGAGCGTGCATCGTCAGCGGCGAGCATAAGATCGTGGGAGTGGGATACAACGGCCTACCGATCGGAGTGGACGATGATCTTGTTCCTTGGGAGCGGGAAGGCGAGTGGCTTGAGACCAAGTACCCGTATGTGTGCCACGCTGAGCTCAATGCAATCCTCAATGCGATTCGCAGTGACTTAAAGGATTGTCGAATCTACGTCGGCCTCTTTCCCTGCAACGAGTGCGCCAAGGCAATCATCCAAGCGGGGATCAAAGAGGTAATCTACCTCTCCGACAAGTACGCCGAAACCGACAATACCAAAGCCTCGAAGTGGATGTTTGACCAGAGTAAGGTAACCTACCGTCAACTGAATGCCGAACATACCTCCCTCACCCTGGATCTCTCATGCGAGTGCTAACAGTTTGTTTAAATCCGACCTTTCAGATCACGATGGTTCACCCCTCCCTCCTCATTGGGGAGGTGAACCGAGCCAGTGAGCACTGCCTCGATGCCTCGGGCAAAGGGATGAATACCGCCCGAATTCTCAGTCAGTTAGGCCATGAATCGATTCTGCTCAGTCACCTTGGCGGCGAACGAAGAGAGGAGTTTCTTCACCTCGCCCAAAAAGACAACGTAGAGATCTTGTGGGCCGACTCGGGTAGCGAGATCCGAACGTGCATCACGATCTTAAGTAAGGGAAAGACTACCGAACTTGTTCAAGAACCCCACCCGGTTGCACCGGGTACTGAAGAACCAATTAAGGCATTGTATACCCAAGCACTTGAGCGCGTAGATGGAGTCATCATCACAGGTACTCGGGCCGGTGGCTACTCGGTTGATCTGTATCCCTCCTTTGTCAAAGAAGCGAAGGAAAAGGGCCTCTTTGTTCTTTTGGATTTGAAAGGGGATGACTTGAAGAACTCACTTCCCTACAAGCCGGATATCATCAAACCCAACATGAGCGAGTTTGTTCAAACGTTCTTAGGCCTTGAGATTGGCGAGCATGAGATGAGCCCTCAGTTTGAATCAAAAGTGCTGCGCGTGATGAAAGACATCTACGAAGAGTGGGGAACGATTACCTATCTCTCAAGGGGAAAAGAGGAGAGCTGGGTACAAGGTGAGGAGTTCGACACGATCGATTCTCACCCGGTGAAGGCGATCAACACGATTGGTTGTGGGGATACCCTCTCGGCAGTTCTGGCCGTCGAACTTATGGAGCACGGTCATCTTCTTCGAGCAGCAAGCAAAGCCACCTACTGGGCGGGCGTCAACGCCGAGCACATTCGCCCGGGGAGGATCAAAGAATAAAGGGTCAGCAATGCTGACCCCAATGTGTATCGTTGATTTGTGTTAGCGATAGCGATCCCAGTTGGCGATTAACTCGTCGATCACTACGCTCGCTACGGCAAAGCCGTTCTTCATTCCAATGGCGAACGCTCCGCTGGAAGCATCCAAGCTCTCAAGGACCGTTTGGCCAGGATACGGTTGGTCGTAGTTTACGACATCTCGAACGACAAGAAGGCGGTCGCGTTTGTTGTAGTTCAGTGCAACCACTCCAAAGGCGTTGTCTTCCATCTGAGTAACCATGTAGGTTCCCGCACCATAGACGGCGGTGACATCATCGGCGTGCTTGGAGTACCCTGCACCGTGCCAATAGCTGTCACCGGTTACCGAAACACCGCGGCGAACTGCCGGCTTCTCAAGCGCTTCTTGAGGTGAGTAGTTTGCCCGATAGGCTACCGCCTCCGGATCATCAAAGAGCGGAGTATCCTTGGTAAGGTTGAACGCCCAATCGACAAGGTCTGTATTGAGTTTGATGTAGCCACTGCGATCATAGCCTTCGGAGCGAAGGAAGTTCGTCTTTGATCCTTGGGGGTTATCGGATTCCTTCCAGGCGTGACCGAGTTCGATATCCACGAGCTCATCCGCCCACACCACATCACCGAGGGTCCCTCGATCCGGTGACATCCCCGCACAACCGCTGATGACGATGTAGGCTTTGGAGAAATCAAATCGCTCATCACCCAAGATTGTTGTCAGTGTTGCCGCAGCTTGGGCTTTACCCATTCCAGCGATCGCTCCGGCCACCCCATCTTTTCCTACATACAGCGTCAATGGCATCTCATTCAGCTGATATGCAGTAGCTCCATCGAGGTAGGCTTCGTAAAAGTATTGGAACTCACCGGCAAAATCGCCCTTGTTCTCCCCTACTTCAAACATTCCCAGAACCAAGACTTTGATTTCTTGCTGTTCGCGGACCGGTTGACCAACCAGCGCAGTAACAGCAACCACGAAGACCACCGTCATGACCAGTGCAACTTTTGTGCTCTGCTTCATCGTGTACCCCCATTCGGTTTGTTGTGATGGAGGTAGAATAGTGGAAACAAAGCAACAAGTTCAAGATGTTTTGCAACATCTTATATATTTAGTGTTGTTTTACATAAGAAACAACAAGCGTTGTTGCACATTTGTTTGCATATTTTCTTAGATGTTGCAGCATGTTGAATTTTACGCAACAAATGTGTTGCATATAGATGAAGCCCGCTTTCGCGGGCCTCGGAGGTAATTGCGTTTAGATTAGCCCATCAAGGATGGGAGGAAGAGCGTCATAGCCGGAACAAACGTTACCAACATGAGCGCGATGAACATCATTGCATAGAAGGGTAAGATCGCCTTTGTTGCTTCCTCGATCGAAAGCTTTCCGATCGAACAGCCGACAAAGAGCGCGGATCCAACCGGCGGGGTGGTAAGACCGATCGCCAAGTTAAGGACCAACATAATACCGAACTGAATCGGATCCATTCCAAGGTAGTTTACGACTACCGGGTAGAGGATCGGGGTGGTGATGATGATCAGCGGGGCCATATCCATGATCGTTCCCAAGAGCAGGAGCATCACGTTGATCATCAACAAGAGAAGGATTCGGTTGGTGGTGATCGAAAGTAGGGCGTTGGTTACCATCTGCGGAATCCGCAAGTACGCCATCAGGTATCCAAACGAGGATGCTGCGGCGATAAGGCTCATGACCATCGCTAAGGTGCGCAGGGTGTTGTTCAGAATCGAACCCATTTGTTTGATCGGAATCTCTCGATAGACAAAGAAGGTGATGATGAACGCATACACCGTTGCAACTGCGGCACTCTCCGTTGCGGTGAACACTCCACTGATGACTCCACCCATAATGATGATGATCGTCATCAAACCAAAGAACGCATCAAGGGCAACTTTAACGGTTTGCTTAAAGCCGATCCGCTCCATCTTTGGATAGTTTCGCTTCACTGAGATGATCGCGGTTGGAATCATCAACAAGAGGCCAAGCCCGATTCCCGGAATGAGTCCGCCAAGGAAGAGCTTACCTACGGAGACTCCCCCGCCGGCAGCCATCGCAAAGATGATCATATTGTGACTTGGTGGAATGAGGATTCCTTCACAGCTACTCGTTACCGTAACGGCAACCGAGAAGTCGGCGTCATACCCATCTTTGACCATCATCGGAATGAGCATCGCTCCGATCGAGGAGACGTCAGCTACCGCCGAGCCGCTGATGCCACCAAAGAGCATCGAGGCGATAATGTTTACTTGAGCCAATCCGCCACGGATTCGTCCAACGAGGGCGTTGGAGAAGAGAACAAGCCGGCGACTGATTCCGCCTTGGCTCATGATCTCCCCACTTAAGATAAAGAAGGGAATCGCCAAGAGGCTGAAGGAGTTTACTCCGCTGACCAGACG
>CAYUHP010000112.1:0-4868 GCA_964444595.1 uncultured Sphaerochaeta sp. | reverse complement strand
TGCAGCGTAACCACCAAAAGCTCTTGGAAGAAACCCCCTCACCGATCCTTGATGAGGTGCTGAGAGAGGCGATGACAAGTGCGAGTGTCACCCTCTTTCAGAACCTCAAGTACCGCGGAGCGGGTACGGTGGAGTTTCTCGTCGAAGATGGTGCCTACTACTTCATGGAGGTGAATGCCCGCCTTCAAGTCGAACACCCAGTCAGTGAAGCGATCAGTGGAATCGATTTGGTTGGCGAGCAGATTCGCATCGCCTCAAAGAAGGGTCTATCAACAACCCAAGAGCAACTGGCCTTTAGTGGATACAGCCTTGAATGCCGGCTCAATGCGTTGGGAGCAGGGATGATTACCCGCTTTGATATGCCCTCCGGGCCTCATGTACGCGTTGATACCTTCCTTACCGCAAAGATGGCCCTTTCACCCTACTATGACTCGCTGTTGGCGAAGATCATCGTACACGCACCCAATCGACGAGAAGGGATCAACCGGATGCTTCGAGCCTTAGCTGAAGTAGTCATTGAAGGGATCCCCACCAATCTTTTAGAACAGAAGATGATCATTGAAAGTTCGCAATTTCGAAGCGGACGCTTCACAACTGATCTCTATGAAACGCTCTGCGTAAAGGAGCACCACCATGGTTGAACACTGTCCCTCCTGTCATGGGGAGGTTACCCTTGATTCGCTTCAAGTGTGTCCGCTGTGCGGTCACTACTTTCCCCTTACTGTCGATCAACGGATCGCGTTGGTTGCCGATGAAGGCTCCTTTGTTGAGATGGCAAGCGACCTTCAAAGCGGAAACCCAATCCGCTTGGAAGGGTACGAAGCCAAACTGAAGGAGAACCAAAAGAAGTCGTCGCTCCAGGATGCGGCCACGATCGGGCGGTGCACGATCGGGGATCGGCCAGCAATTCTTGGAATCATGAGCTTTTCATTCATGGGTGGCTCGATGGGTTCGGTCGTCGGCGAGAAGATTACTCAGGCGATCTTAGAAGGAGCGCTCAGTGGCGATCCGGTCATCCTCTTTACCGCCAGTGGCGGAGCTCGGATGCAAGAAGGGATCTTCAGCTTGATGCAGATGGCGAAGACCGCGAGCAGCGCTGCACTCTTGGAGGAGACCCACACTCCGCTGTTTTTGGTTTTGACCAACCCCACAACCGGGGGTGTAACCGCCTCCTTTGCGATGCTCGGGGATGTGATCTTGGCGGAACCGCGGGCGATTATCGGCTTTGCCGGACCTCGGGTCATCGAGGGAACGATCGGTGAGCGCTTACCTAAGGGCTTTCAGCGCTCGGAGTTCCAAGTGGAAAAAGGGTTCGTCGATGCGATCGTTGAACGAGATGTGCTGAAGAAGACCCTTATCTTCTTGATCGACACCCACAAGAGGGATGAATAAGATGGATACACTGCATAACACCGTTGGGGTGATGGAAGAGATTATCGATTCCGATCACCAGGCAAAACACCCCTCGGCGTGGGACTACGTCCTGCGCTCCCGCCAAGCGGGGAGGCCGGGAACCAAGACCTTTATCGATTTGATCTGTGACTCCTTCATGGAGCTCCACGGCGACCGCGCCTATGGTGATGATCCGGCGATGATCGGGGGAATCGGAATGGTTAACGGGCGAGCGATCACCTTTATTGGAAACCGCAAGGGGGCGAACTTAAAAGAGAACGTGCTGTGTAACTATGGGATGAGCAATCCCGAGGGGTACCGTAAAGCCCTTAGGTTGGCAAAGCAGGCAGAGAAGTTCAATCGCCCCGTGGTGTGCTTTATCGACACCCCCGGCGCGTATCCAGGCCTTGAAGCGGAGGAGCGCGGAATTGGAGAAGCAATCGCTCAAAACCTCAAAACATTTTCAACTCTCAAGGTGCCAATCCTTGTCTTCATCATCGGTGAAGGCGGCAGTGGCGGGGCACTGGGAATCGGGGTGGGCGATAAACTCTACATGTTGGAGTCGGCGGTCTACTCAGTGATTACCCCCGAGGGGTTTGCCTCGATTCTCCTGCGCGATCCATCCCGTGCTCAAGAAGCAGCGGAAGCGATGAAGATGACCAGCCGGCACCTCAAAGAGTTTAATGTGATCCACGACACCATCGAAGAGGGAACGGCGGAGCAAACTGCCGCCCGAATCAAAGAGATCATCATTCGTGATCTGGATTCGCTTTGCTCAAAACCGACCAGCCACCTCGTCCGTTATCGGATCCGAAAGATCCGAGGAATCGGGGAGGTAACAAATCTCAAAGCGTGGTGGCGGCCCCTCTTGGAGGTGTTTGCCAAAACCGAGACGCTGAACTAAACCTCTTTCAGCAGCGCTCGCTTTTCCAGGTTCTTCATTCCATCGATATAGAAGATCGCCGCAATGAGGGTCGAAAGACCGTCACTGATTGGGGCGGCCCAAAGGATCCCTTGCAACCCGTACAGGCTGGCAAGGATGAGGATTGCGGGAATGAGAAAGAGGCCTTGGCGGGTGAGAGTCATCACCATCGCTGTTTTACTGCGCCCGATCGCTTGGAAGAAGATTCCCGAAACGATCTGGAAGCCGGTGATCGGGGTGAGGAGGAACCAACGTTTAAGGGCAAAGGTTCCCAGTTCCATCAACGCTGGATCACGGTTGAACATCCCCACCAAGAGTTCGGGGATCGTCCGGGTGGCGATGTAGCCGATGAGTATCAGAACCGTTGCACTGTAGATTCCCTGGCGGGTTGCTTGCTTTACCCGCTCATACTTCTTCGCTCCGTAGTTGAAGCTGATGATTGGAAGCACTCCTTGGTTGATCCCGATAACCGGCATCAACAAAAGGGTTTGGATTGAGTTTACGATTCCCATCGCCGAGATCCCTAAGTCTCCGCCATGGCGCATCAGCGTCATGTTTAATACGGCATTAAGCAGGCTGGAGGTGATCTGAAGCACGAAGGAGGGAATCCCGAGGGTGGTGATTCGTGTCACGATCTTCCACTTCGGCCTCATATACTTCAATCGTAGTTTGGCTTTGGACTTCTTTCCAAGAAAATACGAGGTAACCCAGATGAAGGAAAAGGACTGGGAGAGAATCGTTGCCCAGGCAGCTCCCGCCATCCCCCAACCGAAGCCGTAGATGAAGATCGGGTCCAAGATGATGTTTGAGCCCGCTCCGAGAAACATCGTAAGCATTGCAATCTTAGGATTCCCATCGCCGCGGATAAAGTGGTTCAATCCCATGCTGGTGATCTGAAAGGAAGCACCAAAGAAGATGACGCGCATATATTCCATTGAGTAGGGCAAGACTTCCGCACTCGCCCCGAAAAGGGTCAAGAGTGGTTTTAAGAAGATCTGCCCGAGGATCATGAATAAGATTCCGCCGACTACTAAGAGGAAGAACGCATTACCCAGCGCTTCTTCCGCTTCCTCTTCGCGTTTTTGGCCGTTACGAATCGAGAAGAGGGTCGCTCCTCCAATTCCAAAGAGCACGCCAAACGCCATCAGGATGATCATGATCGGAAAACCGATCGTGATTCCGGCGATCCCGTTTGCTCCAAGGCCGGGGGCGTTTCCGATGTAGATTCGGTCAACGACGTTGTAGAGGGCGTTGACGACCATTCCGACGATCGCCGGAAGACTGAAGCGAACGATGAGTTTAAAGATTGGGTCTTGGCCCAGGGGGTTGATCGGTTCAGCGAGTGCAGTGGAGCTCATAGGTTCTTTTCCTCAAGTAAGGTGTTTTTAATAGTTTGCAGGGTTTCATAGAGGTGCTTAAACTCCTCTTTTCCAACGATCTCTTCGATGTTGTTACTCCATGAGCGGGTAATAAAGAGGATCTCATCCTTGACGGCGAGGGCATCTTCGGTGAGGTGGATCCGGTTGTATCTTCGGTCGATATCATCGACGACTCGGATGATGTAGCCTTTATGCTCCAGACTCTTCAGTCCCCGAGTAATCGCGGCTTTATCGATTACCAAGTAGGAGGAGAGCTCCTCTTGGGTCCGGCCCTCTTTCTCATAGAGCGAGAGAAGGATTCCCACTTCACTGGAGGTGATCTTATACGGTTTCAGACTTCGATTGACGTAGCACCGGTTCTTGCGGTGGAGCACCGCAAGGAGGCGAGCGATTGTTTCTTGCATAGATCTGTTATACCCAAGAAATAGTTGACTAGTCAACTAAGTATTTACCCTTGCACCGCTTCTTTTACAGGTATACTCTTTTCATATGGATAAAAAGCCAACAATTGCGATCATGTATGACTTTGATAAAACCCTGACAACGAAGGCGATGCAGGAGTACTCCTTCATCCCCAAGTTAGGAATGGAAGCCCGGACCTTCTGGAATAAGGCCAATGAGCTCGCCCAAAGAGAGGGGATGGACTCGATCCTTGCCTATATGAAACTGATGCTCGATGAAGCGATGAAACACAACCAACCGATTCGACGCGGAGACTTTGTATCCTTGGGGGAGAGTTTGGAGTTCTACCCGGGAGTTGAAGAGTGGTTTGATGCGATCAACGCCCTTGGCGAAGAACTGGGGTTAACGATCGAGCACTTCATCATCTCCAGTGGCCTTAGTGAGATCATCGAAGGTTCGGCGATCGGCTCGCACTTTAAAAAAGTCTATGCGTGTGAGTACTACTACGATGTGAACGGTGTTGCCACGTGGCCAAAGCTCGCGATCAACTACACTGCAAAAACTCAATTTCTTTTTCGGATCAACAAGGGGGTTCTCGATGTGTGGGAAGACCATGCCCTCAACGACTATACTCCCCAGGAGCTGCGGCCTGTTCCCTTTACCAATATGATCTATATCGGAGATGGACTGACCGATGTTCCGTGCATGAAGTTAGTAAAAGAATCGGGGGGAGTCTCAATTGCGGTTCACGCCAAAGGAGAAGAGGAGCTCTG
>CAYUHP010000111.1:0-4905 GCA_964444595.1 uncultured Sphaerochaeta sp. | reverse complement strand
CAGCTTAGATGAAGAGGTCCCATTTGATCAGGAGATAGCGTTTTAAGGATCTCTCATACCAAACGAGCTTCGCTCTACACTCACGAAGCTCGTTCGGTTTGATAATCATTAGGACGTGTTAAAGGGATGGCAACTATTCGAAATCTTCGAAAAGTTCAAAGCAATAAGATTATCACGAAGGCCGCCCTCGGAAGTCACCCCGGAAGCTACCCCGGAATCTAATCGTTGGTCCATAAGTGACCTCCTTACTCTTCAATAATACTACCCTGAGAGGAAAAGGTCAGGGGTGAACAGGTTAATATCCTACAAAAAGACTAGAATATTGTGTAATTGATGGTTTGCCCAAGAATTATGAAGAGAGAAAGAAGTAACCCTTTCTTTTTCGCCTATTTGTCTGTACTATTGAGCAGCAAGGAGAGATGAGAGTGAGTGAAATCATCGTAACGCAGGAAAATTTCAGGCAAGAAGTATTGGAAGCTGAGCTGCCGGTCTTAGTCGATTTCTGGGCGCCGTGGTGCGGCCCGTGTAAGATCATCGCTCCGGCTGTAGCCCAAATCGCCCAGAACTTTGAAGGAAGACTCAAAGTTGCCCGCGTCAACGTTGATGACGCCGGCTCGCTTGCCAACGATTACAACATCAATTCAATTCCTACATTGATGGTGTTTAAGAATGGCGAAATTCTCGGTCAACGCCTGGGTGCGGCAAGTCTTTCCGTCATCGAAGGTTTTGTCGAGCAATACCTCTAGTCGTAGCGGTTTGTAGAGTTCTTTGAACCAAAGCTCGCATTACTTGTTGCGCAAATATACCAATCATTTGCAGTGTTCGTGTCGGTGAAGAGGTTTCGATTCACCGACCGAGTTGCTGTTGCCTTACTGATATCAACTGCATCACTGGCCAAGGATCCATTCCAATGGGTCGTTTGGGCAAGATACTCCGCTTTTTCCGCCACTGCTTTGGAGCCGAAGCCGTTATACGTGGTTGCTTCTTGGGTGGAGTAGAGAACGCAATCGATGAGGGGGGAGTTCCACTGTGGACTCTCAGCGACGCAGATATATCCATTGTTTGTTGCCAAGCCGCCTTGCTCTTTCGAAACAAAGAACCCCTCTTCCACACTACCTTTGTTAAACACAACGACAACATAATTCCCGGAGGCGACCTCATAATCGCCGAAGGTGAACGTATCACTGCTTGCCTCAATCGTGATTCCAGCTAGATTTCCCGCCGAGAGGATGTAGAGCTCAACCCGATCGGGGTGGTTCTCACTGCCTTTGGTGGTAAACTCATTAATTAACAGTGCCGGAATTCTGGTGTTCTTTGCCCACAGCTCGATGGAAAAACGCAGCGAGTTTCCCCCCAAGTCTTGGACTCGTCCTTCGAGCGTTGTTGGAGTGCCTAAGGGTATGGGGTTTTTTAACGTGAGGGTGAGGGTCTCATCCCACACCCCGACATTGAGGACCTCGTTGCCTTCAACGGTAAATGCATCTCTTTTGATCATGATGTACTCATCAAAGCTCACCGAAACTTCCGTGGACGAATTCATTTCAAAACCGATGAGTACGGGGGGAGTTCCGTCTCGCTGGGCAAACACATTAAGAATAGAGAGTGGTTGATCGGCACAGCTGATCACCCCGACAACACACAATACACCAATGAAACAAATGATAATGTACTTCATACCTCCTATTCGGAAAAGATTGCCATTTCGCTTGAAAACCACCCTTCATTGACACACCCAAACCCACTAGTTAGACTCCAAACAAAGAGGAGAGCAACCAATGAGCAAACTCTGGCAGAAAGATTACAACCTTGATACGGTGATGGAAACATTCACCGTCGGTGATGATTACCTCATCGACCAACACCTCGTCATCAGTGATGCTCTTGGCTCGATCGCTCACGCCCGTGGCCTTAAGAAACTGGGAATCCTCTCCGACCAAGAGTTGGCGGACCTTGAAACGGCCCTTGGTGAAGTAATCACACTTCGCCTTGAGGATCGGTTTCCCATCACCAAGGGTGATGAGGATTGCCACACTGCAATTGAAAGTTTTTTGGTGAAGCGAGTAGGCGAGGCGGGGAAAAAAATTCACACTGGCCGATCTCGCAACGACCAAGTACAAACTGCCCTCAGGCTCTGGATGCGGGAGTTCGCCTATAACCTTGCCCATAAGAGTGCCACCTTAGCCAACTCCCTCTTTGACTTTGCCCAAACTCATAGCCACGTCCCGATGCCGGGACGAACTCATATGCAGCTCGCGATGCCCTCTTCGGTGGGCTTGTGGGCATCGGCTTATGCCGAAGAGCTTGCCGATGAAGCGACTCATCTTCTTTCGATCGCGACTCTGCTTGATCAGAGCCCGCTGGGCTCGGCTGCCTCCTACGGAGTCCCGCTTGATCTTGATCGAAAGTACACCGCCACATTGATGGGCTTTTCTCGGGTTCAAAACAACGTCCTCTATGCCAACAACAGCCGAGGGAAGTTTGAAGCAATTCTTTTGGATGGGTGTGACTACTTAGGTCTCACGTTGAGCAAACTTGCCCAAGATCTGATGATCTTTACCCTTCCCGAACTTGGGTACTTCTCCCTGCCCGTTGAACTGACGACCGGCAGTTCGATCATGCCCCAGAAGAAGAACCCCGACGGCTTGGAGCTCGCCCGCTCTCGATCCAGCGTCATCTCCTCCTGTGCCTACCGAGTAAAATCAATTATTCGAAGTCTCCCCTCAGGCTACAACCGCGACTTCCAAGACACCAAAGGCCCGCTCTTTGAGGGGGCCAAAGCTACCTCCTTGTTGCTTGAAATCTTTGAAATCATGATAAAAGGCCTCATCGTTGATGAAGAAGCACTCGTGAAGGGGTGTAAGCCCGAGCTCTATGCAACCGATGTTGTACTGAAGCGCTCCCTTGAAGGTGAGAGCTTTCGGGATATCTACAAAGATGTTGGCTTACACCTCGACCAAGTTGAATCGAGCGATCCCTATAAGGCCCTTGCTGAACGAACGAGCGTCGGAACAACGGGTAATCTAAACATCCAAAGAGATCTTCTTACTTCGGTCCTCCAAGAAAGTAAAACTCGCTTGGAAAATCTCCAAGCGAGCTATGAAGGGTTATCGAAGATGAACCATCTTGAGGTGGTCGGTTTTTAAGCTAACTCCGCACTCTTTTGAGAGCGTTTTTGAAGAACCGGGGTGTGCTTTACCGCTTGGTGGTACGCTTCGGCGATATTGGTGCAGTAATCACCGATATGCTCGAGGTGGCGGATCAGTTCAAGGATGAGCAATTCAGCTTTCACATCGCCGAGGCCGTCATTGAGGCGGTCTTGGACCTTGTTTCCAAGGTCGGTTCGAAGCGCATTGATCTGTTCTTCATACTCGATCGCTTTCTGCATCTCCGCCTTGGTGAGCGTTCGATCCATTCGATCACGAATGTAATCCATAAACTCCTGAACCACGAGGTGGAACGTCTCCATCTCATCCAAGATCTCATGCTCATACTTCCAGCCCATCTTATAGCGCCTTTGACTGAGCATCGCCAGGGCATAACAGCTGTCGGTTACGCTCTCCAGCTCATCCATCACGCGAATCAGGGAGTTTAGCGAGGAAGCGTTGGTGGAGGTTTGCGCGTCTTGAAGCAGGTGAACAACGAAGTTTGAAAGTTGTTCTTGCATCTGGTCGGCGTACTCTTCATCCCGCTTCATCAGATCGACCAGATCATCGATCGTATTCGTGGGGTTGTCGAACATCGAGCGATAGCGGGCGAGCATCGTGCATGCAAGGTTCGCCATCTTTTTGATCTCGTCGCGGATCGCCAACATGTAGATCTCCGGACTGTCGATGAAGGAAACTCCGATATATTTGAAGTGGTACGTTCCTTCGTCATACTCCGCTCGGGGCGGAACGATTCGTTCGATGAACTTCGCATAGGGCGTGACAAACGGGTAGAAGAGTAAGGTTTTGAGTACGGCAGCGGTTGTGGCGAACATCGCCAGATAGATTGGCAGGTGCAAGGCCAGCGCATCACCTTCGTAGGCAAATATATTCCCAGGAACAATCCAATTGACCAAGAGTAACAGGGGGCGGAAGAAGATTAAGGCCAGGAGACTACCAAAGACGTTAAAGAGGATGTGCGCCCACGCCGCGCGCTTAGCGGTGGTGGATGTTCCGATCGAAGCGAGGTAGGCGGTGATCGTTGTTCCGATCGAAGATCCTAAGATCATCGCGGCACTCGCTTCAATGCCGAGCCATCCGTTGTACGCCATCGTGAGCACGATTGCCATCGTTGCCGAGCTGGATTGGATGATCATCGTGATCACCAAGCCAACCAAAAGACAAAGGAAGTTACTCCACAGGGTGTTTGCGTTGAAGGTGGCCAAGAAGGCGAATGCTTGGGTGTTGGCCGAAAGATCAGGGATTGAGTTGGACATAAAGTTCAACCCGAGGAAGAGGAGTCCGAAGCCTAAAAGCACATCGCTTTTATCTCGATTTCTACTTCGTCGACTAAACATCATCGGAAGGGCAAAGGCGATTGACGTGAGGGCAAGCAGGGAGATATCCATCTGAAAGCCCAAGAGCGCCACGATCCAGCCGGTGAAGGTTGTCCCGATATTTGCTCCTAGAATCACCCCGATCGCTTGGATCAGTTCCATTAAGCCGGCGTTTACAAAACTAACGACCATCACTGTGGCCGCCGAAGATGATTGAATAATAATGGTAATAACGATTCCGGTAATAATGGATATAAACCGGTTTTTCGTCATCAGTTTGAGAATTGCTTTCATCCGACTTCCTGCGGACTTCTGCAAGCCTTCACTGAGCATCTTCATCCCGTATAGGAAAAGGCCCAAACTTCCGATTACCTGAAAAAAGATCATAACTGTTTTCATACCGGCTCAACCCTAACAACTTTGTG
>CAYUHP010000110.1:2770-5032 GCA_964444595.1 uncultured Sphaerochaeta sp. | reverse complement strand
TGTCATAGAACTCCGGGGCCTCAAAGTCTAGGAGGTTCATCGTTGTTGCAGCAACGCTGCTGATCCCCAAGCCTTCGTTGAGGGTAAGTTCATACTCATCGTTGTAGGCAGGATCGACGAGGATGAAGGGAACCGGGTTGAGGGAGTGACTGGTCTTTGCCTTAGGCGAGCCATCCTCCTTGCGATCAACTTCACCACTCTTGGTGTGCTCGTACATATCGTCGGCGTTTCCATGATCGGCAGTGATGATTAAAACACCACCGGCTGCGCGAACCGCTTTTTCAATCCGTCCGATCTGAAGGTCCATTCCTTCCATCGAACACACTACCGCTTGATAGATTCCCGTGTGACCGACCATATCCCCATTGGGGAAGTTAAGCTTGATCAAGTCCCAGTTGCCGCTTTGAATCTCTTCGATTACGCGATCGGCGATCTCGGCGCACTTCATCCACGGTCGTTCTTCAAAGGGAACCGTATCGGAGAGGATCTCAACATACTCCTCCAGCGTATCGCTGAACTTCCCGGTTCGGTTTCCGTTAAAGAAGTAGGTAACGTGCCCAAACTTTTGCGTTTCGGAGATCGAGAACTGACGCACGCCACTCTTTGTCAAATACTCAGCCAATGTTCGATCGATCGCCGGCGGTGAGACAAGGTATTGAGCGGGAACGTGTAAGTCACCGTCGTACTCCATCATCCCGGCGTACTCAACCTTTGGGTGACGCTTGCGGTCAAATTCGGTAAGCTCTTTGGCTTCAAACGCCTTGGAGATCTCCAAGGCTCGGTCGCCTCGGAAGTTGAAGAGGATGACACTGTCATGATCTTCAATCGTTCCCACCGCCTTACCATCTTCGGCGATGACAAAGGGAGGAAGGTCTTGGTCGATCGCTCCGGTTTCCTTTCGAAGGGTTTCAATTGCCTCAGTTGAGGAGGTAAAGTGGCGGCCTTCACCGAGAACGTGAGTGTACCACCCCTTCTCCACCATCTTCCAGTTGGCGTTGTAGCGATCCATCGTGATCACCATCCGCCCACCGCCGCTGGCGATTCTACTGTCAAAGGAGGTGTCATTCAGGGTGTTGAGGAACTCTTCAAAGGGTTGGAAGTACTCCAAGGCCGATTGCTCACCAACATCTCGTCCATCGAGGAGGGCGTGGATGCGAACCGTTGCCACTCCATCTTTCTTTGCTTGAGCAACCATCGCCTTGAGGTTATCGACGTGGGAGTGGACGTTTCCGTCACTGAGTAGGCCGATGAAGTGCAGCGTCGAGGAGTGGTCTTTCGTATTCTGAGTGAGTTTCTTCCACGTCTGACCCTCAAACATCGCGTTTGTCTCGATCGAGGAAGCAACGAGCTTCGCCCCTTGGCTGAACACCCGTCCACACCCCATCGCATTGTGACCGACCTCACTGTTACCCATATCATCATCGCTGGGTAGACCCACCGCCGTTCCGTGGGCTTTTAACTTGGTCCAGGGGTTCTCCTGATAGAGGCGGTCGAGGCTTTGGGTAACACTTGCCTTTACCGCATCACCCTCCTCGTACTTTCCAAACCCGACTCCATCCATGATCAAAAGGACAACCGGTCCTTTTCGCGTAATCTTACCTAACTTCTTCAGTGGTTCTACCATTATTATTCTTCTCCCAAGAGGCTTTGTGTTGCGTATTCAAGATACTCAATCGCCTCATCATCTATCAGTTCATACAGTTCATCATATACCCAGCCATGGTACGCATCGACCATCGCAATCTCCTCTTCAGTGAGCAGGTGTGGGTCGATCAGCTTTCTTTCCAAGGGACAGAGGGTTAAGACTTCAAAGCTATAAAAGGTACCAAACTCCGTTGTTTCATCCTTTTGGACCGCCAAAAGGTTCTCGATTCGAATGCCATGTTTGCCACTGCGGTAGATCCCCGGCTCATCACTGACAACCATCCCCTCCATAAGAGGTGCAACGATCGGCTTGGGACTGATCGACTGTGGGCCTTCGTGGACGTTGAGTCGAAAACCAACTCCATGGCCAGTGCCATGGAAGTAGGAGAGCCCCTCCTGCCACAAGAACTGGCGGGCAAGGACATCTAACTGGTAGCCGTTGGTCCCTTCGGGAAAGCGAACGGAGGCAAGGGCAAGGTTGCCCTTTAGCACGAGGGTGTAATCACGGATCTGCTCTTCGGTTGGTGTTCCAAAGAGGATCGTTCGAGTGATATCCGTCATCCCAAAGGAATAGGAGCCGCCGGTATCAAGAACCAAGAGGCCGTCGCCTGAAACTTC
>CAYUHP010000110.1:0-2670 GCA_964444595.1 uncultured Sphaerochaeta sp. | reverse complement strand
TTGAGGTCGGTGGTAAACTCTCGTCCTTCAACCTTCTCATAGGGACCAAAGGCTTTGGCAACCATCACACTGGTCTTCTGGGGGTTGTAGTAAAGAGAAGCGTGCTTCCACAGATTGGGAAGATCGGAAAGAAGCTGGGTGTACGGAAGGATCGTAAGATCTTTCTCTAAGCTCTTTTTTAGTTCCGCTGAAAAGCGTTTTTCACTGGTGTACAGACACGCCCGCTCGGTACTGATCAACATATAGCTCATAAAGAGGGGGTTGTAGTCGATATCCCGACCGCGAAGGTTTGTAAGCCAGGCGATATCATCCAGCGTAGAGAGCAAGAGGTGGGTCCCTCCCGCCTCAATGAGTAAGGAACGAACCTGATCAAGCTTTTCTCTCATGCTGAAGCCAGCGTATTCAACGGGCACTTCGACAACTTCAAACTCCGGCAATGAGGGCCGGGTGGTCCACACTTCATTGAGGATGTCCGCCATCGGCTTGAGGGTGAGACCTTCTTGGAAGATTTCTTTGATCCGCTCGTGCTCGCTGACGGTAATCGTCCCTTCATCGATTCCAATGACCGACTTTGGCCCAAGGTTCGTCTTGAGGTATGTATACGGGTCGGGATAGGAGGGAGTATCGATCTTCATCATCTCAAAGACGGTGTCTTTGATCTGCTCCTCTGCTTGGAGGAAGTAGCGCGAGTCTACCCACAAGAGGGCTTTGTCTTTGGTAATCAGAACAAGGCCGGCACTGCCGGTAAAGCCGCTGATGAATGCCCGACTTTGATAGGGCTCGGGTACATACTCACTTTGGTGGGGATCGGTTCCGTTGATGATCCAGCCATCGAGACCCGCTTTGGCCATCACCGACCGAAGGGTTTCAACACGGGTGTTGATTATATTCATTATTTGGTGCTCCTATAATGGATGATAAGACGAATTGCTATTCCAAGGGCGATCATGATCAAACAGAAGATCTGACCCATGGAGATATTCAAGAAGGAATGAAAGAGGGCGATATTATCGGACCCCGCTCCCCAAGCGAGGATGTAGCCCAAGTTCGCATCGGGAGTGCGCAGATACTCAATAAAAAAACGAACGGTTCCATAGCCAATTAAGTACCATGAAAGGCCGAGGCCTGCTGGCTTTTTTGCTCGCTTTGGCTTGATCACAAACCAGAGGAAGAAGAAGAGCAGAATCCCTTCAAAAAGAGCTTCATAGAGCTGACTGGGGTGGCGAGGAAGGTTGATATACTGACCGAGCTCATAGGGAATACTGAGTTGGGTGGCGATCTTGCGCACCCACTCGTAGTTGGTCGAGTATGCCGGAGCTGCGGGAAAGACGATCGCCCAAGACTTGGTCGAGACTCGGCCAAAGAGCTCACCGTTGATAAAGTTACCCAACCGCCCGAACGTATAGCCCAACGGAACACTGTAGGTGACCGTATCGGCGATCTCTAGGAACGGGATCTTCTTCTTTCGAGAGTAGAGCAGACCGCCGATTGCAGCGCCAAAGAGGCCGCCGTGGTAGCTCATTCCCGGTAGGCCAACAAACTGACCATCCCGAAATGGCCAGAAAATGAGGTGAGGATGGGTTAAATAGTAGGTACTTCCGTCGTAGAAGAGGACGGAAAAAAGCCGGGCCCCGAGAATAAGTCCAACGACACACCACATCACCAGATCAAGGCTGTCATCGCTACTTAGGGCGATCTCGTCTTTCTTTGCTTGAAGCACAATGAACAGATAGGCGATCGCAAAGGCCAGGATGTACATCAGTCCATACCACCTAATCGGTAAGAAGGAGAAAATTTCCGGTTTTATCCAGCTTGGAAAGGAGATATAGAGGGCCATGCGGCAAGTGTAGTGAGCTAATTGGTCCCGGTCAATAGTGGTAAACCTAGTCGACATTGATACATTACAGTATACTTGCACTATGAAAAACCTAAGAACTTCACACGTATTTGTGTTTATTCTTATCCTGCTCACCCTCGTCCCGGCCTTCGCCGGTGGCGCTGCCGAGCCAATCTTTTCAAATCCGACGACCCCTCGTTTTGGTCAAGACAAAATAGCGACCGATATCTCCTCCCTTGAGCGACTCTATCGCTACATCGATGCGATCTACATTGAAGAGATTGATAAGGATAAGGTCTTTACCGATCTTGCAACCGCCCTTGTGGCTTCGTTAGATGATCCCTACTCCTTCTACGTCAAACCCACTGATGCCAAAGAGTATGAGGAAGGAACTAGCGGGATTTACGGAGGGATTGGAACCTATCTTTCCAAGCCCAACCCCGATTCGATTGATCCGGAAAACCCCGAGACGTACATGATCACGATCGTCTCCCCCTTCCCTGGTTCCCCTGCCCAGCGGGTCGGTCTTCGGGCCGGAGACTTAATCAGCCACATTGAAGGTGAGCCCGTCGACTCACTGACCAGCTTGGAAGCCTCTCGGAAACTCAAAGGCGAGCCCAATACGAGTGTTACGATTACCGTCTACCGGATGGGAACCTCCTTTGACTTAACGCTCAAACGCGAGCTCATCACCGCTCCCACGGTCGACTCGATGCTTTTGGAGGAGGACCTACTCTACATCCAGCTCTCCGAGTTCAGCCCGCAAACAGGAAAACAGCTTCTTGAGCACGTCCGAAAGTACGATCTCTCATCAGTCCATGGAATCATCATCG
>CAYUHP010000109.1:0-5033 GCA_964444595.1 uncultured Sphaerochaeta sp. | reverse complement strand
TTAGAGTTTGACGTACAAAAAGGAAAGCGGGGAAAACGCTCCTCTTTTACGTCGGTGTTGTTAACCAAACTCAGTGGTGCCGAAGACGCCTTAGTAGTAAACAACAACGCCGCCGCGATCTTCTTGATTCTTTCCACCTTTGCAAAACGGAAAGAAGTAATTGTCAGTCGCTCCGAGCTGGTTCAAATTGGTGGGGGCTTTAGGATTCCGGATATTCTTAAGAGCTCGGGAGCAAAGCTCGTGGAAGTAGGAACAACGAATATCACCACGATCGATGACTACCTTGAAGCGATCACTGAAAGGACCGCGATGGTGCTGCGCGTTCATCGCTCAAACTTTGCTCTTCGAGGGTTTACTGAAGAAGTGAGTGTTCGAGAGTTGAAAGAACACCTTCCCCCTCACCTGCTCCTTGTCGTCGACCAAGGCTCTGGAGCACTTGATCGACGGATCCCTTCTGAGATTACTGTTCAACAGCACATTTCATCCGGGGCGGACCTAGTATGCTTTTCCGCTGACAAGGCGTTGGGTTCAGTACAGGCTGGGTGTATCGTGGGTAGAGAGGATCTTGTTGCAAAATTAGGTAAGCATCCTTTGTTTCGAACGATGAGAATTGGTAAGACGGTTTCTTCGTTACTTGAAGCCTCGTTGGTTGACCATCTCAACGGAGTCGATCAACCAACGGGCAAGCTGTTATTTCGAAGTATGAGTGAACTCAAAGAGGCGGGAACGTTGATCATCGGCAAAATCAAAAGTGAGCGCCTCTCCCTTCTCGAGGACACAATGACCCTTGGGGGAGGAACGACTCCGGATGAGAATCTTCCCTCTCTTTCAATTTGTCTTTCATCAGCCAAACCCCACAAGGATGCCGAAACCCTCCGGCTCAGAAAGATTCCCATCATTACCACGGTCCACAAGGGGGCGGTTCATCTTAACCTCGGAACCGTAATGGAGGATGAACTGGAAGAAGTCATCTTAGCCCTCACTGAACTGGTGGAGGGTCGTTAGTGTTTATCATTGGAACCGCCGGTCATGTGGACCATGGTAAGTCGGCGTTAGTGAAAGCCTTAACCGAAACAGACCCCGATCGTCTTCCTGAGGAGAAGGAACGAGCCCTCACGATTGAGTTGGGGTTTGCTTCCTATACAAACAAGAGAGGAGTTGTGATCGGGGTCATCGATGTTCCCGGTCATGAGCGATTTATCCGAAACATGGTCAGTGGGGTTTGGTCCCTTGACTGTGCCCTGCTCTGCATCGCAGCCGATGATGGGTGGATGCAGCAAAGCAGGGACCATGCCTTGGTGCTCAAGGCGATGGGTAGTCGAGTTCCTTTAGTGGTAGTCACAAAGAGTGATTTAGTTTCAGAAGAAAGACTGGTAGGTGTAACAGAAAAGATCGTTAAAGAGGTTCACTCAATCTTTGGTGTTAATCCTCAGGTTCAAGAGACGAGCACCAAGGACGGGAGTGGAATCGATGAGCTCAAGGAGCAGATCGATTCCTACCTTGGAAAAAAGAAAGTTCGTTCGTTTCCTCCCGCCCTAGCTCTCGATCGTTCCTTCTTGATCGAGGGGATCGGGGCGGTCGGTACCGGTTCGCTTCGCTCAATGGAGATCAAGGTAGGAGACGAGGTAACGATCTTACCATCAGGTATTCGCGCTCGAGTCCGAACGCTCCAATCCTTTGGCAAGAAGGTTGAGCGAGTAAGGGATGGCTCACGCGTTGCGATTACCCTTCGGGGAATCGAACACGAGCAGCTGAGTAAGGGTTCGATCATTACCAATGATCCTTCTTTTTATTCATGTTCCAAGACAGTATATGTAGCGCTTCAAGGCTCCGCCTTCAAGCGAAGCTCCCAACTTGAGATCGCCGGTTTCACCTGGCATGACTGGGCAAAGGTAAAGATCATCGGAAAGCTTGAGGGTGATCTGTTGTTGGCTTCTCTTACCACCGGTGAGGTTCACCCGTGGTATGATGGCCAACGAGTTGTCTTGATTCAAAGCGGTTCGGCAACAGTTCGCGCTTCGGCGCGAGTTGTTACCGCGTTGACCTTGAATAAAGAGCAACAGACTCGGCTTGGTAAGCTGGTAAACAGTAATCCTTTGGTTATGAGCGAACTCGCCTCGGATAAGCGCTTGTTGTTGTGGCTTAACGGATATGCTCAGATCAAGGAGGTTGGGTTTACCGGAGTTCTTTTAGGTGAGCGCTATGAGAAGGTTGGTTCTTGGTATATCAAGGGTGAGTTACTCCAGGGGTTTGAGAAGAACCTCGTAAGCCGGCTTACCAAAGAGCGTAGCGTTGCCCTTGCTTTGGTAAGCCAAGAAGCTTCACTTCCTTCGACTTTAGTTCAAGCCCTTGTTTCAAGGTTGATTGAACGCGAAGTGGTAGTCTTGAAGGGAACTCACCTTGAGTTGGTCAAAGGAGAGGATCCTTTGACCAAGGAAGAGCAAGCCTTGTTACAGAAGATTTCCAAAGCTGGCGTTGAGGGATACTTAGTAAGGTATTTAAGTCGTGAGGAAAAGCCAGTAGTCGGACAACTCCGCCAACGCGGGGCAGTTGTCATCGTCGAGTCAACGTTTATCTATGCAAAAGAGACGTTTGATCAGATCACCTCTTTGATTCTTAAGAACAAAGAGGTGGGATCGTTCTTCTCCATTGCTGAAGCAAAGGAGCACCTTCCGCTAAGTAGAAAATATATTCTTCCCCTTCTCAATAAGCTTGAAGAGTTTGGGTTTGTCCAGCGGATAGGTAATGAGCGGAAGGTGGTGAAGAAACCGTAGTGTATTTCTGCCGACTCTATCGGGTAAATTAGATTATTATTTCGATTCCTTCTGGAATTTTCATATTCGACCCATCCTGCATTTGAAGGGGTGGTCTTAACACTGTTGAATCAGTACCTTTTAGTGTATAGTGTGATACGTCTTCATGTAATAGATACTCAGAATAAAACGACTACTCTCATGTGAGGGAGAAACATATGAAACTAAAAATCAAGAACTTCGGGCCAATAACGAACGGGTTCGGTGAGAATGAGTTCATGGAAATATCAGATTTCACCATGATCATTGGTCCTCAAGGCTCAGGTAAAAGTTCCATAGCAAAAGCATTGTCAACATTGATGTGGATCGAAAAAGCTCTTATGCGAGGTGATTTCACTGTAGGAGAATTAAAACTTCCAGGCCGCTTTAAAGCTCGCTTTGATTTTCATAACATTAAGTCCTATTTCTCCAAGGATACCGTGATAGAATATATTGGCTCAATGTATCGCATCAATTATCGTGGAGAATCAAATATTCGCATAGAACAGCTTGTGAGTTCTGAACTTATTTCTATCCCCAAAATAATGTATATTCCGTCAGAACGAAACTTTCTCAGTGTACATCCTAAATTAAGTATGATTAGTGATCTTCCACAGTCACTAGCATCCTTTTTAGACGAATATGACAAAGCACGAAAATCTTTGAGCGAAGAGTTAGCATTGCCAATCGACCACATTTCTTTCTCATATGATAGGCTCAATGACATTTCATGGGTCCATCGGCACAAGAATAAGACAAAACTTTCCGAAGCTGCCAGCGGGTTTCAATCACTTATACCGATGTTTTTAGTCAGCTCGTATCTAGCTAAACAATATATGCCAAAGCAAGAACGTATAGAAGAATTTGAACCCACGTTACAGCCTTTTGCAGGGCTATCAAATAATGACTTGGCAAAAATTCGAGATGAACTTCAAACACTCCTTGCTAAAAGGCCAAGAAACCACCGCTTAACTGATATGGTAAACAGTCTTTTAGATTCACGAATCCCGTCGTATTTCATCAATGTTGTGGAAGAACCCGAGCAAAACCTTTTCCCTGACACTCAAATCAAGATTTTATTCTCGTTGCTTTCCAACATGAACCTCAATGAGAAAAATAAACTAATCGTGACTACCCATAGTCCGTACCTGCTCAATGCAGTCACTCTTGCTGTTGCGTCAAAACCTGTCCATGGAAAAAAGAACCTTTCTTCTGATGCACGAAAGGAATTAGAGAATATTGTTCCAGAAAAAGCAGCTCTCGATTCCAAACAAGTGCTCATATATAAAACTGATGATGAAGGCAATATCTTATTGTTGGAAAATATTGATGGATTGCCTACTGATGAAAACTATTTAAATAACACCCTTGGGGACTTCAATGACAATTTCGGTCGGATCCTAGAACTTGGCGAGGATATAGATGCCTGGGATTAACTTTTTACAACACACTCGCGAAGAAGAGATCATTGAGAAGGATTCATTTGGTATATGCGATAAACCAGGTAAGCAACCTGCTTTTATTTCGTTGAATGACGATGAGACATGGGTAGCTACTGTATATAACCCTAACTTGAAAAAGATTCAATTTTTACCGGTAGACAATCACATCCCTTTAGAACGTGAAGATGGAACAAAACTGAAACGATGTGATGCGATGCTTTTGACATCACCAACACATGACAAGGAAATAGTTATGTTCATCGAGCTGAAAGATGTTATATCGAAAGCTCGAAACGCCGCTAAAAAACAAGCACTCGAACAATTAAAACAAACAATAGAGTCTTTTTCAGAATATCACCAGCTAGCCTCCTATAAGATTCGTCATGCGTATGTTGCAAATAGAAAACAGCCCGCTGCGAAACAAGCTCATACAAAGGATATTCAAGAATTTCGAAAAAATTACAGGATCACACTAAAATTTTCTTCAACCATTATCTTTCCTTAGCCAAGACAGAGTGAGGAAATATGAAATCATTACAGCGTTCTCCCCTATAAGGCATTGATACCCCTCACATCCGGAGCGATTGCAAACAAATCATTTTCTACAGCCTTTCGTAGTGAGTCGGTGTTGCGTTTAAGGTAGGCATCGGCGTATATCGGTGATATTCCTTGTTCTTCTTTCTTGAGAAACAAGAAAGAGTGGTTGGGTAGACTCAAATCGAGGAGATCACGGTTGTGGGTGGTAAAAAAGAGTTGTTCATATGGACCCAGTTTTTCAATCATCTTTGAAAGGATCTCC
>CAYUHP010000108.1:0-5155 GCA_964444595.1 uncultured Sphaerochaeta sp. | reverse complement strand
ACCGGAGTCATCGGGTGGATCGATCCAACCAAAGGAGCCCCGATTCAAAAGATCTACGCAAATGCTCAGTTACAGGTAGTCGATTCGATCGCCAAGGCGATCCCCGACCTCTCCTACACCCGAGTTCATGGTGAAGTCGGTCGGGACTTCAAGATGGATGAAACCGATCCAAAGCTCCTTCAAGAGCTACACTACGGCGCTCAGGATATCTATGCGAACAATGAAGAGAAGATCATCTCTTTTCTCGCTCACCTCATCCAACGAACAACCTTTGACCATGTGCGCTTAGAGGAGAAGAAGAGTGAGTAACCACCCCAAGCAACTTGCCCTCGAGCGTAAGCTGCTCGATCTGAGTCACGATGTCGATAACTACTTAGAGGATCGATACCACGACTATTTTATCCGTCATCCAAACCGACCGAAACGTGGGGCTACCTCCAGTGCCGCCCATGATGGGCTCTTCTCAATAGGAACGCAGTTTACCGCTGGATACGGCAGTGAGCTAGGTCGCGGATATATCGTGGTAATCGAAATTCGAACCCTCCAGCACGTTCCAAAAATCATCCGCCAGGAGATTGAAGAGGATGGGATTGAATACGTTCGGTCGATCCTACCGATCTACTTTCCTAACCGAAAACTTGAGGTCAAAAAAGATGGCAACGTGTATAAGCTGATCGGGGACTTCTCATTGGGACACGCCAGTCATTGATAGGAAGGGCTCCTAACTAAAGGAGATATACCTTCTACCGACCCATGTAACACTGGGAAAACCACTCTTACCGATTTCGGATATTTCTTTACTGTATAATACGTAACATTATTGTTAGGACTACTAACTTTCAATCCTATTCATCGCTAACTCCCCCATGACGGAGGTGACCGATACGCCTCTTCGATATGGGTAACCAAGACTTTGCGTTTTCTTGATCGCCAAGGCAGTGAGCTGAGCTGCCTTGGTCACACTCATTTGGAAGGAGTCCTTATTAAGTAAGTAGGCAAGAAGAATGGAAGCAAAAAGATCTCCGCTGCCCGGATAGGAGGTATCTACTTGATTGTAATACACCAAGTACGATCCACTCTCGTCCGAGCAGGCAACCGCCATCCGCTCTCCTATCGCCACCGATGTGATCGCAACAGCAGCTCCGCTTTTACTCCTTAGTGTCTCGGCCCAAGAAAGAATCGTCGCCTCGTCAAATGATTCTTGGTAGGGATAATCCAACAAAAGAGCCGCTTCCGTAACGTTGGGACAGATATAGTCAGCTTCTTTGATGAGGTCTTTCAACGCGTGAATGTGCTCCTCTTCCATCGGTCCGTAGAGCTTACCATCATCACCCATCACCGGGTCGATGAGGACCAATGGAGGGTTCTCCTTGGTGTGGTGGGTGTGGATAAAATCGGTGATGAGCGCTACCTGTTCGCTGGATCCGAGAAAGCCGGCGTAGATCGAATCAAATTGGATATCGAGCTGTTGCCACTGGGCTATGATCGCACTCATCTCGCTTGTAAGCGACTGAAAGAAGTACGAGTCAAAACCGTCGCTTTGGGAGGAGAGCAGGGCGGTGGGCAGAGGAAACACCTCAACACCCAGTGCTTCAAGGGTGGGAAGGACAACGGTAAGGGAGCTTTTCGCATAAGAAGCTAAATCATGGATCGCAACGCACGTTTTTTGCATGCTTCTACCCTAACCTACATCCTCTTTACTGACAATATATGCTACACTTCGGGCTATGGTAATTCACGACACGCTCAGTGGCCAAATAATGGCTGATTGGCAAACAAACCCCTTGGCGTTTCCTACCCCTTCACAAGGGGTTATCGATAGTGCCTACGCAAAGATGATCATCTCCTCATCAGGGTGGCGGAAAGTCTTCGCTCCCAGCGGGGAGGAAGAAGATTCCGCCCCTACGGTTCGCCCAGGGGATCGGATTCTCACCGCCTTGGCAGCCTACGCGCTCTATCAGCACGTAGGGAAGAAGAACCCGACGATCCTCATCGGCCTTGATGCCCGACCTACCGGAGCCCACCTGGGTTCGATTGTGGTATATACCTTGCTCTCTTTGGGAGCTAACGTTCGGTATCTCTTTATCACCGCCGCACCCCAAATTATGGCTGATACGAACCTCTACCCAGATGAAGCCGATGCATTTCTCTATATCTCAGCAAGCCATAACCCGATTGGACACAATGGGTTTAAGTTTGGAAAAGCCGGAGGAGTCTTTGACCCCGATGAGGCCCAACAGCTTGCCGATCGGTATGCTTCCTTAGTTCCCGAGGCGCTCACTCATTTTGCCCACCTCCAAGACTTGGCAAAGGACCTTGATCACTACGTATTTAAAGAGACCCTTGAGCGAGTGGCGTTTGAGCAGCAAAAGAGCGCCGAACGCTACCGGAAGCTTACGCTCATGATCGCGACGAAGAGCAGCGACGAAGCAGTTCACTCCAAGTTCATTAAAACAATGCGCCTAGAGAACGAACGCTCATCCATTGGGATCCTCGGTGAGCTCAACGGCTCGGCACGCTCCTGCTCGATCGATCGCTCCCTGCTATCATCCCTTGGGATCACCGCTGAATTTATGAACGACACCCCCGGGGCGGTAGTTCACGCAATTGTTCCCGAAGGCAAAAACCTCACACTTTGTATGCAGTCGCTGATGACCCTGCACAAGGAAGATCCAGCGTTTATCCTCGGCTATGTTCCCGACAATGACGGAGACCGCGGAAATATCGTCTACATCAACGACGAGGGGGAAGCAACGATCCTCGATGCCCAAGCCCTCTTTGCCTTGGTCGTTCTCTCTGAGTTAGCCCAGGGACGGATCAACGACCCCTTAGCTCCGTTGGCGGTTGTGGTAAATGGTCCGACCTCCAATCGAGTTGATCACATCGCCCACCACTTCGGTGCTGCGGTATATCGAGCGGAAGTCGGAGAGGCGAACGTCGTTAAGCTTGCTGAGTGCAAACGACATGCCGGGTATACCGTACCGGTTCTTGGCGAGGGCTCCAACGGAGGGAATATCTCTCACCCCGCCAAAGTCCGAGACCCGCTTAACACGATCCTTTCAATCGTTAAGCTGTTGAAACAAGAGGAGCTCAGTACCTTATGGTTTACCCTCCTTGGTCAAGAACAGCCAGCGACCTTAACACTGGATCGACTTATCCAATCACTTCCCTCCTACACCACGACCGGAGCGTACTCCGCTCTCGCGAAGTTAGAGGTTGGGATTGACCACGGGTTATTGAAGACTCGGTATGAGCAGTTTTTTGATGGAATTTTTAAACGTGATCAGGTCATCTTTAAGAGCTTTGGAATTAGTTCTTACAAGATTATTCAAACCGAAGGACTGGAAGAACGAATCGGCAGCGGACCGACCTATCGAAACCCGCCGTATACCGGCGGATTCAAAGTTGCTTTGTACAACAAGGAAAACGTGATGACCGATTATCTTTGGATGAGAGGATCAAAGACGGAACCAGTGTTCCGCCTTCTGGTCGATTGCATGGGCGATGATAAGAATCGGCATGATTATCTCTTGGAGCTTCATCGCCTCATCATCACCCAGTCGTTACGCTCTTAGAAACAGCGTTGGCCTTCGACTTTTCTACACTCATCGCAGCGATAGCAAATCTCATGATCCATCACCGACCCGGCAAAGAACTGAGAAATTGACTCCATCGTCGTATCGGCGATATTTGAGAGCGCCTCTTCGGTGAGGAACGCTTGGTGGCTGGTCACCAGCACGTTGGGCATCGAGATGAGAAGCATCAGAACATCGTCACTGAGGATATTGGTACTCTGATCTTCATAGAAGAGCTCTGCTTCCTCCTCATAGACGTCTAAAGCTGCTGAACCAATCTTCTTGGTTCGAATCCCTTCCAAGAGCGCTTGGCTGTCGATCAGTGCCCCACGCGAGGTGTTGATCAACACCACCCCGTCCTTCATCGTGGCGATTGAAGAGCGATTGATTAAGTGGATACTCTCCTCGGTGAGCGGACAGTGCAAACTGATGATGTCACTTTCCTTACACAGCTCTTCAAAGGAGCAGTACTGTACATCAAGATCTTTAGCGGGGTATGGATCGTACGCCAGAACGCGCATTCCAAAGCCTTTACAGATCTCACTGAAGACTCGACCAATCTTTCCGGTTCCGACTACCCCAACCGTTTTCTTGTAGAGATCAAAGCCGACTAAGCCATTGAGGCTGAAGTTAAGCTCGCGAGTTCGGGCATATCCTTTGTGGATGTGCCGAACACTGCTTAAGAGCAGAGCCATCGCATGCTCGGCAACTGCATGAGGTGAGTATGCTGGGACTCGGACGATGTGGATCTTTCCAAAGGCAGCTTTGAAATCGATGTTGTTATATCCAGCACACCGCATCGCCAAGAGCTGCACTCCGCCCTCATGGAGGGTATCGATTACCGTACTGGTGATCGTATCGTTCACAAAGGCACAGACGATTGGATAGCCCTTGGCCAAAATGGCAGTTCGTTCATTGAGCTTAGACTCAAAGTACATGATCGTAACACCCATCTTTTCTGCAAGCGCATCAAAGTGCGGTCGATCATACGGTTTTGTATCAAAAAAAGCGATTCGCTTATCCATGTAATTCTCCTGAATCAATATCGCTTCAATTCTCTCTTTTTTCCGAAGAAACGACAACAGCCTACAGGGACTGATGTGATAGAATCAAGTAAGAACCGTTTTCTTAGGGAGTGGTAGTTATGAAATTACGAGTAAAAGCCCAAATTGCCTTGCACCTCTTTGTCGGCATTGGTGCAGTAGCCGGAGGCTTGGCTGCCATCATCAACCCCATTGACCCGTTGGGAGCACCGCTACACTTACTTGATGGCTCGCCTTTTCACTCCTACTTCCTTATCGGTATCTTTCTAGCTGGAGTCATAGGAGGAGGAAACCTCGCCTCTTCAATCCTCGTCTGGAAGTTTCCCATCGTAGGCAATATCGCCTCATTGGGCATGGGCATTGTACTGATGCTCTGGATTGTGATCCAATGTATCATCATCAAGAGCATCATTGCTCTTCACATCATCTTCTTTCTTATCGGCTTGGTTCAAAGTATGTTGGCATTTCTTACCTTACGCAAAACAACTTCGCTAACTCACAACCCCAACGCCGCCACAGCCGATCCAATCGTCGGCG
>CAYUHP010000107.1:0-5218 GCA_964444595.1 uncultured Sphaerochaeta sp. | reverse complement strand
AATTCCCTCCTTCTTAGCTGGAGCGTTTGGAACGTTCATGCTCAAGGAGTTCTTTGCCCAAGTTCCAAGACCCCTCTTCGATGCTGGAATCATCGATGGAGTGAGCTCGAGCCAGATGTTTTTACGGATCTATCTTCCCCAAGCAACGAGCCCGGTCGCGACGCTGTTCATCATCGCCTTCATGAACAACTGGAATGACCTCCTTCGGCCGATGCTCTACATCTCCAAGCGCGACATGTACCTGGTCACCGTCGCCCTATCCCAATTCCAAAACCAGTATGGAGTGCGGTGGAACCTTCTTCTTGCCGGAAGCGTGCTTTCCGTCATACCCTTAATCGCTGTCTTCGCGTTCAGTCAACGCTACATTATTGAAAGTACGATGAGCTCAGGGATTAAGGGGTAGGTATGATATCTGAAATTGTATCCAAACGCAGTAACGGGGAGCTTCAACGTTATCAGAAAGTTGAAGAATTTAATTGGGCGGATCTATCCCCCCAAGCACCACCGTTTGATCTGCGAGCAATCGGTGAGATCGCCCGGCTCTACCAAGTTACGATTATCCCCAAGAATCCAAAGCAGTTTGGCTGGTACGTCTTCTTTCGCTTAGATGAAGAGAGTTCATTCTCGATTCCGATGACCCAAGGTACAATCACGTTCTTTGATCGTAACCTAGCTTTTGCCGCCTATGCGAATGAGCAAACGGAGAAGGGACTTGTAACCGTTGGCGATGACTTGGAGATCACCGATCCTTTGTTGGAAGAGATCGTTAACGACCTCAAAGCTATCGGCCGGCTTTCGATCGCCAAAGGCGAACAAAAGACCGTCCGCTTCATCCCCATCAGTAACGATCTTGGGTTTGCCTCCGCAGTTGAGGGTGAAGTGGTAGTAAACTCCCACTTCTTCTTGATGGATACATCTGACCTTGATTCACCATTTTGTGGTCTTGGTTGTCCCTATGGGCTCTCGGTTCATCAGGGAGTCGTTGAACTGCCGCCCTTAAATCAAAGACCGGCATTCTTTGTCGATACGAAGGATCGATCGTGGATTGCACCTGCTGAGCTTTCTGAGTTAACCATTGAAGTCGATGGAGTTGTCCTTTCAGGGGAGCGCTATACGCGAACCTTTGGGCGCTTAAGTCCGCCATCGGATCACACTGAGCTTGTCATAGTCGGAAGAAGGGTAGTTGGAATGAAGCGTGGGGGTAGTACCCCGATTCCCATGGCGGGGTTTGTGATCAGCTGTGCTGAGGAGGTAACGATTACCGAAGGATCTGTTACCTATCGAGGATACGAAGATATCGTCTTTGCAATCCAAGTGGGTCCTTCGATGATGAGAGCGGGGGAAATCGTTGACTCGTTTTGTTGTCCCTTCTATGACTCAAATTGTCATGAGACCTCCTTTCCTCCAACGGTCTACCCGCTCGATTTCAATACGGACCGAGCGGCCCGAATCGCGCTTGGAACCCAAAAGGATGGAAAACCAATCCTTCTTTGGGCGGAGGGGGCGAGTAAGATGAGATATATTCCAGGCGAGGGAAGCAGCGGAGTCTCCTTGCTGGAGTTGGCCCGATTCTGTGAGGAGGAGGGTTACACCGATATCGTGAACTTAGATGGCGGCGGCTCAGCTCAAATGCTGGTTGACGGAGTGCGGCAGTTGAAGATCTCCGATCGCTATGAGAGTGATGAGCAGGCTGAGCGGCCCGTTCCACGCGTGCTAGTGATCAATCGCTCAAGCCAAAGAGCTGATTAAGAAACAACAACCCGCTTGGTGTTTTAAAGATAGTCTTCTTTACGTTCTCAATTGAGTTCAGCGGGATGTTCTTCTCCTCCAAGTTTACAAGGAAGTCACTTTCGATGAGGATCTGATAATCAATTCCGTCGACTTGGTTGTAGGTGTGGTGGTGCCCCACCAAGAACGCTACCCGTTGGACTACTTCAGCATCAAAGCCCAACCGAGTCAGTAACTCGGTTGCAAGCGGTATTCCTTCTTTTTCTTGAAGCGGTCCTTCACTGGAGTTGTACTTCGTTAGGCTTGCTTTGATCCCGATGTCATGAACAAGTGCCGCAGCTTCGATGATGAGCTGCGTTTGTTCATCGACCCCTTCGCCTAAGGCGATCATCCGGGCCCAGTTGTGGACTTTGAGGGTGTGGGCGATTCGTTTAGTAACGGGGCTGTCGTAGGCTACCATCTCTTGAAAAAGGCGAGTGAGTTTTTCCATCATACCTCCCTGGGATCTACATCCGCTTCGTAGTCGATCTTCTCATATCCAAAGCCATGGATCTGATCATACTCCTGTTGGACGAGGGGAAGGTTGCCGCCGATGAGGGCCTCTCCCTCTTTTTGCAGATCCCACCTCTTTTGAACTTCAGCCTGAACTTCAGGGTCCATCTCCCAGTCATCGACTCGGATTCGTCCCTTCTCGTCGGTTGGAACTGGGCCAGTGGTGTAGAGGCGGGTGGTGAACAAGCGCCAGATCTGCTCGGTGCACTGCTCGTGAATGCCCTTCTCACTCATCACCTCATAGAGAAGAGCCATGTAGAGGGGAACCACCGGGATTACCGCTGAAGCTCGGGTAACCAGTGCTTTGTTTACGGATACGTAGGCCCTTAGGGTGTTGGACAGAACTTTGGCAGTATTCTCAAGATCTTCTTTTGCTTTACCGATCGTTCCTTCCCGGTAGACGGGGTAGGTCAACTCAGGTCCGATGTAGGAGTAGGCAACGGTAACGGCGCCTTCGGCGATGAGGTTCCTCTCTTCTAAGTAATCGATCCAAAGCTTCCAATCTTCACCGCCCATCACCTTGATCGTCTCTTCAGTCTGCTCGCTCGTAGCCGGCTCGATCGTTTCGCTGGTGATCGTTGGATCATCTAAGTTTACCGAGAGGGCAGTAAACGGTTTTTCGATTGGTTTGAGGACTGAGCGATAGGTTATTCCGGTTTTTGGATCAACTCTGAGTGGGCTTGCCAGGGAGTAGACGATTAAATCGACTTGGCCCAATTGACTGGCGATGAGAGCAGCTGTTTCTTCTTTGATTTCGTCACTGAATGCATCGCCAAAGACGCTGAACGCTTTAAGGCCCTTCTTCTGGGCGTGCTCCTCGAAGACCTTGGTGTTGTACCACCCTGGAGTGGCGGTCTTTCGTTCACTTGGCTCCCGTTCAAAGGAGACGTTGATCGTATCTGCTCCTCCGCCAAAGGCGGCAACGATTCGTGATGAAAGACCGTAGCCGGTTGATCCACCGATGACCAAAACTCGTTTGGGTAGCTGTGCGATAGCGGTGGTATATTTGGCATCCTTGGGGTTTTGGACCCAAGTAATTTGATCTTCGACGTAGCGCCTACACCCAAGGGGGTGGGCACTGAGGGAAACGTTTCTGAGGACCTTCTTGGTAATGACCATCTTACTCTTCTCCTTGGGCGATGACGCACATCCACGACGCTTCGGCGGCAACCTCTCCATTAACGGTAATCGTTCCTTTCTGTCGAAGCACCATCTGCGAGACTCGGACGTTCTCAACGGTGATGATCGCTTCATCACCGGGTTTTACTTGGGCGCGGAACTTTGCTTTTTCGACCGTGGCAAGCACAAAGAGGGTCCCCAGGGGAATGATTCCTGCTTGACCCAAGCCGGCTCCGCCTGCCTGGGCCATCGTTTCAATGAGGATGACTCCAGGGACAACCGGGTAGGAGGGAAAGTGACCGCTAAAGAAGAAGTGATCGGGAGTAAATACTCGCTTTGCCACTGTATGGTGGGCATCGGCTTCGAGAATCTCATCGATAAAGAGAAACGGGTCACGGTGGGGTAGTAGTTCTTCGGGACTCAACATCATCACATTCACTCCTTGTAGCTCGTGAAGACAAGTACTCCATTGTGCCCGCCAAAGCCAAGGGAGTTGCTCATCGCATATCGTATCGTAGCACTCTGGCCCCGATTCGGTACATAGTTCAAATCCATTCCTTCATCCGCTTCATCGAGGTTGATCGTCGGTGGAAGGTATTGATCACGCAGAGCAAGGAGGCAGATGATCGCTTCCACTGCTCCAGCGGCCCCGATTAAGTGGCTGGTCATACTCTTAGTCGAGGAGACAGCAAGGTTGTAGGCGTGCTCTCCGAACACCGTCTTAATCGCCTTGGTTTCCATGCTGTCATTCGCTTGAGTAGAGGTGCCGTGGGCATTGATGTAGTCGATCTCATCGATGCTTGCCCCGCTCATCGTTTGAGCGGCTGCCATCGCCCGAGCTGCTCCAGATCCTTCAGGGTCGGGGGCAGTGAGGTGGTACGCATCACACGTCATTGAGTAGCCGACGACTTCACCTAAGATCGTTGCTCCCCGCTTCTTTGCATGTTCGAGTGATTCAAGGACAAGGATTCCTGCTCCTTCACCCATCACAAACCCACTGCGGTCTTTATCAAATGGTCGACTCGACGCGGCAGGGTTGTCGTTGAACTTGGTGGTAAGGGCTTGAAGACGGCAGAATCCAGCTACTGCCAGTTGGGTGATCGCCGCTTCGGTTCCGCCAGTAAGGGCGAGATCCACCAGGCCAAAGCGAATCTGATTAAACGCCTCACCGATCGCATCCGTTCCTGCGGCACAGGCGGTAACGGTCGTATGAGCCGGACCTTTGAAGCCAAAGAGCATCGCAAGGTTTCCCGCAGCTTCATTGCTGATGAGCTTGGGAATCGTAAGGGGAGCGACGCGGGAGGGCCCACCTTCAAAGAGCTTGGCTAAGTTCTCTTCAACGACCTCAAAGCCGCCAATTCCGTTTCCAAGAAAGACTCCGCTCCGGTAGGGATCAAAACCGCCTTCACTCAAGTTGGCTTGGTTCATCGCCTGCACCGCGGAGAAGGCGGCAAACTTAGTGAAATCGGCCATCGAGCGGAGGGCTCGTTTATCCACTAAGGTAGATGGATCAAACTCCTTCACCTCACCGGCGATTTGAGCGGGGTAGGCTGAGGCATCAAACTTGGTCAGTGGACCGATGCCACTTTGACCGGCTTTGATCTTGCTCCAAAACTCCTCGACGTTGTGGGCTAAGGGATTTACTGTTCCCATTCCTGTTACTACTACTCGGTTCATCTCTTCCTCCTTAGATCGCCATTCCACCATCAACCGGTAATACAACACCGGTGATGTAGGATGCATCTTCTGACGCCAAGAACTTCACGACCTTGGCAATTTCATCAGCCCTTCCCATTCGACTCAAGGGAATCTGGGTGTT
>CAYUHP010000106.1:0-5403 GCA_964444595.1 uncultured Sphaerochaeta sp. | reverse complement strand
ACGATGGGTCTCTCCGTTCCAATCTCGGCATTTCTCATTCGCCGGACCACCGCCAAAGAGCTCTTTCTTGGCGCAATCACCCTCTTTCTTGTTGGAACAGTACTCGGCGGCTTTGCCCCATCGTTTTCTGTCCTACTCATTGCTCGCATCATTCAAGCAGCGGGAGCGAGTATGACGCTTCCCTTGATGATTCACTCGATCATGGCTACCTATGAAAAAGGGGAGCAGGGTAAAGCGATGGGCTCGGCGATGCTCGTCATCCTCTTTGCCCCCGCGATCGGCCCGAGCGTCGGAGCACTTATCCTTGAGCTTCTCTCTTGGCGCTGGATCTTCCTCTCTACTGCGGCCCTTCTTTTAGCACTTCTTATTTGGTCATCGTATTCGATGGAGCAAACCACTGAAAAAGAAGTAATCAAAGTCGACTTTCTTTCAATCGCTCTTTCGATCATCGGCTTTGGTGCTCTGGTCTACGGCCTTCAGCAACTGCTCAGTGGCCAAACCTCTTCAACGATTGCAATCATCCTAACTCTTATCGGTATCGCAGGCATTTGGTGGTTTGTATTGAGACAGAAAACCCTTACCAACCCGATGCTTAGCTTAGTTCCCTTGAACCAACCAACCTTTGCTTTAGGAGCATTTCTTATCATTCTTACCCACCTAGTTGTCTTCGGTTCCTTCATGATGCTTCCGATGTATTTGGTCCAAACATTCAACACATCCTCTCTCTTTGCCGGCTTAGCCCTTCTTCCCGGTGGATTCATCGGAGCAGCGGCTCCGACCCTGGCAGGCCGAATCTACGACCGAAGAGGTCCCAAGCAGATAGTCCTCATGGGCTTTCTCCTCCTCATTACCGCTAACTTCCTCTTCTCCCTTACTCACTACCATCAGAGTCCTCTCTTTATCATTCTCATCTACATGCTTCTGATGGCAGGCTTCGGAGTAACCCTCACCCCCCTTCAAACTCACTCGTTAAGTCAGTTGGAAAAAACTCAGTTAGGCAGTGGTACTGCGATCCTCAACACGGCGATGCTCATCGCCTCTTCGATGGGCGGCTCATTGTTTATTGCCCTCTTTGCCGCAAAGAGCGCCAAAGCCACCTTCGAAGGAGGAGTAGCCCACGCCTATACCGTCACTGCAGCTGTGGCGTGTGTTGGCTTACTTGGTGCGTTGTTCTTTGCAAAGATAGAATAGCTCGGAGGGGCAAAGCTCTTCTTCAGTTGCCGTTTCCAAATCATAGTGGTATCATAGGAAATGATGATATGTAAGGGAGTTTTTATGGCATTTAACGAAGTAAAGAAGCAGTATTATAAGACTTTGCAACAGTATGTTCCAATCGTCGCTCGGGTACATGGGGGAACCCATCCAGAGTTTATTGAAGTACACACTGTCTTTAAAACAATGGAAGAAAAGATAAAAGATGCGGGTAAGAGTCGACCAGAGTTGGAAGGTGAGTTCTCATCGCTTCGGAGTATTACCACTGACTACACCGTACCCTCGGATGTATGCGAGAGCTATGAAGCGGTCTATAAGATGCTTGAAGAACTCGATAACGCGTACCGGAACTCGTAGATGCAGCGTTATATTCTCAGAAGTAAAAATCAGATTGCATTGATTGGCGGACTCTTAATCGTATTGGGGTTTGTCAGTAATTTTGTTTTTAAGAACGAAGCACTCGGGGCCGGGGCATTGATCCTCGCTTCCCTGTTGGGCATCGCCCCAATTGCAATTCAAGCCTATCAAGCCCTCCGGGTAAAGGTCGTCAGCATTGATGTGTTGGTAACGATCGCTGTTGGTGGGGCATTTCTTATCCGAAACTTTGAAGAGTCAGCGATCGTAACCTTCCTCTTTCTCTTTGGATCCTACCTTGAGCAGCGTACTCTCAATAAAACGCGTTCGGCGATTAAAGAGCTGACGGAGATGGCTCCTCAAAGTGCTTTGCGCCAAGGTGAGGATGGCGAGTTTGAAGAGATCGATATCGACGATGTCGATCTCGGAGACATTCTCTTGGTGAAAACCGGAGCGATGATTCCTGTTGACGGAACCGTGCAAAGCGGCGAAGGCTACATCAACGAAGCGAGCATCACCGGTGAAGCGGTCCCAGTTGGCAAGCGTGTTGGATCACAGGTGTACGCTTCGACGATACTCGATAATGGAACAATCACCATTGAAGCGGAGCGAGTGGGGGAAGATACCACCTTTGGAAAGATCATCGAACTCGTTGAAGAAGCTCAGGACTCTAAAAGTGATACTGAGCGCTTCATCGACCGCTTCAGTAAGTACTACACCCCGGCAGTGCTTGTCCTCGGAGCGTTGGTGTGGCTGTTCTCCAAGAATATCGAACTTGCGATCACGATCCTTGTCTTGGGGTGTCCCGGGGCGTTGGTCATCGGAGTTCCGGTATCAAATGTGGCAGGGATCGGTAACGGGGCTCGCCACGGAGTCCTCCTCAAAGGCAGTGAAGTGATCCATCAGTTCAAACGAACCGATACGATCGTCTTTGATAAAACAGGAACACTCACGGAGGGTGACCCCAAGGTTGGGGACGTGACCTACTACACTGAACAATTGGAAGAGACCCTCTCGTACATCCTCTCCGTTGAACGGGAGAGCGACCACCCCTTAGCTAACGCGATCGTTGAGTACCTCGGTGAACACCCTCTCTATCCTGTTACCCAAACAGATGTCATCAAGGGTGGGGGTGTTGTTGCCACGGTAGATGGAAAACAAGTCGTCGTTGGAAATGCTGCGTTACTCGATAGTTATTCAGTTCCTCTTTCCGATTCAGCTAAGACCGATATCGCCCGCTATGAGAGTGCAGGTAACTCGCTCGTGCTTGTCTCCATTGACGGAGTTCTTGTTGCCCTCTTTGGGATTCGGGACCAAATCCGCGAGGGAGTGAAAGACAATCTTAATCGGCTGAAACGACTTGGAGTAAAGAACCTGGTGGTGCTCTCCGGCGACAATCAAGGCACTGTAGACTTAGTAGCCAAGGAACTTGGTTTAAGTGAAGCGCATGGAAACATGCTGCCTGAAGATAAAGCTGCGTATATCAAGGAGCTTCAGAAAGAGGGACGTACCGTCGCCTTTGTCGGTGATGGGGTCAATGACAGTCCCTCTCTTGCCCTCGCTGATGTCGGCATCGCGATGGGCAGCGGAACTGATGTTGCGATTGAAACAAGCAGCGTCGTTCTGATGAACAGTGATTTTAACCGACTCCCTCACGCCCTGGGCCTGGCCAAAGCAACTGCTTCCAATATGGTTCAAAACATCATCATCGCACTCGGGGTTGTCATCTTCCTCCTCTTGGGCGTGTTCTTCAGCGATTGGATGAACATGTCGATTGGGATGTTGGTTCACGAGGGAAGTATTTTAGTGGTAATATTGAATGGGATGCGCCTGTTGCGCTACCGCTTGCGATCATAAGAAGATAAGGAGAAATACCTATGGCAAAAGCTACAATACAATTGGAAGGACTTGCTTGTCCTTCATGCATGCAGAAGATTGAAGGAGCAACGAAAGCCCTCAATGGAGTAACAAAGGAAAGCATCAAGGTGTTGTTTAACTCCAGTAAAGTGAAACTGGAGTTTGATCCTTCAGTTATCACCATTGAAGAGATCGAGAAAGCGATTACTACCGTCGGATACGATGTAACGAAGTCTCAAGTAAAAGCATAACGCTTTGCTGCTCGATGATGTAAACGGCACGCTTTTGGCGCGCCGTTTGTACATCAAGGGGCTTTGAAAGCTCACCCTTTACTTGTGTTTTTGTAGGTAATGGCGTCTTGGGTGCAGACTCGCTCACATTCATGGCAAACAAGACACTCCGCTTTGACGATGCGGTGCTTCTCCTCCTTAACAATTGCGTTTGCCGGACATACCCGAGCGCAGCGAGTACAATTGTTGCAGACCTCTTTATCAATGGTCATTGCCCATTTTGAGAAGCGGGCCGGCACGCTCAGGATTGTTCCATAGGGACAGAGGTAGCGATGCCAGAGTGCCTCATCAAAGAACGTTGAGATAACCACGCCAAGAATTAACAAAGCTGGGAGAACAGGGAGTTTCTTGCCGGTTGTGAAGACAAAGCCCATCGTAGCTAAGAACAGAACCAGGGTGATGATTCGAGGTACGCCACTTGTAATCCAAGATGGTAGCTTGCTTCGTTTCACCTTTTTCTTTTTCTTTATCCATCGAATCGGGGTGATCATGGTGTTGATCGGACAAAGCCAGCCGCAATAGAACCGACTGAAAAAAAGAGAAAGTAGTGCCGAGCCGAGAAAAATGATCATCCACGCTTGGACCCGCCCCGTAAAAAGCAAGAGGAAAAAGAGGGCAAGCGTCAGAACTTGAACACTTCGTTGGATAGTTTTTTTCATAGAATTTGCTCCTTCATTAATGGAGCATACTGTTTTTCTTGGTGATAAACTGTAACATATGTAACACATGGAGGATGCATGAACAAAACGATTGTTTTTAACTCTGAAATCTTGGATGGTTTCATCAAGAGCGGTAAGGCCCAGCAGGTAACCTATCCAAAAGGTCATATAATCGGCCTACAGGGTGATCGTTGTGTAACCCTCGATCTCATCCAACAAGGGTCAGTGGCCCTTGAGAATATTGACGAAGAGGGGAGGCTATTTATCGCCCAAATCCTCAATCCAGGCGAGATGTGTGGGCCAACGCTCTTGTTTGGAAGCAGCAATATCTATCCGATGCAGGTTGTGGCGCATACCCAGGTTACTCTTCTTCGGTTGAGTAAAGAAGCCGTGCTGAGTCTCTGTGAGCAGGATGAAGGGGTGCTGCTTGCTTTATTGCGAGTAATCAGCGATCGAGCCCACCAATTGGGAACCACCGTCAACCGCCTCTCAACGTTAACGCTCCGAGAAAGTCTACTCGCTCACCTTTCGCTGCTCAGTACTCGGCAGCAAACCTTGAGCGTTATTTTGCCGACATCAAAGAAGGAGCTTGCCGAGTATCTGGGATTTGCTCGCACCTCAGTTAGTAGGGAGTTGGCGGCCTTAGAAAAAGAGGGCGTACTCACCGTTGATGGTCGAACCATCGAACTACATGATGTATAAGAAAAGAGGCTTGCAATAATTGTAGATTCGTAGTAGGTTAGTGTTCGTTAACTAACTTGAGGAGAAAACATGCTTACCCCACGGCAAATTGAACTGATTGAAGCAGCTATTGAGCTGACCAGCAACGAAGGCATCCAAGCACTTACGATTCGGAATGTATCCGCTCAAGTCGGGATCAGTGAAGCGGCAGTATACCGCCACTTTGAGAGTAAACAGAGCCTGCTCAAGGCGGTTCTTCTCTATCTTGGTGAGTTAGTGAACCCATTATTTGATGAGCTCGCCACAACCGAAGCCGAACCGCAAAGAGCTTTAGCTACATTTTTAACCCG
>CAYUHP010000105.1:0-5473 GCA_964444595.1 uncultured Sphaerochaeta sp. | reverse complement strand
CTCAAGGCGATGGGGATCGACAGCGTAAAGATTGAGGGACGGATGAAAAGTCCGGCGTATGCCCACTTTGCCGCTCAAGCCTACCGCTCGGCGATCGATGGGGAGAGTGTTGATGAAGACCCCCTCTCCATCACCTTTGCTCGGAAGCAAAGCGGTGGATGGCTCAGTGGCTACGGAAGGACAAAAGCTGATTTCTCCCATCGCCACACCCCCTCCTTGAGTAGCGGCGAATCCACCTCGCACATGGGGATTAAAGCAGGGGTCATCCTTGATTGCGTGGACAATGAAATCTACGTTGAACTACTCAAACCGATCGCCAACCGCGATGGCGTGATGTTCCTGAAGGAAAACCACCTCGGCCTCTTTGAACCGATCCGCTTTGCGGTTCGGTCAATCGGCTTTGCCCAAAGAGGGGAACGCATCTGGCTTCCCTTACCAACGGATGCCGATCTTCCAATGATCGGTTCCGACCTCTACCTCATCAGCGGCCATGATTTAAACGTTCCTTTAATCAGTGAAGAGATCCCGCCCTACCAAGAGGAACTCGATCTTCTCATCACGATCGAAGACGCAAAGTTAGTTATTACCAGTAAGTTTGGCAGTGCTGCTGCCCACCTATCACTTCAAAGAGCAAAACAAAAACAGGATACGGAAGAAAACCTGAGGACGATCTTTTCTCAAAGCGATCAGTCACTCTTTAGTCTCGGCTCGTTGCGGGTTGAAAACAAGAGCTCCTTTGCGATCGATGATATCTTCCTTCCCCTCTCGATCTTGAAGAAGATCCGTCGCTCCTTCTACCAAAGTCTCGATCAACGCTTTGAACAGTATGTCCTAGAAGGAATCGATCTAACCCCTGGTGAAAAGAGAAGCAGTGTCCAGTTACCCAAACGAAGCATCTTGGTCGATGAAGATCGAGTTCCCTACCTCGATCCCTCCCACGTAAGAACACAAATCGTCAGAGGAGCAGCCCTTAATCAGCTGCTCTTCACTGACGGCGAGGATCTCTACTTCCCCCTCGCCCCGATTACCTTCCTCGAAAAGCAATTCTTTGAAGACCTTCAGTGGCTCATCGAACGGGCCGAAGCTGAGGGGCTTTTGGATCGGATTCGCTTTGGATTGAACAACATCGCCCACATCCCCTTCTTTGAGGCGAATCAGCTGCCGGTATTTTGTGATATCTACCTCTACCTCGCCAACGCTCAAAGTGCCCGTCTTCTACAGGAAACAGCGCTGAACTTGATCGGAGGATATTACTGGCTTGAACGCCTTGAAGGCGATACGACCCTCTGGCCCTTTGAACCAACGTTCGTTGATTCGGCGTTCCGCGCGCCGTACTTCATCAGTCGCTCCTGTTTTCGATATGACTCACTCGGCCTAAGCTGTGAGGGTTGCCCCCGCTCGGGCTCTTGGTATGTGAACCAGCAGGACAAACGAGCACGGGTGGTTGTTCGGGAGTGTGTTACGTTGCTGCTTGCCGAAGAGCTTTCCTAAACGGTTCAAACTCAAAGGAGAGAGGAAACGCCAAGAGCCCTTCATCATACAGATCTTGAAGGCCACTCTCATTCTCCCACCGATAGGAGGTAGCTTCCTCTTTTTGGAGGCGAATTGAGCTTGGTTCGATCGAAACTCGAACCAAGTAGATGTCTACAAAAGATTGAATCTTCAACACGGTTCCAAGGTGAGTGATCTGCTCCTTTGTTGCAATGATGCCCGTCTCTTCTTTCAGTTCACGCAGGGCGGCTTCTTTGCTGCTCTCACCGGCGACAACTGAGCCGGAGGTGTTCTCCCAAAGTCCCGGCATGAGGCTCTTGTTGGTCGAGCGCAGGGTAAGGAGGACTCTTCCGTCCTCATTCATCGTCCACACCGACACAACGTTGTGGTACGTCCCCTCTTCTAAGGGCGTACCACGCTTCTGAATTCGATCTAATGATCTTCGGTTTTCATCGACTAGGTCGAAGTACTCGTCCATTACACCAAGCCATATTTACTGACAAACGCTTCGGCGTTTTGGATCGATCCGCCAGCGGCTCCTTTGACGACGTTGTTTACCAAGAGGATGAAGCCAATCTTTCCGTTCTTTTTCTTAAGACGTCCAGTGTAGACAACCATCCCACTGGGGTTCCCCCAGAACGCATACTTTGGCTGTGGGAACGCGTTCGCTTCACCGTACTGCACCGGGTGCTCGGCACTGGAAGGATAGTCGGCATCAAGCTTAAAGGAAGCCCACGCCTCTTTGACATCTTCGATCGAGAGTTCTTTTTCCGTATCAAGCCAGACTGCCTCAAGGTGGCCGAACATCACCGGCACACGGACGGTGTAACAGAACACCTCAGGATCGAAGTTGAGGATCTTTTTAATTTCCGCTTCAACCTTCTCCTCTTCGCCTCCGATATACGGAATACAGTTATCGGTGATGTCGAAGGAGGAAAGACCCGGATACCCGGCTCCACTGACACTTTGGTAGGAGTGCATCGTAATCGATTTGATTCCATACTTCTTCAACGGAGCGAGCGCCATCGCTAGACCGGTTGTTGAACAGTTGGCGTTGGTAACCACAAATCCTTTTTCCGGATACCCTTGCTTCTGGATCAAATCCAGTTGCTCAAGGTTTGCTTCGGGGATCAGAATTGGAACGTTGGGATCGTAGCGCATTGAAGATGCGTTGGAGAAGACGAAGAACCCATGCTCGCGGAGTTGCGGCTCCGCCTCGCGGGCGATTTCGGCAGGCAGAGCGCTAAAGACGATCTTCACTCCCGCTTCCTTCATCGCATCGATGTTAAACTCTTTGACGACGACTTCTTTGACGTTTGAGGGCATCTCAAAAGGCATTACCCAGTGAACAGTGTTTGCATATTTGAGTCCTGCTCGGGCAGCTGAAGCTGTGGCATACGCAACCTCAAACCAAGGGTGGTCGGATAACATCCACATAAATACTTGGCCTACTGCGCCGGTGGCGCCCATCACGGCAACGTTAATCTTTTTTTCCATAGCTTCGACTCCTTGCGTGTACCCTATCGATTTCTTCGATTTTACGCAAGGCTTTATTAACATTTTTTTCATTATTTTAACAAAGTGTTAATATAATAACTTTTAGTTTAGGATATTAAACTTCTTTGCGGACCACGCGTCTGAACTGCTCCAGAGGGATCGTAAAGACGATTCCGTTACCCGGCTTGGAGAGCCCGGGAACTTTGGAGATCGATCGAATGGCACCATCGATGATCTCATTCTCGGCGATCATGAAGAGGACTTCCTTCTCCGGCACAAGGTAGGAGCCGTGGAAGGCAACATCTTCGGGGTTGGCGGTGCCTCGCCCGTCGACGATTGTTCCCCCGCCCACTCCGACTTTTCGGGCGGCGTGGAGGATATCCCACCCATACCCGCTGGTACAGATTACGCAGATCATCGACAGGGTGGTTTCGATTGGTTTTTTCGTATGATTATCACCTTTCAAAGGAATTGAGGTGAGAAGTGCTTTGCGGATTTTGCACGTCCGCAGCGCTTCCCACACCGCATCTTTAATCGAGTCATCAACGATCGTGAGGAGGATCTCGCGGTGGAGGTCCGTCAGCCCAAGCAAGCTTAATAACCCGCTTGCTCCGCTTCCGTGTCCCGTTAAGATTGTACCGCCGCGACTGCCGGCAGCTTTCGCCGCCTTCATGAGACGATTAGCTTTTCCTTCGTCGACGATGGCGAATATCAAGGTTTTCTTCACGCTTGATTCTCCTCTTTCTTCAGCTTAGCCTGTGTTCGCTTGTACAGCAAGCCAAGAATTTCGACGATCAACACGGGAGTAACGGAAACAAAGATGATGATTCCAAACGCATCACTGGCACTACCGGTACCCAAGCCCGCTGACGATCCAATCGCAAAGGCGAGGATGAAGGTCGAAGCCATCGGCCCGGATGCAACCGTTCCACTGTCAAAAGAAAGTCCGACAAAGAGTTCGGGGACAAAGAAGGCAAGAGTAATTGCGATCGCGTACGCAGGAAGGATGAAGTACCAAAGCGAGAGCCCGCTCCAAATGCGCAGCACCGCCAAGAAGAGAGAAAGACCCACCCCGATCGCCATCGCCACAAGCATCACTGATTTACGAAGGTGCCCTTTGGTAATCTCTTGGACTTGGTTCACCAACACCCACACCGAAGGTTCGCTGATGACGGTGATCGCTCCGATGATCAAGCCGCTGAAGAGCAGCAAATATGGGTTAATCGATCCTAAGAGGTACCCCATTTGGTATCCAACTGGGATAAACCCGCCGCTGGAGCCGATGAAGAAGAGGGTCAAGCCAATAAAGAGATAGAGAAAGCCAACACCCGCTCGAAGGACTTGGCGAGTGGGCATTTTAAGAAGAAACACTTGGTAAAGCAAACTCAGAATGACCATCGGGGTGATCGCTTGAGTTGCCATCTGGACACTGGGGCGAATGAGCTCAAGAAAGCTGCCGGCTTGGTTCACCGTAGCTTGAGCGGTTTCACCGTCGTTACCACCCGGTGAAACAATTCCTAGGATGATGAGAGCAAGAGCGGGTCCGATTAACGCCAAGGAGACGTAGCCAAAGTTATCAGATTCCTTTTGAACCTTCTGAACACGAGCAACGCCGATTCCCAAGGCCATGATGAAGGGCACTGAGAGCGGGCCGGTAGCCGAACCGCCGCTATCAAAACCAATCGCCATCATCTCATCAGTAGTAAAGATCGCTAAAGTAAAGACGATGATGTAGCTGACTAAGTAAATCCAGATAACCGGGATGTGATACACCTGGCGGAGCATTCCTACCATCACATAGAAGCCGACTCCGATCGCGATCATCGCCACCATGACTCGGGTGTTGATCGCGGGGTTCACCGAAGCAACCTGTTCGCTTAACATCGCGATATTTGGTTCAGCAATAATAATGACGATACCGGCGATAAAGCCGGTGGCCCCGATGAGGAAGTTGCTTCGTGAGCGCGTTACTGCCGCTCCGATGCGTTCTCCAATGGGAAAGACCCCCAAATCAACGCCAAGGAGGATAAAAGATAGACCAAAGATGATGAGAGCACCGCTGATGTAAAAGGCGATAAGCGCTCCATCTTCTAAGGGAGCGATAAAGAAGTGCATCGCTGTAACAAGTAAGAGGATGGGAATAATGGAGGAGCTCATCTCCCTGAGCTTCTTCAACAGTTCCATTTCGCCTCCTCATTAGTTATGCAATATCGAATTAGTACTCGTTCTTCATTAAAAGGTCAAGCAAACCCATCCCCTCTTGACGAGAGGCGTTGCAATCCGTATCATGCCAAAAGTACGAACCTTGGGGGTATAGCTCAGTTGGTAGAGCGCTTGAATGGCATTCAAGAGGTCAGGGGTTCGACTCCCCTTACCTCCATCAAATCAAATACCATCTATTGATAAAAGAAATTTTGTCGACAGATGGTTTTTTGTTTGCCCGAAAGTGCTTGAATTAAGCCACTTTTGGGCTTTGTGCTTTTTG
>CAYUHP010000104.1:0-5533 GCA_964444595.1 uncultured Sphaerochaeta sp. | reverse complement strand
AGTTCAAAGAGCAGATATGCCGCGGTATAGAGGGCTTCACTGTGGGTTACATCGGGAATAAAGTGTTCGCAACATGCTCCGCACCCCGGGGGGCATGCGATCTTATAGCGCGTGGTGAAATCGGTGGTTGCTTCTTCAACATCCGCATACAGAGCGGACAGTGATGCAATTATTTCATCGTTATACGTCGGGACGTTTTTCATTCTGAGCGAATATATCACCAACAAAAAAAGAAAATCAAGAAGTTTTGAACTCTTTTCTCTTCTTTCGTATCCTACTATACTTGGCCCAAGGAGGCTGTTGATGGTTAGCCGAAGTGAAGCGTTAGCGTTATTGAAAAAATACACCCCCGATCAAGCTCATCTGAACCACGCCTATTGCGTGGAAGCAACGATGAAGAGCTTTGCTCGAAGGTATGGACATGATGAAACTTACTGGTCGCTCGTCGGCCTTCTTCATGATATCGACTACCCTCTGTATCCCGACCAACACTGCCAGGTTGCCCCCAAGCTCCTAGAGGAGATCGATGTCGATGAAGCCTTTGTTCGTGCAGTGGTCAGCCACGGCTGGGGACTGTGCAGTGACGTTGAGCCGATCCATTTTATGGAAAAAGTACTCTACACGATTGATGAGCTGACCGGCCTCATCTACGCCAACGCCTTAATGAGACCTCAGCGCATGGAAGGGATGAGTGTGAAGAGCGTAAAGAAGAAGTGGTCCAGCCCCTCGTTTGCCGCCGGGGTTAACCGTGAGGTCATCGCCCAAGGAGCTCAAATGCTCAACCTTGAACTCAATGATATTATCGCGCAAACAATCGAAGCCCTCACTGAGGTCAGTTCGGAAATAGGCCTCTAAAACTGTCGTAGGGATACTCCTTTGATGCTTGAATGATCATCGGTAAGAGGGTTTCATACTCCGGCAGTACGATCTCTTGAGCGGGAAGATTCAAGATCTTTTGCACCCTCTCTCCAAAGAGCTTGGTGAGCATATCCTTTGGCAGGTCGTGTTCATACAAGATCTTTAAAAGCAGCAGCATTCCGCTGAAGCCGGGGATCCCACTTGCCCCCGCCTCTTTATCGGCAAGGGTGTGCGGGGCATGATCACTCTCGATCCAATCGATTCGTCCTTCTAAGAGAGCAGCAAACAAGCGTTTTCGAGTCTCTTCGCTTCTGAGCGGCGGGTTCATCTTTGCATAGAGGGTCCGATCTTTTGCCGTCTCTTCATTGAGTAAGAGATGGTGAGGTGTTACCCCGCAGGTAATTCGTACACCCCGCTGTTTTGCTTCTTCAACAAGCAAAAGTCCCTCGTAGGTGGAAAGGTGGCAGATGTGCAGGTGTCCTGCAAAGCCGACCTCCTCGCTGAGGCGGATCTGATCGCGTATCGAGGCGAGCTCCGCCAGCGGAGGTCGGGCTACCGACTGCGTTGAAAAGTCACTGTTGTCGTATACATCAGGTCGGAGAAGGGCTTCCTTTTCACAGTGAAGGGCGACAGCTCCGGTATACCCCACCTCAGTGAGATGGTGGTAGACGCTCTTTTGAGTCTCTTCTTCGATCAGGCCCATCTTGCCGGTTGAGTGTCCGGCAAAGAGCTTTAGGCCCACTACGTGCGGAAAGAGTTCACCAAAGGCTTGAACGACCTCCCGTATTTGATCTGGGTTATTGGTCACCCCCGCCCAAAGATGGTAGGAAACCGGTTGGTTGAGCTTTTGCACATCAGCAATTCGACGGACGATCTCTTTGTGGGTCGTCAACGGCGGATTGGTGTTGGGCATATCGATCAGGGCGGTGAACCCACTTTTTTGGGCAACCCGTAATCCATGGCTGAGGGTTTCCTTTTCACTGAGGTTCCAGTCGCGCAAGTGAACATGAGGATCAATCATAAGCGATTAAAGATGGAGCGTGCTCCTTTAAGTAGTGATACTCCATGAACGTCCCCCACTGACAGGTAAGGCGATCGCCACAGACACATTCACCGCACATCCCGATCCCGCAGAGGGTCATCAGCTCTTGGGAGAGATAGAGGTACTTTTCATCTAAGCCTTGGCTGAGAACGATGCGAGCGGCGAGGGCCATGAAGATTTGCGGGCCCACTAAGTAACATGCCGTATCTTCATCAAACCGTCGTTCATTGAGTAGGTCCAAGACCCGACCGGGCTTCCCCTCATCGGCCACACAACGAAAGGCTCCAAAGGAGGAAAGCTTTTCCTCCAAGAGCGCCAATCCCTCAACCTCTTCACTGGTTCCAACCAGGATCTCAACGTCCGTGCCTTGCTCCTTCAGTTGCTCAGCAAGAGCGGGTAGGACGGCAACCCCGGTTCCGCCACCGATAAGGAGGGCTTTCTTGGTTCGAGGCGGCTCAAAGCCTTGGCCGTAGAGACCACGAATATACAGTTCATCCCCCGCTTTCAAGGAACATAGTTCATCGCTGAAGGGACCTCTTCGTTTGATCACAAAGGTCAAGGGATCGTTGTGGGCAACGGAGAAGGGTTTTTCGCCCTTCTGAGGAAGCCATAGGAATGCAAACTGACCCGCCTTGGTGGGCAGCTTGCCATCTAAGCGAAGGATGACCGTATCACTGCCGTAGAGTTCCACACTACTTACTGTGTGCTTTCGGTACTCCATCTGCCGATAGTCTTTGATGAACGAGGCAGCTGAAACCGTTGGCGCCTTTGTTTGGAAGAGGAGATGGCTCGCCTCTTCCTTGATCGTTGCAAGGTACTCCGGCCAAGCTTGTTGGGCTACGGTTCCTAAAGCAGATCCGATTCCCACAACATTTGCTCCCGCTTCGATGAGGGAAGCAACGTCCTTTCCACAGTCGACCCCACCCATTCCGATGATCGGGATGGAAGGACCGACGCTCTTTCGAATCGCCTTGACTGCTTCAAGGGCGATTGGAAAGACGGTCTTTCCGCTTTGACCGCCCTTACCCCCAAGGTTGTTTTGAAGGATCGGGGTTTGGGAAACCGGATCGATGTGCAACAGTGGTCCAACGGTGTTGATCGCAACAAGTCCGTCCGCTCCCGCTTCAACAACCGCCTTGGCGATCGAAGCGATATCTTCCACGTTGGGCGTGAGTTTTACAAACAAGGGAGCTTGGCACTCGGTGGTGTGCTCCTTGATGAAGCGCACATAGTGAGCGGCAAGTTCAAGATTCTCACCAATCGTCGAGCCGTACCCCGCTTCGGCGTGGGGACAGGAGAAGTTCAGCTCGACCAAATCAGCAACCTCATCAAATGCTTTGACGAGGTTGACAAAGTCTTGGGGCGTGGAGGCGGAAAGCGAAACGTTGAGCAAGGCTCGGAAGGAGTGGTTTTTACGTAGCTGCCTAAGCTCATAGAGCGCAACCTCTAAGCCGGGGTTTCGGAGGCCCACCGAGTTTCCAAACGTCCCCTGCTCTACTTCACAGATGATCGGTTCGCGGTTCCCGGGGTTTACTTCATTTTGAAAGCTCTTGGTGGTGATGATGTCGATCGCCGGAACCGCTTCATCGAAGTATTGGATCAACTGCGGCTTCGTCGAAGCCACTCCGCTGACAGTCCCAAGAAGAATCTCTTTATTTTCAATCAGTCTGTTAACGATATCACTCATAGAGCACACTCCCCAAGGAAGGTGCGCAGGGAAAGTTCGCACTGATCAAGCCAGTCCTCCGGGGCTTCACCTTTCTTCCACGGGTGAGTCAACGCACTGGAGCTGTTGATCCGCACCAAGGAGAGGGGGTAGCCCACCTCGCGAAGGATCGCCATCACCTCGCTGGCCGATCCGCCTTGACTACCCACCCCGGGGATGAGCAGCGGAATCGATTCGCTTGCATATTGCTTGGCGATTGCTTTGAGTTCAGTGAGGTTCGTGGCTCCCACGACCGCCCCGACGTTTCCTCTCTTTTCATTGTAGGCGATGATCTGCTTTGCCACCGCATCATAGACGGGGGTGGTATCCTTGAGGATCAGGTTTTGAAGATCCGCCCCACCGGGGTTACTGGTGCGATTGAGCACGTAGGTCCCATACTGAGGATCTTGGATAAAGGGGCCCACTGAGTCACTGCCCATATAGGGAGCAACGGTTACGGCGTGGGAACCCCACCGTTTAAACGCTTCATCGGCGTAGTTCTGACTGCTGGTTGCGATATCCCCGCGCTTTGAATCGAGGATGATCGGGATGTTGGGAAAGAAGTTCTCCAAGAGATCAAAGAGGTCGGCAAGGGCTAAGGAGCCGGTGAACTCTTCGTCGCGGGGGTTGTCGAGCGTGGCATAGTAGCCGATGTTCGGCTTGAACGCCGCAGGAAGCAGCCCGGAGAGGTTCATTCGACGAAAGAGTTGATGAAAGTAGGTGTTCAACTGAACTCGCAGACTCTCTTGCCGGTAGGGTAGAAGCTCCGGTTTCACATCAAGGCCCATGCACCCGACATTGCCGACGTTGGCGGCACTTGTTTCCAATAGTGTTTTGTAACTCATCACTCCTCCCTCATAAACCCGCGTTCAATGCCCCAACCGAAGGGATCGCTGCTCCACGCTTCCAAACTCGTTGCATCCTGAGAGGAGATATATCCCTCTTTCAGGGCACTGGCAAGCATCACTTCATAGGTAAGAATCGTATGAAAGAGTGCTTGAGGCTTCAGTGCGGCAAACGCATCTTCCGCAGCGGTAAAGCCGTAGGTGAAGATCGCCAAAGTATGGGGGCACTGACCTTGAGCTGCAACAATTGCCTCAACGGCGTGAGTGGATGAAAGGCCGGTGGAGATCAGATCTTCGATCAACAACACGTGCGTGTTCTCATACGTCCCCCCCTTGGCCAACCCTTCGATCTGATTGCCGAGTCCGTGGCCTTTGCTGGAGGAGCGGACGTAGGAAAGAGGCTTACCGAGGCGGTCGGCGAGCGTTGTCGCATGAGGAATGCCCGCCGTGGCGGTTCCGGCGATTGAATCGGGGTCGTAGTCGAGCGCCTTTAAGATCGCCTCAAAGCCCTCGGCAACAAGGGCGCGGGCTTTGCTCGAAGCGAGGAGGCGCCGATTGTCGTTATAGATCGGCATGCGATATCCGCTGACCCAGCGAAACGGATCGTTCACGTTGAGTCGGATTGCTCCGAGCTCAAACGCCACGTTGGCAACCTTGGGCCCAAACTCTTGTGTTATCTTCTTCAGGTCGTTCATAGCTTCTTACTCTACCCTATTTCCTGCTGCGCTTCCATATTTCATTAAACCCATGCTCCTTTCCGCAATAAGCACAGGCAAACGTATTTTTCTGAGTCCTAAAGAAGCGAGCGATCACTCCTTCATCCTGGTCGGGGTGGCTGATGCACGCTTCGTTGGTGCACCCCAGATCTTCGAAGTTATAGATTCTCGGAGGAAGAGAAAGGCGGAACTTTCGTTCAACTTTCCCGTCTTTGATGATATTCAGCGTCGAGCCCGGGGCAACGGCCGCCAAGCGCTTGAGGTGTTTTCGATCTAAGTCATACGACCCGGGTCGGAAGATGATCCCTTTGTATTGGCCGCTTGATCCGGAAGATACCCACTCCCCTCCTTTCCCTTCATCCAATTC
>CAYUHP010000103.1:0-5683 GCA_964444595.1 uncultured Sphaerochaeta sp. | reverse complement strand
ATTGGCCGCTTGATCCGGAAGATACCCACTCCCCTCCTTTCCCTTCATCCAATTCAAGGACACTGCTGATGAGGCGCATGTGGTCGCGAATCTCGGAGATCTCATACCCTCGAAGGATGTGGTCGATAACGATCCCGTCGTGAATCGGTTTCACCCCTTCGCTGATTCGCTTCTCCTCAGTTGCCTGTGCATTGACGATTACTTCTTGGATGTAATCCTCTTCCTCCACGATCGGCATTTTTTTACTGACAAACTCTCCTCCAATCTTCCCAGCGATCAGGGCTAGGAGGACGATTCGAACATACATCCCGTTGATCGATTGGCGCTCCCATCCATTTAAGGACGTTTCATCCAAGAACGTTGGAATCGTTGGGTGGGCTTTGTGGCGGGGAAGTGGGTGGTAGAACTTAGTGTTCGGTGGAAGAAGCGGGATTAACTCTCCGCGGAAGGTGATCGCCCGGCGCAATTCGGCCTCCTTCTTGAGGACCTTATCACCCATGCGCTCCAGTTGAGGGCGGGTGAAGTACCACTTCGGGGCAATGGAATCCTCTTTGAGGTAGGTATCGATCGTGTCAAAGATTCGAACGGTAAAGCCATGCTCTCTCATCTTATGGATATACGTCTCCGGCATCATTAGCTCAGAGGGGGCAACCAAGTCGACGGTGACGTTCTTGAAGATCTTTAATCCATCTGCTTTTGAGTGGACGGTTCGCCCGTGATAGAGGTCCCCCACAAGGGCAAGATGAATCTGCTCGGTTGACCACTCATTGTCCTCCAAGAACGTGAACTCATCCAGCAGCTCTTGGGTGGGGTGTTCATGCTTGCCGTCGCCTGCGTTGATAAACGCCGGCTTACGAGGAAGGTTGTTTCGTTTGGCATACGCACTGAGACTCTCTTCGAGGTAGGTACACACTCCCTCCACTTTACTGCGAACGATGAACACCGCATTGCTGTAACCGCTTAAGGTATTGAACGTATCGGAGTAACTTTCACCTTTGTTGAAGGAGGAGGAGTCGCTGTTTAAATCCGACACTTTAGCGTGGTGAAACTTCGCGGCATTGCGAAAGGACTCTTTTGTCCTTGTTGAATCTTCCAGGAATACCTCGTAGATCCCAAAGTCGGGATCGGCGATTCGATACTCACTGAGTGTCTCTTCATCCCGAGCCTCGAACGCAGCTTTGAGGATCTTGGCGTGCTCGAAGAGATACAAGCGCTCCTCTTGCGAAAGATCATCGATTACACACAGCGAACGGCTGTAAAAAGTACCCATCATGCTCCTCCTTGGGCAAAAAAAAGCCGGCCCTAAAGCCGACTGTAACGAACAATATCAATGGTCTCAGATTCCTGAACGCGGTACAGTTCGTAACCATTCATCTGAAACCTCCTATTTTCTGGTTTGTACCATATCAAAGTAGCACCACTGTGTCTATCCTTTCACGCCCCTATTGTTTACCACGGGCAGCACTATCGCTCTCAATCGATGAGAGATAATCTACGGTGGTGTTTTTTGAAGGAGTCGGTGCGAGTTCAATTGGTGCGTGGCTAGAGGTTTCCATCGCCTGGAGGTCGGAAAAACCAGCGTGCGATCCAAATGCTTTCACCGGTTTAAAGAGGGGAGCCAGCTTTCCTCGAACCCGTACGTCTTGCTTATAACGGCGGCGATACCACGAAACGTTTCTTCGGCGAAGCGCATAGCGGTACTTCCGCTCTGCCTTTCGCTCTGCTGCGGAGGTTCCGTAGGAGTATCCCTTTCGATATTTGTAGCCATAGCCGTATGTTCCATACCGACTGTGCTTTGAAGGCATCACACCATTGAAGATGAACCCAGCGAGCTGGATATTTGCATTCTTCAAGCTCTCGACAAGATCCTTCAGGGCATTGCGACTGGTAACACCCGCTCGAACCGTTACGATGAGTCCATCGACGTGCTTTGCGATTGCAAGCAGCTCGCTTGCTGCATCAAGCGGCGGAGCATCGATGATGATGTAATCGTAGACGGTTGAAAGCCGTTTCAGTCCGGTAATATACTTTGGATTGGAGAAGATCGCTGCCGGGATAATCGGTTGAGAACCCGCCGGAAGAAGGTGAAGGGTGTCCACATCCTCAAGCGGTTGAATGATACACTCTTCAAGGCTGTGTCCGTTTGTGATCACATCAACCAGTCCAACCTTTTGGTGCTCTAACCGGAAGAATCGTTCCATGCTTGGCAGGCGTAAGTCCCCGTCAACGATCAATACTTTGTTTCCGAGTTGGGCAAGGGCAAGGGCGATGTTTGCGATAATCGTACTCTTTCCCGCCGCCATCTCACTACTGGTAATGGAAAAGATCCGCTTATCATCCATCGAGTAGATCATGTTTGCAATCAGTTTAAGTCGCTCCGCCTCAAAGGAGTTCGGGTGGTTCCGAACCATAAAGGTGGGGTACACATCCCTTGGGTGAGTTTTGATGATCGGTACCCATCCCAGGAATGGTGCACTTCGACCAATGACCCGTTGGATTTGGGTTTCATCTTGGATTGAGGAATCAAGCGACTCAACCAAGAGCGCAAGCAACAGTCCAATCGCCGAACCGAGCAAAATTGCTACCGCTAAGATGAGCAGGGAGTTTGGGCTCACCGGCTTGGAGGGAAGGTTCGCCAAATCAATCACTTTGACGTTTCCGCTGACCGATGCTTCAAGTAACTTAATCTCCTCCAACATCTCCCGAAGTTTCAGACCGATCGCTTCACTGATCTGCACGTCGCGCAGCAGCTCGGAAAGCTGGCGCTCCAATACAGGGAGGCGACTCAGCTCCTCTTCATAGACCTCAGCTCGGTTTTGGAGGATATCGATTGATACTTCAGTAGTAAGAATTTGCGTAATCGTTTGGGCCATCGAATCGATGTAATTTCGCTCTGTCAGGGCTCGAACTTGGTTGAGTAAGCTCTTTTTTGTTGTGCCTATTGCGTTGTTGATCGTAAAGATTCGCTCCAATGTACCCTCAGAAAGAGCTCCCTGGCCTAGGTTTGCCGGCAGGGACTCGTACATCGCCAATTCAAGCATCCATGAGGCAAGATCATCGAGCCGTTTTCTGACACCATCATTATTCCGAATACTTCCAAGAAGTTGGTCAACGGAACCCCCCTCGGCTGTGATGATTGCTTCATAGGATCGCAGGCCGATCAGTGCCTCTTCAAGCTGGAGGCGAAGCGGTTCAAGACGAAGATCATAGTAAGATATTTGATTCACCAAAAGGGAGCTCTTATCGGAGAGTTGGATAATCTCACTGCGTTCTCGAAAGTCCCCAAGGCGATCATTTGCTTCCCGAAGGGCTTGGTCGTTGATTGGGATTTGGCTTTCAATGAATGTTCTTTGAGCGGTCTTGGAGTTGCGGGCGATTGAGGTGAGCATGCTGTCGTAGCTTTGAGCAAGCGTATTGGCAAAGTCTTGAGCAAAGTAGCGGTTCGCATCGGTGATGCTGATCCGGACGATATTTGTATCCTTCACGGTGGTTACCGAGATCTTCTCCCGCATCGAATCGCGAACACTACTGTCAAGATATGAGAACCCTTCAGCATTTTTATAGGTTGAGAGATCGAGTTGGGCCAACGCACTCTCAATATTACTTCGAGAAGTGATCAGCTCAACCTCGGTGGCAATCTTTGCCCCAGAGGAGGAGACACTGAGCAGCGAATCGATCGAGGAAGTGTTCTGAATCGGATTTACCAAGACAGAGACTTGAGACTCAAAGAGCGGGGTGGCCCAATACAGGTACCCGATCGCTCCGCCCAAGACGAGGACAAAACCCAGAACAAACCAGATAAAGCGTTTTCGAAAGATTAAGAGGAGTTCTTTAATGGTCATCCCTTCATCATCAAAACTTTGGTGATTGATATATTGATCATCGTATTGTTGATTCATGAACTACTCCTACAGTTTTCGAGCGTCGAGAAGGATACTTATCGTCGTGGATACAATTCCTAAAATGGCTGCAACTAAACCGACAACGGCAACGGTCGGAGCTATATCTTTCGTAAAGGTGTTTTTCTTTACGGTAATTGTTGATTCAGGTGGAACTTCTTCTTCTCCTTTTCCAACTTTTTTGCCATCGTCGCCTTGGACTTTTACACTTAATGGATAGGTCGCATCGTCGCTGTATCCACCGGCTAAGGCGATATAATAGCTTGGACTCTTATCGGGAGCATACGCATACATGCCCGGACGGACTACCCCACCGGTAACAGAAACAAAGCGCTGGCTGAAGGGAATCATAATCGCATCTTCATTCTGCAGCAGGAGGCTTGAATTCGGGTCAGTGCCGTAGAGGATCTGCTGTAAATTAATTGGGACTCGCTTTCCATCACGAACAATATATGCTCGCTCAAGATCACTGATTGAAAGCAGTCGTCCACTGAGGATTTCAAAGAGATGCTTGACCGTCTCACCGGGGTAGAATTGGTAGAAGATTCTCCCCGACACATACCCTGAAAGCGAGGAGGAGCTTAAGGTGTTTGCGGCCTCGGTAGAGGTGATCGCTCCCTCGATTCGAACCGATTGCGGCATCGGGGCGAGTAAGTCGACATACACCTTATCAAGATCATTCAACTCAAAGCGTTCGGTATCAAGCAGGTTGGCGTACAAGATTACCCAATCATTCTGGTCCTGATCAAAGCGTTGAATGCGGATTCGCTGGATATCGCCTCCGGAGAGAACTCCACCGGCATATTCAGTTACTAACGAGGAGAGACTCTCACCCTCCTTAAGTTGGTAGCTTCCGCTGCGGTACACGTGCCCGTCAATTTGCACCAGGCGCTCGGCCCGTGAAAGACGGATAACATCTCCGCTTCGCAGCAGCGGGTCCTCCTGTAAGACGCCTTTACGCAGGGCAAGATACAAATCATACGACTCTTCGCTGCCATCGGCGTGAGTAATGAGGACATCCCTCGTAGAGGTGTAGGCGGTTGCCGCACCCACAACTTGGGAGAGGCGGGTAAGACCCCACGCTTGTACAGTCCGCGAACCGACAACTTCGCCGATTACCGAGACAAAGAAGGAGCCAACTCCGGTAAAGACAACTTGAGGGCTGGGATAGCTGTAGTATGTTTCAATGAGCGAGGTGATCTCTTGACTCATCTCTTGAAACGTTAAACCTTTTCCGTCGACTCGACCGAGACCGGGAAGGACCACATGATACGCTTCATTTACTTGCAGATCGAGAGACACGGTTTTCAACCCATCTAAATAGACGACGTGATAGGTATCGCCGGGAGTTACCGGGTAGGAGGGTTCACTGATCGCGTTAAGCAGTCGTTCGCTGCTTGTGGGAACTGCGGGGGTTGAAGAGAGACCCAATTGCTCAGCGTATGATTGTACCTGAACAGTCGTACCTACAAGGTCTTTGGTTGAGGAGCCATACAGGGGCGAGCGAATTACCAACCCGTTATCTGCGGCAAGCAACGCTCCGTGTGCAACAATACTTATCACGCACAAAACAAGCACCCATCTTGTTGTTTTTTTCATCTATGCTTGCCCCCTATCATCTCAGTTGCTCATCGAGCATGTTGTATAGTACACGCAGAACAGTTGAGAAACAAGATGTACCATCAGCGATTACTGATACCATGAGTGAAGGAATTGGTCCCTTTCTTGCACAGAATTGGGCTCTGTACTACGATATGTTCATGAAAACAAACGCAATGCGGATC
>CAYUHP010000102.1:0-5773 GCA_964444595.1 uncultured Sphaerochaeta sp. | reverse complement strand
CTTTCGAGGGCGATGATTGGATCATCGACCGCGATCGTGTCGCCCACTTTTACATACACTTCAATGATTGCGACATCTTCAAAATCGCCGATGTCGGGAACCAGTATCTGTTTATTCGCCATAGCTGCCTCCTAGTGCAAAAGCGGGCTTGGGGCCGCCGGGTCGAGTTCAAACGCCTTAATCGCGCTTGAAACAACCTTCTTATCGATCTCACCTCGCTTGGCAAGAGCACTGAGTGCATTGACAACGATGTGGGCCCGATCGACTTCAAAGAAGGAGCGAAGAGCTTCGCGGGTGTCACTGCGACCATACCCATCCGTTCCGAGGATCGTAACGTCGGTAGTGGGGATGAGGCGGCGAATCTGCTCGGGGTAGGCACGGATGTAGTCAGTGGAGATAACCACCGGTCCATCGTGGCCCTGCATGATCTGAGTCAGATACGGGACCTTTTGCTCAGCCTCCGGATTGAGGGTGTTAAAGCGCTCGGCTTCAACTCCTTCGCGGTGGAGTTGGTTGACTCCCGGAATTGACCAGATATCGCTCTCAACTTGGTACTCGTCCTTCAGAATCTTTGCAGCTTCGATTACTTCTCTGAGGATCGTTCCACTGCCCATCAACTGAACGATTGGGTTCTTGCTCTTCTCAGCTTTCTGATAGAGGTACGCCCCCTTACGGATCCCTTCTTCAACGCCCTTGGGCATCTCGGGGTGGGTGTAGTTCTCATTCATCAAGGTGATGTAGTAGTAGATATCCTCGCCGTCTTGGTACATTCGCTTCATCCCATCTTGGACGATGACCGCCAGTTCATAGCTGAACGTCGGATCATACGCAATCGCGGTGGGATAGGTCGAAGCGAGCATCAGACCATGACCGTCCTCGTGTTGAAGACCTTCCCCGTTTAGGGTCGTTCTTCCGGCGGTTCCGCCCATGAGGAAGCCCTTGGCGTGCATGTCACCGGCAGCCCAGAGGAAGTCTCCGATCCGCTGGAAGCCAAACATCGAGTAGAAGGTGTAGAAGGGAATCATGCATACGTTGTTGTTGGCGTAGCTTGTCGCCGCTGCGATCCAGGAGCTGACCGCACCCGCTTCGGTGATTCCTTCCTCAAGAATCTGCCCATCCTTCTCCTCGTGGTACCACATCAAGGACTCGGAGTCCTGTGGTTCGTAGAGTTGACCGGAGGGGGAGTAGATTCCCAGCTGTCTGAAGAGACCTTCCATTCCGAAGGTTCGCGCTTCATCGGGAACGATCGGGACGATGTGCTGGCCGATATGCTTATCCTTCACCAGCTTGGTAAGCATCCGAACATACGCCATCGTCGTTGAGATCTCGCGCTTTCCGCTTGAAGCAAGCAGGTCGCTGAACTCATCAAGGGTGGGAACTTTAAGCTTGGGAGCTTGGGGATTACGGTAGGGAACCGGTCCGCCCATGATCTCGCGGCGGCGTTTGAGGAACTCCGCCTCGGGGCTCTTGGGATCGGGCTTGATAAACGGCAGGTCCGCCAATTGGTCATCCGCCAAGGGAACATGGAAGCGCTCCTTGAAGGCAAGGAGGCTATCCTTGTCCATCTCTTTCACGTTATGAGCGCCCATCGAGGCTTCACCGCTACCCATCCCATATCCCTTTACGGTTTTAAAGATGATAACGGTTGGCTCGCCCTTGTGGTGGCTCGCTGCGTGGAATGCTTTGTAGATCTTTCTTGGGTCATGACCGCCTCGGGTGAGCTGCCACAATTCCTGGTCAGTCTTGTCTTCGATAAGGCTCTTGAGGTAGTCATCGTCGAAGATCTTTTCACGCAGGTACGCGGGACCACGGGATTGGATCGTTTGGAACTCTCCGTCGACCATCGAGCCAAGTTTGCGCAAGAGCACCCCCTTGGTGTCGCGTTCGAGGATCGAATCCCACTCCGTTCCCCAGATCATCTTAATGACGTTCCATCCCGCTCCTCGGAATCGACCTTCAAGTTCTTGGATAATCTTTCCGTTACCTCGAACCGGGCCGTCAAGGCGCTGGAGGTTTGCATTTACTACGATGATAAGGTTATCGAGGTTTTCTCGAGAGGCGAGCGAAAGAGCGCCGAGTGATTCAGGCTCGTCGCTTTCGCCGTCGCCCATAAACACCCAAACCTTTCGGTCTCCGACTTCCTTTATTCCCCGAGCTTCAAGATACTTCATGAAGCGAGCTTGGTAGATTCCCATCATCGGGCCTAAGCCCATGCTGACGGTGGGGAACTGCCAAAAATCGGGCATGAGATATGGGTGAGGGTAGGAGGGAAGACCTTTGCCTCCTACTTCCCGCCGGAAGTGGTTGAGTTGATCCTCGGTGAGTCGCCCTTCAACAAATGCTCGGGCGTACATCCCCGGGGCACTGTGGCCTTGGAAAAAGACCAAATCGCCTCCGTACTTTGAGTTCGGGCCTTTGAAGAACCAGTTAAAGCCAGTTTCATAGATCGCCGAATAGGATACAAATGAAGCGATGTGACCGCCGATTCCGTGGAAGTCGCGGTTTGCCTTGGCAACCATCGCCATCGCGTTCCATCTGACGTAGGAACTGACGTTCTTAGCCAAGACGGAATCATCGGCTGGGATGATCGCTTCCTCTTCATTGATAACCGTATTTATATATGGACTAATTACACCAGGGCTGGTACGAACCCCCTGGTTTCTGGCAGAAGCAGTCAGCTCAATGAGCAGGTGGTTTGCTTTCTGCGGACCTTCATGTTTGATTACCCCGTCCAACGAGTCGAGCCAATCTTGGGTCTCTTGGGGGTCGGGGTCATGATAAAACTTACTTTTACCCATCTATCTCCTCCTGGGGCGGAGTAGCGGTAATGATCGAACTCCGCAGCGGACAAATCTCGTATTGAGCCCATGCTCAATATCTGACATCTTTAAGGTGCTATGAAATTATGCAATCGTCAATAATTTTCTCTTAGAGGATGTCAATTCATACTAAAATACTAAGATATTAAGGTCAATCCCTCATTATACCCTATTTATTAGTGATATATCCTTGAAATAGCTCGCTCAAATAAAACCAGAAAATTGCTAAGGATTTATCGATAACCACTAAAAAGCCTCCATGTTTCTCCCATGGTTCTCAAGGCTGAAGAAGTACAGTATTCTAGGGATATGGTAGAGCTGTACATCGATGCGGATTCATGTCCCAAACCCATCAGAGCAATCATCCTCAAGGCGATTGTCAATCGAAACCTCAAAGCATTTTTTGTTGCCGATCGCCCTTTAAAGGATGTTCAACAAACGTATGAAGAGCATACTTCAGCTCTTCGAAGCACCGTAAACGAAGATGAGCGTCGACTTATAAAAAGCCCGATCACGATGGTAGTAGTACAAAGTGGTGATGACCAAGCAGATCAATGGATCGCCGATCATGCCCCCAAAGGGGCCCTTGCAATTACCCGCGATATTATTTTGGCGGATATCTTAGTACAAAAAGGGATCGTCGTCCTTGATGATCGTGGAGGGGTGTACACCAAGGAGAATATCGCCGAGCGCCTTTCACTGCGCAATGCGATGACCACCCTTCGCGAATATGGGGTATTTGTAGAAAAACATAAACCGATCGGAGCGAAAGAAATTCGGGAGTTTTCCGCATCATTTGATCGCGAAGTGACCAAAGCGCTCATGCAAAAGAGGTAACATTGCCCCTTAAGGGGTAATGAGACAAACAATCGGATTACTCTATCACAACACCTTGGAGCGCGAACTCCTCCTCAGTCGGGCGAATAACCTCATCGAGATCGATTATTCGCTGTGCCCAATCAAAGATGATCGTTTTGAAAGCGATGATGACTTATTGGTTTGTTTATGCCGGGACCTTCCCGCCGCCCTGAGGATGAAGCACATCACAAAGGACCAGCGGCTTTTGATCTTTGCTCCGCCAAACCTCGCTGAAGTGTTCACGTACCTGCACGATTGGCGCTGCACAACACTTTCGTTGAACGCTTCTAATGCTAAGATCCATCACACGATTACCACCCTCCTCCAAAGCGACGGTGGGGTGATGGAGGTTAGTGAACCTTTGCACCTTACCCGACGGGAGCACCAAGTGCTCTCCTTGATCCTCAGCGGCCAAGGCACCAGTGAGATCGCCCAAACTCTCGGAATCGCAAATGGAACCGTCACCACTTATAAGAAGAGCCTCTACAGCAAAAGCGGAACCAGCTCCCTAAGCCAGCTTCTGCTCTGGGCGATGGTGCGAAGGATGTAGGGAGACTATGATAGAAACTTTTTGTGATTATTATAATCTAAAGTATAATGTTTATGATTATAATGATTTGCAGGATGTGATGTTTCTTGCCCGAGAAAAAGAGTTGCAACTGCTTCAACGTTGTTATACCTCTTCCCGCTTTGAACTGCTGTTGCTGTATGGGCGTCGACGAACCGGAAAAACTTCCCTTCTTAAAACATTTGCTAAAGATAAAAAAAGCATCTTCTTTTCTGCTCAACGTAAAAACGACTTACTGAGCCTTCAAGAGTTCTCAGCTCTCATTCAAGAGTTCTTTTTAGGAGCATCCGTGGGTTCTTTTAGCGATTGGAACGCTGCATTCTCCTTTATTACGACTCATTTGGGAAGGGAACGGATAATGCTTGTATTTGATGAGTTCCCTTTTCTTGCAGAAGAGAACCCATCAATTCTTTCAAGCTTACAGCATCGGATTGATCATGAGTGGAAGGAGAAAAATCTCTTTGTTACCCTCTGTGGCTCAAATATGGGGTTTATGGAGGAAGAGGTTATTGCTGAAAAAAGTCCTCTGTATGGCCGAACTACGTATATCGTTGAACTTCTTCCTTTTGACTACTACGACAGTTCCTTGTTCTTTCCATCTTATAGTGCTGAGCATAAAATTCTTGCCTACGGTATACTCGGCGGAATTCCCCGTTACCTGGAGCAATGGGATCCACATCTTTCGGTTCGAACCAATCTGCGTGATTCTACATTACGCTTTGGGAGTTTTTTTGGTGAGGAAACCCAAGCATATCTTCGAGCGGAACTCAGAGAACCCACCGTCTACAACTCAATTATTGAAGCAATTGCTTCTGGGAAGAATCGACTCAATGAGATTGCAACTACAGTAGGAATGCTGCCAACGAGTTGCTCATCCTATGTAAGGCGGCTGCAGAGTCTTCGATTGGTAGCGCAATACACGCCAGCGGGGTCGAGTAAAAATACTAAAAAAAGCCAGTATCGAATCAACGATAACTTCTTTCATTTCTGGTACCACTTCATCGCACCGAAAGCCAGCTATTTTCAATTAGTCGAAGCCGAGGTCGGGGTGAATACAATCATGGAGCGATTGCCCGAATATATGAACCTCGTGTTTGAAGATATCTGTCTCCAGTATTTCATCCGATTGGCCCGGACAAATCAGCTTCCATTTGTTCCCCATTCACTGGGGAAGTGGTGGGGAACAAATCCAACTACAAAGGAATCCAGTGACATTGATGTGTTAGCGCTGAGTGATGATAAAAAGAAGGCGATATTCTGCGAGTGCAAGTTTCGTTCTCGCACCTTTGAAGTGAAAGATTTTGAAGATCTGGTGCTCGCAAGCTCTGCGATTGGGTCAGTGGTTGAGCGATACTACTATGTGATCAGCAAAGGCGGATTTTCACCGGCTATGATTCAGCGGGCAGAACAAGAGAAGGTTACATTGTTGAGCTTGGATGATCTTTTTTGTTCTCATGTAAAAGATGTATGATATCACTACTGTCCGGTTATAAATCCTTAAACAGTAACTGATTATTTTCAGAGTCAT
>CAYUHP010000101.1:0-5808 GCA_964444595.1 uncultured Sphaerochaeta sp. | reverse complement strand
TATAAATCGTTTCATAGTCTCCTCCTTAATCGGGAGAGTATATTCAATATGTGTCTTTTTCTTCAGCGATGAAGAACCGATAACCTATCTTCAACAAGGAATTACTTCCTTGGTCAGTATAAACAGGAAACCAATCTACACCACTAATCGTTACACAAAAGCATGTAGGTGTCTACAGAAACACCCCCCTATCTTGGTGAGATAGAGGGGTATTCTCGTTGGAGTATGAACCTACTTCTTTACATTGAAAAATAGATTTGTAACAACCTTGAGGTTTTCGCTTCGGTTCTCATCATCTCCCTTGTAGAGGAGATCGATTCGGTCTTTGTAGAACTCAACGGTCTTATACCGGACCAGCTTCATCGTGGAGTTTACCAACCCATCCGCTTCGCTGAACGGCTTTTCGATGAGCGCAAAGCGACCTGGTTGCCACATCTTGGGGACACTGCTGGCATGGGGCTCATAGGACTTCAGTTCGGTAATGATTGCATCCAATGTTTCCTCGGCGGTGGTTAACCCCTTCTCGGCGATCAGGCGCTTGATCAGGTCCTCTTGGAGGGTAACAAGGGCGGTGGTGATCGCTTGGTGGTCGTTGTATACCATCAGTTGGTTGATCGAAGGGACGTGGTTCACCATCACCTCTTCAATCTCTTCGGGACTGTACTTCTCTCCATCCTTTGCGATCAACAGTGCTTTGGCCCTTCCGGTTACGACTAAGAAGCCATCCTCATCGTAGTAGCCCAAGTCACCTGTCCACAACCACCCATCCCGAAGGACCTCAGAAGTAGCGGTTGGGTTCTTGAAGTACCCCTTCATCACGTTATCCCCGCGGATGACGATCTCACCCCGCTCACCAACCTTTGCCTCGGTTTCATCATCAACCATGATTTTGCATTCAACATTATGAAGAACCATACCGCTGGTTCCAAACTTGTGGACCGTCGGCGAGTTGGAACAGATGATCGGGGCTGCTTCCGTCAAGCCATAGCCTTGATAGACGGGCGATCCAATTGCGGCAAAGAAGTGTTGTTGCCGCGCTTCTAAGAGCGCTCCCCCACCAACACAATACATCAGCTTGTTTCCAAACACCTCGCGGAGCTTCGGAAACACCAAAAGGTTTGCCAACTGGTAGTGAAACCAACCCTTGAATCGATTGCCTTTGTTAAAGCCATCTCCGTTTCGAGCTATTCCGGCTTCAAGACCGCGTTTGAAGATCCCTTCGATGAAGGGCCCTTTGGCGGCGATACCTTGGCTCATCTTCTTCATGAACGAGCCGGTGATCGAGGGGACGGTCATTAAGAAGGAGGGATTCAGCTCCGTCAAATTCTTTGGGAAGTTGCGAATGATCGCGGAGTTAGAGCCCCGAGAATCCACAAAGTGAAGGGTGATGCCTCGAACCATTGAAGTGTAGATTCCTACGGTGTGGGCAAAGCTGTGGTCAACGGGGAGGATGATGAGGGTTTCAAAGGTTCCGTCGGGGATCTGAAAGAGCTCGACCGCCCCGTGGACGTTCGCCCAGTAGTTGAGGTGGGTAAGCATGATTCCTTTTGGGTTGCCCGTTGTCCCGCTGGTATAACAGATATTGATCGTGTCATCTTCTTTAATCTTTGCGATCGAGTCACTGACCAGTTTGGGATTCTTCTTAAGGAGTGCTTCCCCTTTTTTGAGGATGCTTGGCCAGTGAGCGTAGTGTTCGCCCTCAACCCATTTCTGCTCTTTTGCATGCTTGGTGAGCCGATCATCTTTCTCATCAAGGTAGATGAGCATCACCGGGTGGTCAAAATGAGGATATGCCGCACTCACCAACGCTAACGTATTGGAGGAAACGGCGAGCATCGTCGCTTCACTGTGGTTGATCCGAAAGGCAACCTCTTCGGCGGTGAGCTTAATCGAAAGGGGAACGCTGACCATTCGAGCCTTAAGGGCCCCGTGTTCAAAGGTAACCCACTGCCCTTTTCCTTCGCTGAGGATTCCCACCGCCATCTGGGTTGTTACACCATGATCGAGAAGGAATGCGGCGACGTAGTCGCTGTCGATATTCGTTTGCTTATAGGAGGAAGGAATCCAGCCCTCATCAAACCGGGTGTTCGTATAGGCTCGATCTTGATACTTCTTGGCTGCTTCTTGCAGGAGGGACACAATCGTTCGTTCCATAGCACTCTCTCACATATAAATTTAGACAGATTCATTATTATGGGTAATAGCAGAGAAGCACAAGGCTCTATCCCGAAGTTTTTCCTCTTCTATGAATTTTATCTTAAAGCACTTCCCCTGGACTCATTGTGGTAGTACACTGTATCAACAAGGAAACTACAGGAGGATACTATGCCATATACTGAACCATATGAGGCATTAGATGAAAAGGCTCGTGCTATCTCACGGGCAATTACCAGTTTGAAAGAAGAGATTGAAGCGGTTAACTGGTATAACCAGCGAGTACACACTACAGCAGATCCCGAGCTTGCCGCGATCATGGCTCATAACCGTGATGAAGAGATCGAACACGCGTGTATGACGATCGAATGGCTTCGAAGAAACATGGACAAGTGGGATGAAGAGCTCAGGACCTACCTCTTTACTGAAGGCTCAATCATTGAAGCGGAAGAGAGTGCCACCGGCACAAGTTCTTCAAAGAAGAGCGGCTCATCGCTTTCGATCGGGAACTTGAAGAAATAAGGAAGGAACACTATGGATATGTTTAAACGAAACCTCGCTCCCCTTTCCAATCAGGCTTGGGCCGAGATTGAAGAACGGGCAAAGCTTGTTCTGCTCTCCCGCCTCAGTGCGCGGAAGGTTGTCTCCGTTGATGGCCCTCATGGCCTTGACTACACCGTCCTCAGCGAAGGAAGGCTTTCCCTTGTTGATGACAAGGCTACTGTAAAGGCGGGGACGTACAACGTCCTGCCGCTTACCGAAGCTCGAGTTCGCTTCACCTTGAACAAGTGGGAGTTGGACAACTTAGAGCGCGGGGCAAAAGATATCGACTTTGACAGCTTGGATGAAGCCCTTGATCAACTCGCTCTCTTTGAAGAGAACGCGATCTACCACGGCTATGAGCCGGGCAAGATTAAAGGCTTGAAGGAATCTTCCGCTCACAAGACCTTGGAGCTCAAAGGCGATACAAAAGAGTTCCTCGCTGCTGTTGGAGAAGGAGTTATTCTTCTTCGCGACAGCTTTGTTGACGGGCCTTACTCCCTCATCGTGTCAAACGATGTATGGGTGCGCTTGCACAAGGAAGCTCAAGGCCAAAGCCTCAAGGACCGAGTAGAGCACATCATCGGAGGAGAGATCATCCTCGCCTCAGCGATCGAAGGAGCGATTCTTGTTCCCCATGACAGTGCTGACTTAGAGCTTACGATCGGCCAGGACTTTGACCTTGGCTACGAAAGCCACGACACCAAAGAGGTCACCCTTTTTGCCACAGAATCATTCACGTTCCGCGTGCTTGAGCCTAAGGCAATCGTCGTATTCAAGTAAGATTGTTGGAAAAGTATAAGGAAGACCCCGCTCATATGAACGGGGTCTTTCTTCGAGCGCCAGAAGGGAATCGAACCCTCGTCTCATGCTTGGGAAGCACGAGCACTACCATTGTGCTACTAGCGCGCTGGGTAAACTGTAGCAGAATTTGAGATTGGAAATCAAGTAATCAATCCCCATCAAAAAGGCTCACATTTGCTCTTAAGGTTTGACAGCGAGCCTGTGGTGCGGTACAGTCATAGAAGATAAAATAATTTGGAGGCACTATGGCCACAGTAACACTGAAAAACATCTCTAAGGTGTATGATGGTGGAGTCAAGGCTGTTGACAGCGTCAACATCGACATCAAGGACCGCGAATTCGTTGTCCTCGTCGGCCCTTCCGGTTGCGGAAAGTCCACTACCCTCAGAATGATCGCCGGTCTTGAAGACATCACCGACGGCGAACTCTACATTGACGACAAGCTCGTTAATGACGTCCCCCCGAAAGATCGTGATATCGCAATGGTTTTCCAGAACTACGCGCTCTATCCGCACATGACTGTTTATGACAACATGGCATTCGGTCTTAAGATTCGAAAATTCCCCAAAGACGAGATCGACCAACGCGTTCGCGAAGCAGCAAAGATCCTCGAGATCGAAGAGTTGCTCGAACGAAAGCCGAAAGCTCTCTCCGGTGGACAGCGCCAGCGAGTTGCCGTAGGACGAGCAATCGTTCGAAAGCCGAAAGTATTCCTCTTTGACGAACCGCTTTCCAACCTCGACGCAAAACTCCGTGTTCAGATGCGTGCTGAGATCTCTTCGCTTCACCACCGCCTTCAGGCAACGATGATCTACGTTACCCACGACCAGGTTGAAGCCTTGACGATGGCCGACGTAATCGTAGTCATGAAGTTTGGTGTCATCCAACAGATTGGCGGACCGCTTGAGATGTACAACCACCCAGCGAACAAGTTCGTTGCTGGCTTTATCGGAAGTCCTCCGATGAACTTCCTCGTAGCGCAGATCGAAGCTGATGGCAACGATATCTATGCAAACGAAGGAACGTTCCGCTTGAAGGTTACCGATGAGCAGAAGAAGTACCTCACCCCGTACGTCGGCAAAAGCGTCACCTTTGGTATTCGCCCCGAAGACGTCACGTTCCACCACACCAAGAAAGATGGTGAGACGATCGACGGTATCGTAAGCGTTGTTGAGCCACTGGGAAGCGAGACTCACGTCTATATCGCAACAAGCAAGAGCCAAGTCATCGGTAAGATTGAGCCGAACCTCGTACCCGCACCGGATACGAAGATCTCCTTGATCCCCGACATGGCAAAAGCCAAGTTCTTCGACCTCGAAACCGAAGTTGTTATCGAATAGGTTTGAAGCTATTACATAAAGAACCGGCCGAGTTGGCCGGTTCTTTTTTGTCTTTCATTTAAGATGTTGCTCGTTGATGGAAGCGAATATCTTCAATGAGCAGGTAGCACGCCGGATCGAGCTCGCGAGCAAGAGCGAGTACTTTCTGAGCATCTCGCCGCTTAACTTGGACAAAGAGAAGCGATACTTCCCCGTCTCGTCCTTTGCCCATGAATTCCGTGAGCCTAAAGCCACTGGCACGGAGATGATCGGCAACCTCCTCACCCAGTGAGGTAAAGACCTTTACCACCTGCTCGCCGATGAGCAGTTTCCCTTCTAGCGTAATCCCGACAAACGTTCCCGTTGCAAAACCGAGAGCAAAAGCAAGGGCGGTAATCGGTTCGGAGAGGTCTTGCAGTACCTTTGAGACCGCAAAGACCCAAATCAAGTTTTCAACAAAGGCGATGCCAAAGCTAATCGCTCGTTTTCCCCGAATAATCATCGCGTGGCGAATCGTAGAGAGCGAGACATCGACCACTCGAGCACAGAAGATCATCAACGAGAGTAACAGCGTTCCAGTAGTAATCATAACACTTCCTTAAAAGAGCGCAGAGTAAAGAGCGATCGTCGCCTCTTTCTGTTTATGCTGAGGGACACCGAGTAACAAGGTATGCGAGGAACTGCCGACACTAAGGAACATCAACTCGATCCCTTCTTCGGCAAGGACTCCCGTGGCCTTTGAGGTAAGCCCGTCCAATTGGCTCACTCCCTCACCTACTACACCTACAATGGCAATATCGGCTGTGATAGTCGCTTCGTCAAGTCCAAACTCCTCTTTGAGTCGAGCACACAAGGCAACCAAGATCGCCTCGCTTGCTTGGTTGGACTCAAAATACCACGCCACCGAATCGATCCCCGAGGAAGCAAACGTTGGGTGAATTCCAAAGACGTGGAGCATCGTCAACAGTCCTTGTCGGATTCCGCTCTTCTT
>CAYUHP010000100.1:0-5908 GCA_964444595.1 uncultured Sphaerochaeta sp. | reverse complement strand
AACACCCTACTCGCAATCGAAACCCCAACCACAATTACTGCAGTAATGATGATGGGAACTGAAGAGCCCTGTTCCTTTTGAACTCCGTTGGCTTTCTGGAGCTTTCCTTCGGCTCCACAGAAGAGGGCCCCATCTACGCGTTCTAAGAATGAGCCTTTTACTGTTCTGAAGCACGCAGTAAGAATACCAAAGTAGGAAAGAGCCATGAGGAGAAGGGAACCGAGCTTACCTTTGAGTCTGGGGTTGGAGGACACCAGGCTCTGGCTTGCCGAGAGCAGGGCGATGAGCCTGAGGCCTTTGGTCAGGGCCAAGGCGATCGAGCCTTTGGTCAGGGCAAGCGAACCAAGGGTGAAGATAACCGCTCCGTTGGGCTCAAAGAGGGCTAAGACCATCAACGAGAATAAAAGCATCAACGGAGGAATGAGGCGGATCTTTCTTCGGCACATCGTTTGAATCGCATACATTAAAAGAGTAATTGCAAAGAGAGGAAGCGGGCCTTGGGCCAAGAGAATCGCCCCAATTGCGATGACCATCGCTATGGTTCGCTCTACGTAGTGAGTTCGCTCTTCAATCGTAGGTAGGGCGACTTCAAAAGAATCAGACAAAAAGGCGTTGGGGAAGGAGCCACTTTTTATGTAGCGTTCTGCAAGAAAGCCCAAGATGATCGAGGTAATCATCCCAAGGCCCAGCATCAAGGGTGCCGCCACCCAGATCGTCGACCCATAGGCAACCCATGCGGCTACTTGAAGCTGGGCGAGGTTACTGACGAACGCCCCCACCACACTGATACCAACCAATGAGACCTTATCCTTTAGCAATCCTTTCAAGGCTTTCATCGCAAAGCCGCTGCTCATCGTTCCGGCAAGTGAGATAAAGAACAAATAGGAGAAGAGTGTACCGCTGACCATCCCTTGGCCGATCGCTTTAAGCAGAAGAAGCAGAAAATATGCAGGGTAGTCAAAATATTGGAGGATCAACAACAGCGGCAGGTTTGCTAAGCCGAGGCGGAGGAAGGGCAGTGGCTTTGGGATGAGGTACTCCAAGGAAGCAAGAAGTAAGGTACTTGCGGCGATAAAGGAAATCTTTCGATCAGTGGGCGACATCATCTACCTCCACAAGAGGTTGGCCAACGATTGTGAGCAGCACGTGGTTGGGCAAACAAGCAATAAAAGAACTGCTCTTTTCAATCGGGGCTTGGAACGTGCAGGTTTTGTTGGCGCACGCCGAATCGACGATCCGCGCCTTCCCGCCTTGAATCTCGATGAAGGTATCGCCCAAGGGCCCTTTGACGGTAACGCTTTGATCGTTCTTCAAAGAGTAGCGATACATACCTGAGTCGGTTTGAACGGACACATAGCCGCTGCCGCCGCTCTGTGTCATGGTAAACACAAAGAGCACGGCGGCAATGCAGATAATGATTATAAGGATATCGCCCACGAGGGAGCTGGGAATCTTCATACATTGAGTGTACTGAGCTCTTCCAATGAGGGCAATATAATTGACGGAACGTTCCCGACAAATTATGATTGTGTGGACTGTGTGTAGTAATGTGTTGAATACGCAAAGGCTCTTGCGTAAGGGCTCAAGAGATGATGAGGTAAGCTATGAAATTGGTGTACGTGGCAGACGGTTCTGCTGAAGACCGTGAAGCGATGAAACAATATTTGGAACTCTCGGGTTTTGAGGTGCTGGCCTTTGAAGAACTCCACGCCCTGCAAGTGGCGCTCAATAAACAAGCTCCCGATCTTCTGATCTTAGAGGTGCACCACAATGACGGAGATGGCTTCACCTTCTTAAAGAAGATGAAGCAAAGCCATACCTTTCCGGTGATCTTTGTGACGAGCAGGAGTGCCGAAAGTGATCGAATCTTCGGCTTTGAACTTGGGGCGGACGATTATGTGTGCAAACCTTTTTCCGCCAAAGAGCTCACCTTACGCGTAAAAGCACTCTTTAGGCGAATCGAACTGAGCTCCTCCGATTCCCAGCATGCGACGTACTGGACCCTTGGTTCTTCTAAGCTCCAGTTGGATGAAGTAAGTCACATCTTCAGTCTCGATGGGGAAGGAATCAGTTTGACAACGATGGAGTGGCGAATCATGAGTTACTTAGTTGCAAATGCCGGAATCCTAATCACCCGTTCGCAGATTCTCGAAAACTGCTTCGACTATAGTTTTGAGTCATACGACCGAAGTGTCGATACTCACATTAAAAACATACGCAAGAAGATCGGGGTGCTGGGCTCCGATTGGATTGAAACGGTGAGGGGCTACGGCTACCGCTTTAGCGGCCGTTCGGTTCCGCACCATGGATAAGTAACCGATGAAACCACTGATTTACGTTGTTGAAGACCACATCGTCATCCGAGACGGAGTTCGCCAGTACCTTGAACTCTCCGGCTATCGAGTTCGGGAGTTTGGTGATCTTGCCTCAACGAAGAGCGCTCTTATAACCGAAACTCCCGATCTCATCATTCAAGACGTCATGCTTCCTGATGGGGATGGGTTCATGTTCATCAAGGAGATGAAAGCGGAGAAAGATATCCCCGTCATCTTCATGACGGCGCGCATCGAAGAAAGTGACCGCATCCTTGGCTTTGAACTTGGAGCCGATGACTACGTTACCAAGCCGTTCAGTCCCAAGGAGCTGATGATGCGTGTTCAAGCGGTTCTTCGAAGAACAAGTGCAACGACTTCACCACCTTCTCATACGTATTATATAGAGGAAGAGGTCCTAAGCTTTGATGAGGGGGTGCACCAAGCCCACATCAATGGCAACTTAATCCAACTTACTGCCGCCGAGTGGCGGGTGTTGGGTCACTTGATTGAAAACGTAAACCAACTCTGTACGCGCGAGCAAATCCTCGAACACTGTTTTGACTACACCTACGAATCATACGAGAGGGTAGTGGATACCCACATTAAGAACATTCGGGCAAAACTTGGCAAAGGGGAGTGGATCGAAACGATCCGTGGCTACGGCTATCGCTTCCTCGGCACTTCGAAGAGGGAAGGGAGCCGATGAGGAAACAGTTTGTTCGCCTCTTCGCTGGCTTTGCTTCCGTTGCTCTCTTGGTCCTGCTCATCCAAGTAGGGGTGTTCTTCTTCAACGAGGCGTATCAGCGCCGTTCGTGGTCTCGTTCCGTCTTTGAGGAGTACCATCAACGTCTTACACTCCTTTTACAGGAAGCCCAAACTACTCAGAGCCTCACTCAGCCGTTACTGCATCGCGCCCTTATCTCCGCCCTCGATGATCGCATCAGCGGTCTGGTGGTTCGCAATAGTGATCAAACAATTACCCTTGCCTTTGGAAAGACTCGAGGGGGGATTACCCTTTCCTCCAAACCCACGAAGCGAACCACCAAACGAGTGCGAACCCTTTGCTATACGATTGAGCTCAACTCCCTCCAGGAACAACGCAGTATTCGCAGCCAGCGAATCCCGCTCTCTTCGGAGATCGGCCCCTCTGATATTGCCGGAAGTCTCATCCTCACAATCGACGGCGAGGAGGTCGGCTACATCGACGTTTTGACCTACACTCCCTTTACTTATAAGAGCACCTCCTTCATCTTAAAGGCGTTGGTTGCTCCGTTTATCTGGTCAATTCCCCTCGGCCTGATCTTGGCCCTCACCCTCGGCGCCGCGATCAGCCGAAGAACCCAGCGCTACAGTGCCGGGATTTCAAGAGCGTTGGAAGACCTGAGCAGGGGAGAGAACAACATCTATCTTCCAAAGCCCAAGTTTGAAGAGCAGGAGATTATCAACACCTCCATTCAAGCCCTCGATCAAACCCTCTTACACAACAAGCTCAGCCGCCAGGCGTGGCTGAGATCGATCAGTCATGACTTTAATACTCCGCTTACTGCGATGGGCCTGCTCCTAGAAGGGGTGCAGGATGAGGAATTCCCCCTCACCAATGAAACGATAACCAAGGTCCAGGAGGAGCATGCCCTTCTTGCCCAGCGAATCGCCCAGGTTTCGCTCTATGCCCATCTGCTCGGTCAAGAACCTCCAATCGAGCAAGAATCATTCAATGCCGAGCAGTTTATCCAAGAGGTTCTCCAAGCAACTCCAAGTGATCGAATCAAAACAACAATCCACACAACAACCATCACCGGTAATCGAACGCTTTTGATGTATGCAACAAAAGCACTGCTTTCTAATGCACTCAAAGCAACGAATGAAACTGTTCAGTGGATCATCCATGAACGTTCAATGGAGTTCTTAAATACGGGAACCCTTGCCCAAAACGTTGATTTCTTTGAACCCTGGGAGCGTTCAGATCTCTCTCGATCAACGAGTGGCAGTGGAATGGGGCTTCCCATTGTGTATCAGATAATGCGACTTCATCAGGGAAATGCAACAATCGAGCAGCAAGAAGATGCGGTAAAGTGCGTCATTTCATGGTAAATGCCCATTAATTAGGCTAATTTACGAGGATTTTGCTAGATTCCTATTGTTTCCTAGGGTATACTCTGTAAGTAAGTCATGGGATTAAACCTTCCCTGGGAGTGTTGGATTGAGGGTGTGGCCTCCTCAACCACTTGGATTGGTCTAGGCTCATCCAAGGAGATCGAGGTGAATGGGTATATCATTCTTATATGATAGTGAAACTGCTTATGTACAAGAACGAAGTTGACAAAGTTTTAGATAGTGTCTTTGTAACCTTCTTGCAAAACACAAATAGGCGGAATATGTCCAACTGCTCCACATATTCTACATATTTGCTCACACAAGCACCACGCACTTACTTCAATCCTCACGCAAATACATTGTCCCTACAATGTCTTTACATTCAACTTTCAATGTACATCAGCATACTGATGTTACAAATAAACTCTCACGCAAAAAAATGGAGATTTACGTCATGAAGAAAAAGTTTGTATTAACTTTGGCGCTGGTTCTCATGGTTGCAGTAACTTTAACTGCTGCTACCCCTGTAGAAGTTAGCGGAACATTTGATTTCGGCTACAAGATGACCTTCAAGAATCCCTTGACAGTCACTACGTCAGAAGGTTCTAAGTACAACACCTTTGTTTCTGTTTCAAGTGATTACTGGGAAGTTTCACTTGAAGGTGGTACTGAGCTTTTTGCTGATGGTGAAAAAGCCCCATTCACTGCAACCGCAGATATCTTCCTTGACAAAGCCCTCGCTGACGAAGGCGTTGACATGGGTGATCTTGGCTTGACCTTGCATGTTGGACCGGGCGTTGGTGCTGCAGCACAATCTGTATTTGCAGACAAAGCGGACTGGAAAGGCTTCAAAGCGGAAGGCACTGCTGCAAACTTCGGAACCACAATTGCTTATGGTGATCTCGTAGAAGTTTATGTTGCTGCTGATGCGGCCGCTAAGAAAGACATCGTTATTGGTGCAAAGTCAGCTCCTGTTGATGGAGTAAGTGTTGCTCTTGGTTATGCTGTTGCTCCTAAGACATTTGCAGGATCAGTTGCTGCTGACGTTGCTAAACTTGCAGACCTTGACTTTGATCTTGCTGTTACCGCTGCTTACTTTGGCGACTTTACCGCAAACAACGTCTGGGCAAGTGTTGCCGGTGCTTACGAAGGTATTGGCCTCTGGGTTCAATATGGCACTAACTTGACTGTTCATAGACTTGCTGCAAAAGCTTCTTACTCCACCACTGTTGAAGGTGTTGACCTTGGTGCTGGTGTGACGGTTTCCAGCCTTGACCTCGCTGCTGATCCACTTAAAGTCGACGTCGAGTTTGATGCTAGTGCTGCTTACACCATGGGTGGAGTTAAGTACAAGCTCGCCCTTGGTTATAAACTCGATGGTGACTTCCACCTTACCCCGAGCGTTTCTTTCTCCTTCTAATCTGAAGTATAACGAAACACTTAATCAGGACCCGTCGTTGACGGGTCCTTTTCAATGCTTACACCCTCTCATCAATCTT
>CAYUHP010000099.1:0-6090 GCA_964444595.1 uncultured Sphaerochaeta sp. | reverse complement strand
CTCGCCTCTTTGGTTTTGAAATTGAACCGGAGAAGGATGTATTGATCATCCTCTCCCCCTCCGCCATCGCAAAAGAGATCGTCGCTGCCTTGGAGGAAAACGTTCACTTCAATGAGCCGAGGGCGGGAATCCTCTTTGTTGAGCCGATTCTCAAGGCGATCGGCTTACCCAACGACCAAGACGGCGACCATCACACCAAGGATTGAAACGACCGTATCTAAGCTGAGGGTCGTATCGACGTAGTCAACCAACTCCTTCTTTCGGTCATCGATGTAGATTGAGATGATAAAGGGAGAAGGCATCAAGAACATGATGAGTAGGGCCATCTCATAGATTCGATCCATCTTCAGCCACAGGCGAACGATGAAGAGATTCAACACGATTGCAAAAATCAACAGAATGGCTTTGCGGGCGAAGATTGTTTTCAAAGCAGCTTTGGCACTTGTTTTCGTTATGCGGATTCCGTACCCGATTGAAAGGGCGATGAGGGGCATCGTCAATGAGGCAAGGGTCTCAACAAACACGTTTAACTGCTTGGTAAGGTGAGTTGGCTTGAGGACAAGGATCTTTGCGTTGGCAAGCAAGCCAAGGATGATCGCGATGATCACCGGTGAGGTAACAATCTTCAACAGCAAAGTTCCAAGATCAAACGTTTTTTCTTTGTGCCGGATCAAAAGGGTCATCAACACGGTAAAGACAAAGATGACTTGGCCCAAGTCGATGAGCGCCATCTTTCCCAAGTGAGCTTGACCGTAGAAGGAGGTGAAGATCGCATAGCCAAGCATCCCCATCTCAAAGCCGCCCATCATAAAGGTAAACGCCGGGTTCTTTACCCCGATCAATGCGCCAAGGGGTTTGGCAAGGATCAAGGTAACCGAACATACGCCGAAGATGATGACGATTAGTGGCAGGTAGGAGCGATTGAACTCAAGGGAGCGAAATGCTCCAAAGACTAACGCCGGAAGAGCCAAATCGCTGACTACCCGTTTGAGGGCTCGAAGGCCGCCCTCATCAAAAAACGAGACCTTCTTTAAGAGAAACCCAAGCAGAAAAAGTATTAACAGCGGCAGTGCCGGTAGTATTCGTTCCCACATAACAACCTTCCTTACCCTCAGTGTATCCCAGATTAAGGAGGATTGACACTGATTTAAACAGAATGCCAAGTTCCTTGAATGAATTTTCTACACTCGCACTTGATCGTTCCTGTTTTTGTTAAAAAGACTCGAATCGGAACAAGACAAAAACAAAATAAAGCTATGAGCTTTTAAGCCCTGCGCCACACAGTGGAAGCAGGGCTTTTTTATCAGCCAATGTTGCATCATCTCGTAGTGCTGCTCGGTATCCGGCGTAATTTGCCGCACTAGTATATTCAACATAGATGCCTTGACTGGCTAAGTCTTTATGCGCTCGGAGTATTTCTTCTTCCGTTACAGTAACGAATCTTCCTCCAAGATCTGCCACCGCTTGGAGCATCTCCTCCCCTCGGGCAGGATCACCGGTAGCAATACCTTCGGCTAAGGTTGGAATCGTTGGTACAGTTTGAGGAGTGTGTGCGTTGTGTTCATATGCTCTTGCCAAAGGAGCACAATTGGCCGCCTGGACGGCGATAACCAATGGGTACTTGCCTATAAGATCCCATAATGCAAACTCCTTTAGAGCAAGATACACACCGCCTAGGAGCGTTCCGTTCCCTACCGGGACAATGAGTACTTCGGGTAAGGTTTTAAGGACTTCAAAGAGTTCATAGACATAGGTCTTTGTTCCCTCCCAAAAGAGCGGGTTAAAGATGTGACTGGCGTAGTAGATCTGTTTTTCTTCAACGTAGCGAAGGGTTGCTTTCGCTGTTTCATCTCTTGAGCCTTCAATTTTATGAATCGTTGCCCCATGAGCTTCGATCTGCGTAATCTTTTTCTCACTGGTTGAAGCAGGCACAAACACTTCTGTTTTGATTCCCACTCGTGCGCTATATGCCGCAACTGCCGTTGCCGCATTGCCACTGGAGTCGATCGCACAGTGCTTGACCCCGGCTTCGAGCATCGCAGCGACAAGCATTACGGCTCCTCGGTCCTTGAAGGAGAGAGTTGGCATAAGGTAATCGGCTTTGCCAAGGAGGTTATTTCCCAAGCGGATCAGCGGAGTAAAGCCCTCTGCCATCGTAACGGCCTTGATCGTCTCCTCCTTAAACGGTGGCAACGCCGAATGGTATCGCCACAAAGAATAATCATCTCCAAGGTTGGTAAAGGTGGGAGCTGTCTTTTCGTAGTCAAGATGGAGCAAGGAGCCACACGTACATCGATACCTATGGCTCGTTATCGGATAGGTTTGGCCGCATTGGGTACAGGTATAGGTAATCATTTGAAATCATCCTTCAGTTTATGAGGTTCGGTGTGGGCAATCGCCGAGCGAGCAAGAACCTCGGTGGGATCGATGAGCATCGTTGAAATAGTTTTACATGTAAGGGCCAGGGGAAGCTCGGTACACCCGAGGATGAGCGCCTCTGCTCCCCTATCAAGAAGATTGGTTACCTCTTGGAGGAGAATCGTCAACGCTTCATTACTCACCGGTGATTGTGCTTTGATTCCATATCTCTGGTTATAGATCGCATCATGTACTCGCTCGCGGCCCGCTGGATCAGGTTCAATCAAGGTGATATGCGAATAGGGCCGCAAAGCTGTTGGGTAGGTCTTCAGTGCATGGGTCCCCTTCGTTGCAAGTAAGCCGATTGTTGTCGTGCCGGTAAATCGTTTAGTGATGTACGCGGCGGTTTCTTCGATCATGTGAAGAAGCAAGATATCAGGATGTGATTGATGAAGGTTTTTCTTCAGTTGGTCGAAGATCGGGGGAGCATGGGCGGTATTACAGGGAACGATCAGTGTTGTGGCACCTAGGCTGATCAGCTGAAGGGCGTTATGGTACAACCCTTCGGCTGGATTAGTCCCGCCTTCAAGAAGAAATTGAGTACGATCACCGATTATCCTTGGAGTGGATGTAAGGTAGAGATCGATGTGTTCTTGGTCCGTTGCAGCGTTAGTATTTTCAAAGATCTTTGCCACGACATCCGCTCCGGCCATGGGGCCGACGCCCCCGATAATCCCTATTGCTTTCATATCTACAATGTACCGCAGCATTTCTTCATTCACAAGAACCGTTGTGTGGTATAGTGAGTTTTGGAGGGAGGAGTTATGGCATCAGTGAAATCAGTTCGCGAGCGAATGCAGGAGCTCTATGTGTACGATCTGTATGGGTTTCGCAGTGAGAACAAGGCTTTAGCCGGTGTTCTCTACCCTCATGAAAAGATTAACAGTTTTGCTGTCGGTCTTCATGAAGGTCAGAAGAAGATGCTTGTTGTTACCACTCACCGTCTTATCATCATTCGCTCTTCGATTGGGCGAGCGCCGGATATCCAGGCAGTAAACCGTGAGTTGGTTGAAGATCCTTCCTTCGTTAAACGCTTTTTTACTTCTTCACTATCCTTCACCCTCCATGGTGAAGTGTTTACGTTCCATATGGTCTCCCGCCGCGTGCTCGAGTTGTTTGTATGGGCGGTTGAGCAACCTCTAGAATAAACATGTGGGGCCCGAAGGCCCCACGTTGGTTCATTGCACTGCGTGCTTACTTACTTCCAAGCTTTTTCATCAAGAAGATTCATACCCTTAGAAACAACGGTCGTACAGACTAAGTCGCCCGTTACGTTCAGTGCGGTTCGACCCATGTCGAGGATTGCGTCGATTCCGAGAATCATTGCGTATGCACCGGCAACGGTGGATCCTTCGACAACCGGTAATCCGACTGATTCGAGAACCATCAAGAGCATAATTGCACCGGCACCGGGAACACCTGCGGTTCCGATTGAAGCAAGCGTTGCGGTAATGATGATGATACCCATCTGACCTAAGGTGAAGTTTGCACCGGTTACGGTCAAGCTGATGAAGATCGCACAAACACCTTGGTAGATTGCAGTTCCGTCCATGTTAATCGTGGCACCGAGCGGAAGAGAGAAGGCGTAGACGTCCTTGGGAATTCCAAGGTTCTTCGCGGCTTCAATCGTTACCGGCAAGGTTCCGTTGGAAGAACGGGTAACAAAAGCGGTGATGAAGGGATCTTTTGCATCTTTGAAGAAGCGCTTAATCGAAAGCTTATTGAGCATCAGCAAACCACCGTAGACAAGAACTATGTGGATTGCATAGCCAAGGAAGCTTGCGATTGTTACAACGGCCAATGATCCGGCAATCTTGGAGCCTTGCTTAGCAAATACGTCGGCAACAAGGGCCAATACTCCGATCGGAGCATATTGCATAATTCCTGTTACCATCCGCATCATGACTTCGGCAGTTCCGTCAAAAGCTGCAAGGAGGGTTTCACCGGCAACTTTTAAGCGTTTTTCTTTGCTGATATTCAGGTAAGAAACACCAACACCGAAAATGATTGCAAAGAAGATCACCTGAAGAACTGTTTCATTCACTACTGCCTGGGCAATACTGGTTGGAATGATGTTCAACAGGACTGTAGCCACGGGAGTCTGAGCTGCGGCTTTACCTGCTGCTCCGACAACAAGGGCGCCCATCTCGGCACTTGGTCGGAAGATCGAGCCCATTACCAATCCGATAAACACGGCAAATGCTGAGGTAACAAGGTAGAAGAGAACAACTCTAATACCTACTTTACCCAATGTTGCCGGGCTAATCGATGCTGCTCCTACGACGAGCGTGGAGAAGATAATCGGCATCATGATCATCTTTAACAATCGAACAAAGAGATCACCAAAAGGAGCGATCCAAAGGATCTTCTCTTTAAAGATGATTCCTAGCAGTGCACCAAGAACAAGACCAATCAAGATCCGATAGAGTAAGTTAAAGTTAAAGTACCAACTCAAAATACCCTTTTTTACCGGAGCCTCCTTCTTGACTGCAGGTTCTTTTTTAACTTCAGCTTCTTTTTTGTCTGGAGTTTTCTTTTCGTCTGCCATACTAACCTCCTGAGGTAAATGTTAGTTTTACTCTCAAAATTAGAGCTTTACTACACATAACATTACACCACTGGGGCGAGGAAAGAAACAAAAATCTCATTTTGTCCATGATTATTGACCTTTTTTGCACATTATTGATCACCCTTACTCGATTTCTACCCGTAATCAGCTAAATTGTGCTATCGTAGGGGCAAGACGTTTTTCATGGGTTCTGAGTATCTTGTGTGCCCAAAGAACGTCAGGTATACTTTGGTATGAGAGGGATACGATGAATCGACGGCAAAGATATGTACTTGTTGTACTTGGCATCTTACTCTTTTTCGGCAGTTCACTTACTGCTGCAATGCATTATGATTCAACAGAAATCTCCCTAGGAGGGACCTACACGTTTGTAGAAGGTGATCCTGATTATCTTAAGAGTGTCAGTCTAGGCATTCAGCCGATCTTCGGCTCTACCTCCTATCCAAATGATTTTCTCTTTATTTCAATGCGTTATTTCTATAACTTTGATTCCTACTCCAACCTCTTTGACTTTGAGAAGCCGGAGTACCTACACACAGCAGCGCTGAGTGTAGGCATTGAGAATAAGAAAGGGATGGCTTCCCTCGCCTTCGGTGCTGGTGCTGAAGTTGATCTACTTCATACGAATGATGGAATAACGCTTAAGCCGAGCGTTGTTGCCCACGTAACCCCACGAGTATTCCTTCCCTTAGGAAAGCTTCATTCCGTGGTCCTGGCCCCTGAGATTGTAGGTCGCTATGTGTTTGACAAAGACCCGGCCTTTGAAGTAGAAGCTCGGGTTGCCCTTGGCATACGTTTTGGATCAGCCAAAGCCAAGACAAAAGCAATCGCTTCCCCACCGTCTTCTTTTACCGCTACCGCCGTACCACTCGTTCCCAAAGTAGCTACAATCAAAAGCACTGTAGCAAAGGTTGAAGCTCAAGAAATTCAAACTATCCAAGAAGAAATAGTACAACCCACACCGGTTGTTCTTGCCACCACCACAACTGATCCTGAAGTTCGTCAGGAGCAAATCCAACGCCTTTGGTGGCTCCTTGGGGGAAGGCCCTAGGCTAACTCCCAATTATCATAGGATGGGTGTCTCTGTTATGGAGGCACCCATG
>CAYUHP010000098.1:0-6136 GCA_964444595.1 uncultured Sphaerochaeta sp. | reverse complement strand
GCGTATGAAAACCATTTTCGGGATTGGGGTCCTTACCCTTGCACTGTTGTTGACCGGGTGCACGGTCAGCCAACATCTTAACGTTGCCACAACACCCTCCAAAGCAGAGTTCACCTTTAACGTCGAAGAGTTCTTTGTGGATGTTTTAGAAGATTTCAGCGACTTTAGTTCGGATAAGAGTGATCAGCCGATCATGGATGAAGCGATCGATGAGTTTGAGGCACTGCTCTCCTCCGCTCCCTCCACAACTGCAGTCGCCATGAAAAAGATCGGAACAAACGCCTGGAACGGGACCTTTGCCTTCTCTGATTTAGAGAAGCTGGTGCGTGATCTCGGAGCGCCGCAAAACCAACAGCTACTTAAAACAACACCAAACTCCGTGACGTTCTACCTTACCTTAGATACCTACGATCAACTTGTTCCGATCATCCCATTCTTAGCAGATGAGAACTTCGAGGCGTTCGGGCCCTTGTACAACCAAGGCCTCAGCGCCGAAGACTATCTGGAGATGATCAGCTTCATGCTCGGCGAAGAGGGCCCCCCGGCGATCGAGCAATCGACGATTACCCTCCTTCTTGAAACCCCAAGACCGATTAAGACGATGACAAGCGGAAAGAAGCTCACACCCACTACGTATGAGTTCAGCTTCCCCCTCATCGATTTCCTCCTCTTGGATAAGCCGATTACCTTTACGGTGACGTGGTAGCTGGGATGGATGTGAACGAAGTTATTCGAAACTATATTTCTGATGTAAAACGCATCATGCCAATCGACAAGGTCATTCTGTTTGGCTCCTATGCCAAGGGTACGGCCACGAAATACTCCGATGTCGATCTCTGTTTCTTCTCTCCAAGCGTGGAAGAGCGATCTCAGTTCGAAGTGCTGAAAGACCTCTTTGCTCTTGGGGGCAACTATCCTGCGGTGTGCATTCAGCCACACGCCTACCCAACCTCGATCATCGAAGAAGATCACCCATTTATCAGAGAGATTCTGAGAACCGGGATAGAGATTCAGTAACCCTTACACGTTAAACTTAAAGTGCATCACATCCCCGTCTTGAACGAGGTACTCCTTGCCTTCAAGGCGGAGCTTGCCGGCAACTTTGAGCTTTTGTTCACTGCCGTAGGTAAAGAGATCTTCACAGCCGTACACTTCGGCTTTGATGAATCCCCGCTGAAAGTCGCTGTGGATAACACCGGCAGTTTCCGGTGCTTTCATCCCTGCTTTGAACGTCCACGCCCGATCTTCATCGCTTCCGGCGGTGAAGAACGTTCGAAGACCCAGGATGTGATACGCACTACGAATCAGCTTGTTCAACCCGGACTCCTTCAAACCAACCGCATCCAAGAACTCATTCTTCTCTTCGACCGTTTCTAAGGTTGCGATCTCGCTCTCGATCTTGGAGCAGATTACAACCACCTCCGCTTCCTCTTCTTTGGCGATCTGTTTAACCGTATCCACATAAGCAGAAGATCCATCGATCCCCTCTTCGTCGACGTTACAGACGTAGATTACCGGTTTGAGGGTGATAAGATGAAGGTCGTAAATTAACGCAAGCTGATCATCATCAAAGTTGAGGCTTCGGGCACTTTTTCCGTCTCCCAGCCTTGAGAGCAGGGCTTCAAGGATGGGGAGAACTTCGGCTGCTTGTTTTTGAGCTTCTTTGGAGAGCGATCGTGCTCGGGACACTTTCTCATAACGCTTGGTAACCGTATCTAAATCGGCAAGGGCCAACTCGATATTGATCGTTTCAATATCGCGGGCGGGATCGACACTGCCGCTGACGTGAACAACATCACCGTCTTCAAAGCAGCGGACCACGTGGGCGATGACTCCAACCTCCCTGATCGAAGCCAAGAACCGGTTTCCAAGACCTTCACCGCGACTTGCTCCGGCAACCAGGCCGGCGATATCGATAAACTCAAAGGTTGCGGGAATCTTCTTTGCCGGTGGGATCAGTTCGGCGATTCGATCGAGGCGCGAATCGGGAACCGAAACGATTCCCACGTTCGGATCGATCGTACAAAATGGATAGTTTGCCACTTGAGCCGGGGCACTGGTAAGTGCCGAGAAGAGCGTCGATTTTCCAACATTCGGCAAGCCGACAATTCCACAATTGAGTCCCATAATTACCTCTGATTCTTCAAACGGGCCAAGTGTATCATATATTGACTAGCTCGTTAACCACACCCTATAGTCAAATGGTGAGTAAACTCTTACATACCCTTGAGCACGACGTGCTGTCCGCCCTGTTATTAATTCTCATCGATGAAAGTGAGTCTCGCCAAGGTGCCGACCTTCGAAGTGAAGAGCTCACCTCCTTGGTTGATACGATGGGTTTGGAGACCCGCCACGTAGAGTTCATCCCCTTAAGAGCCGAAACCAGTGCCACCTTGATCGGCAGCGGAAAAGTCCTTGAAGTAAAGGAGTTGATCGAAGAGATCGAATGCGATGTCGTCATCTTCGATCGGCCGATCTCACCCCGAGTCCAACGGAACTTGGAGGAGGTCTTTGGCTGCGCCGTCATCGACCGCGATGAGGTAATCTTACAGATCTTTGCCGATCGCGCTCAAACCAAAGAAGCTACCCTGCAAGTCGAACTTGCTCGACTGCAGTACTCGCTGCCGCGCTTGGTTCGCAAGTGGACGAACCTCTCGCAGCAGCGCGGTGGAGTTCGCGGCTCCCGGGGTGAAGGTGAAACCCAGCTCGAACTGGACCGCCGGCAGATACAAAGCCGAATCGCTCTCTTAAAAAAGCAACTGAGTAACGTTGCCCAGCAACGAGAGGTCCAGCGCTCTTCGCGCTTGGAGAGTCCCAATCCAATCGGAGCGATCGTCGGCTACACGAACAGCGGAAAATCGACACTCCTTAACACCCTCACCGGTGCGGGAATTCTCGCTGAGAACAAACTCTTTGCCACCCTCGATCCGACAACACGCCTCTTCAAACTCCCCGGCGGGGAGGAGGTCCTCTTAAGCGACACCGTCGGCTTTGTCAGTGACCTACCCCACCATTTGGTCGAGGCGTTTAAGTCAACGCTGGAAGAAGCGCGCTATGCGGACTTCCTCATCATCGTCGTTGATGCGAGCCACCCGGATATGATCGCGACCTACAAGACCACGGTCGAAGTCTTAGAAGAGTTGGGCGTTACTGATAAGCCGGCGATCGTCGTTGCAAACAAGATCGATGCGGTCGAAGACCACTTCGCCATCGCCCGCTTAAAGAGCCTCTATCAGCCGGTTCTGGAAACCTCCCTGACGAAGAAGATCGGCTTGGAGGAGCTGGTGGAAGCCGTTGCCGATACGATTCACGCCCTCAACCCGAGCGTTGTGTATACGTTTCCCAATGATCGCCATGATTTAGTCGCTTACCTCCACCGCAGTGGTCAAGTTGATGATATCTCCTACACCGAAGAGGGAATCATCGTGAAAGCTCGACTCGCCGAGCGGTTTGCCGCTTCCTTGAAGGCCTATCGAGTCTGACTCTTCCACCCAAAGCACTTTCACGGTATTATACACATATGGAGGAAGTGTATAAATGGACAGACACCTCACCGCTCGATCGATCATCATCGGAATCTTGGGATTATTGGTAATCACCGCATCATCGATGTACGTTGCCTTACGGATGGGTGCGCTTCCCTGGCCAACGATCTTCGTTACCGTCCTTTCAATGGCCGCACTAAAAAAAGCTCGAAACTCATCCCTTCAAGAGATTAACGTTACCCACACGATCATGAGTAGTGGTGCAATGGTAGCCGGTGGCCTGGCCTTCACGATCCCCGGTCTTTGGATGATCGCCCCGGAGGCAACGTTTCCGACGATGAGCCTCATCACCCTTGCGGTGGTCGGCGCAATCTTAGGCACCCTCTTCTCCGCCCTGTTCCGTAAGCGCCTCATCGTCGAAGAGGAGCTTCCCTATCCGATGGGCTTGGCGGCGTTTAACACCCTCAAAGCCAGCGAGGAAGGCGGCAGCGGGGCCAAAACCCTCTTTACTTCAATGGGTGGCTCGGTCGTCTTTACCTTATTGAGAGACCTCTGGGGCAAGATCCCTGCCCTGCTCACCCCGTTTGGGGGAACAGCCCTCTTTCCCTCCTTCTCCATTTGGGTTTCACCGATGGCCGCGGGAATCGGGGCGATCATCGGTCCGGTCTTTGCCCTCTTGTGGTTTGGCGGAGCGGTGTTTGGCTACTATCTCTTAACTCCAATCGGAATCAAAGTTGGTCTTTTTAGCGACCTTGCTGCTGCCGATATCTTTAGGCAAAACCTCGGGATCGGTCTGATGATCGGAACCGGCTTGGGAGTGTTTATTCACGCCCTCTTCTCAAAACTCCTTCGACCAAAAAAGTTAGAGGAAGCAACACCGAAGAAGAGTCAACGAACGCTCTTCCTTGTCTCGCTCATTCTCGTCTTTGCCGTAATACTTCTCTCCCTCGGAACCGAGCTTGGCTTTGTTGAAGCACTGGTGCTCATCGTCGGCATCTACTTGGCTACCTATCTTTCAGGGATGCTTACCGGTCAAACGGGAATCAACCCGATGGAGATCTTCGGGATCCTGGTTCTTTTGGTGATCCAGCTCATCTCCAAACCCTCCCTCCTCGCTTCCTTTTCGATTGCGGCGGTGGTGGCAGTCGCCTGTGGTCTTACCGGTGATGTGATGAATGACTTAAAGAGCGGGCACCTCCTGGGAACCAACCCTCGCGATCAAATCGTCGGCGAAGGAATCGGTGGAGTAATCGGTGCGGTGCTTTCTGTCATCGTCTTGTTGGCGATGAAGAGTGCGTTCGGAGGCTTCGGCACCGCCGAGCTGCCCGCCCCTCAGGCAGCGGCGGTGGCTAAGATGGTCGGTGGAATTGAGCACGTCCCGGCGTTCCTCATCGGACTTGTTGTCGGCTTGGGCCTCTTCTTGGCAAAGGTCCCCTCCGCTACCTTGGGTCTTGGCGTGTACCTACCGATCTACATCTCTTCGGTGATGGGTATTGGAGCAATCTCTTCGATTGTCTTTACTCGAAAGAGAAATAAGGAAAAAACCCAGAAGAATATCGGCTTGGTTGCCAGTGGCTTACTCGGTGGTGAAGGAATTACCGGGGTGTTGATCGCTATTCTTTCAATGCTCAAATAGGTATACTTGAACTATGAATCTTCCCCTTTCTCTTTACGGTCTTACCCCCAAGCGGCTTATCGAAACCCTGTCCTTACCGGAAAAACGGTATGGTGTGCAAATCATCAACTGGCTCAGTAAGGGGGCAACCACCTTTGACGAGATGACCGACCTTCCCCTCGATGAGCGCACTCGCCTTACCGAGTTGATCAAAAAACCGATCTCATCGGAGATAACCGATCGAGCTGAGGATGAGAGTGGGACGATTAAATTGGGGATCACCCTTCACGACAAGAAAGTCATCGAAGCAGTTCTCCTCGTCGACCGCAAAGGGCGGCACACCGCCTGTCTCTCCGTTCAAGTGGGCTGTGCGATGGGGTGCAGCTTTTGTAAGACCGGCACGATGGGCCTTGTTCGCAACCTCGCAGCCGAAGAGATCATTGAACAGTATGTCCACCTCTGTAAGGTAGCAAACGAGCCGATCACCCACATCGTCTTCATGGGGATGGGCGAAGCGTTTCATAACTTCGATGCAACACTGCGGGCGATTCATTACCTCAACAAAAAAGAAACATTCAACATCGGCTTAAGACGCATGACGATCAGCACGTGCGGAGTCGTGCCGGGAATCAAAAAGCTTGCCGAACTGAAACTACCGATTCGCCTTGCCGTATCCTTAGTCAGTGCGGATGACTCCCTCAGAAGCCAAATCATGCCGGTGAACAAACGCTGGCCGCTGGCTGAACTCAAAGAAGCACTTTTGGAGTATCAACGCGCAATCCCCAAGCGCTTCACCTTGGAGTACTGCATGCTCGGTGGGGTAAACACCACATCTGAAAGCGCCAAGCAGCTGGAGCTCTTTACCCGCGACTTGGATGTAATCGTGAACTTGATCGCTTGGAACCCGATTGAAGAGTTGGAGTTTGAGACCCCCACGGAGGAGGAGCAGAAGAACTTCTCTGCCCTCTTAAATCGCTATCGAGTTAAACACACCCTCCGAATCTCCCGAGGCCGAAAGATCGGTGGGGCGTGCGGG
>CAYUHP010000097.1:0-6360 GCA_964444595.1 uncultured Sphaerochaeta sp. | reverse complement strand
AATCGTATCGGCGAGGGTTTCATCGCTGATCAGATCACCGAACGTCTCAAAGACACGTTGAATCTTCTCATCACCATCGTAGGTGATCGTGATTCGATCCGTTACATCGAAGCCACTCTCCTTCCGAAGATTTTGTATCGCTCGAATAAGATCGCGCATCAACCCTTCGGCGAGAAGCTCTTCGGTCATCGTTGTGTCAAAGCCAACTGTCAGTGTTCCATCGTTGATGACCTTCACCCCTTCAACTTCACTGCGTTGAACGATGATCTCATCAACTCCAATGTTGATCGTACCGGCGGAGTACGCGAGGGGGTGTGTTTTTCCATCAAGGATCTCGGCAATCGTGCTTGAATCAAAGTTTTGAATCAAAGAAGCCACTTCCTTCATATCCTTACCGAGCTTTCCACCAAGCAGTTTAAAGTTAGCTTTTGCACTGTAGGAAACAAGAGCCGTTTCATTTGCTTCGATCAACACGCTCTTTACGTTCAGCTCTTCGGCGATGCTCTCCTGCATGGAGGCGAGGACCTCGCGCTCATGCTCGTCGCGGTCGACGAGGAAGAGCGTGGCAAGGGGCTGACGAATCTTGAGGGTATGACTGGCTCGAAGGGCTCGCCCAAGAGCGATCGCCTTTTGCGTAAGAGCCATCTGCTCCTCTAAGGTGAAGTTTCGCTCCTCTTCATTGTAGGTGGGGTAATCACAAAGGTGAATTGATTCGGGCATCTCATTTGAGCGAAGGTTCTGATAGATCTCCTCCACGGTGAAGGGGATGATCGGGGCAGCAATTTTAAGGAACGTCATCAGCACGTGATAGAGCGTATCATAGGCTTGCTTCTTATCCTCATCATTCTCCCCTTTCCAGAAGCGGCGACGACTACGACGGATATACCAGTTGTTTAACTCATCGAGGAACGGAATGAAGTAGGAACACGCCTTTTGGATATCATACGCATCAAACGCCGAGGTGACGTTTTCAACCAAGCGCGCGGTAGCACTGACGATCCACTGATCCATCGGGTTCTTCAGATCGGCATATGCCGTCACACCAGGCTCGTAGGAGTCGATGTTCGCGTACGTTACAAAGAATGAGTATGCGTTCCATAGGGGAAGCAGAAGGCCCTTGAGGACGTCTTTAACTGCCTCTTCACTGAACTTCAGATCTTCCGCTCGCACCACCGCACTGTTCATCAAGGCAAAGCGCAGCGCGTCTGCCCCGTACTGGTTGATGAGCTCCATCGGATCGGTGTAGTTTCGCTCACTCTTACTCATCTTCTTGCCTTCGGCAGTCAAGACGATTCCATTGGTGATGTTGTTGTAAAACGCGGGTTTTTCATACAAACCGGCAGCCAGTACCGTTAGGGTGTAGAACCAACCCCGAGTTTGATCCAACCCTTCACAGATAAAGTCTGCAGGGAAGTGCTTTTCAAAGTACTCTTTGTTTTCAAAGGGATAGTGCAACTGTGCATACGGCATAGACCCAGATTCGAACCAGCAGTCCAGTACATCGGGAATTCGACGCATCGTTGATTTACCATCGGGACTTGGCCAAGTAAGCTCATCTACAAAATATTTATGAAAATCCATTACCATTTAACCGCACTTTACCTCCAGTTCCTCTAAGCTGCCGATTACTTCGATGTGATTGCCATCATCGCTCTTCCATACGGGAATCGGGTTTCCCCAGAAGCGGTTGCGGCTGATCGACCAATCGCGAGCTCCTTCAAGCCACTTGCCGAAGCGGCCGTGCTTGAGGTGCTCGGGCATCCAGTAGATCTCTTCATTCGCCGCAAGCATGAACGGCTTTATCTTGTTGATATCCACAAACCAGCTGCTCATCGCTCGATAGATCAAGGGCATCTTGGTTCGATAGCAGTACGGGTATGGGTGAATAATCTTCTCTTCCAAGAAGAGGAGATTGTGCTCCTTCAAGTATTCGATGATGTCATCATCGCAATCTTTCACAAAGCGGCCTTCAAAATCGGAGACCTCAGATGTGAAGTTACACTCCATGTCGATCGGACAGATCGTAGGGATTCCGGTGCCTTTAAGGACTTGGTAGTCATCTTCACCAAAGCCCGGGGCGGTATGAACGATTCCCGAACCATCTTCAGTGGTGACGTAGTCGCCCAGAACCGTGACAAACGCTCCGGTCTCCTCTTTCAGATTTGCAAAGTAGGGAAAGAGCGGAGTGTAACGCATACCTTCGTAGAAGGAGCCTTTTTGCGTATCAACGACCTCGTAGGTCTCTTCATCACTGTAGTAGTGGGAAAGCCGATCTTTTCCGAGGATATAGTAGTTGTTATCTCGCTTGTCGAGAACCTTCACGTACTCGATCTCCGGGCCAAACGCCAAAGCAAGGTTGGAAGGCAGTGTCCAAGGCGTGGTCGTCCAGGCAAGGAAGTAAGTGTTCTCTTCGCCATCGACTTTAAACCTTACCGTTAAGGCAGGGTCTTCGACATCTTGGTAGCCACCGAGGTTCACCTCAAAGTTTGAGAGCGGACTGGAAAGCTTTGGGCTGTAGGGAAGAATGTTATAGCCCTCGTAGATGTACCCTTTCTCATAGAGGGTCTTGTACACCCACCAGATCGATTCCATGAAGGAGAGATCCATCGTTCGATAGCTGTCATCCCAGTCGACCCAACGTCCGGTTCGCTTGATCGTGGTCTCCCACTCCTTGGTGTAACGAAGCACGATCGAGCGACACATCTCGTTGAACTTGGCTACGCCAAATTCGACGATTGCTGAGTGACCGCTGATCCCTTCACTCTTTTCAATCTCATATTCAACCGGCAGGCCGTGACAGTCCCATCCAAAGCGGCGGTTTACCCGGCGGCCCTTCATCGTCTGATAACGTGGAATAGCATCTTTAATTGTTCCGGGCACAAGGTGGCCAAAGTGCGGCAATCCGGTGGCAAAGGGAGGTCCATCATAGAACACATACTCCTTCTCTTCCGGTCGGAACTCAATCGACTTTTTAAAGATATTCTGCTCTTCCCAAAAGTGAAGAACACCTTCTTCCATCTTCGGAAAGTCTACTCGCGGATTAACAGGACGAAACATACTTACTCCTCGCCTCAATTGGGCTTTTTGTATCAGTGTCATTCTATTCATTCAACGCATAAATGACAACCATAGATGGACCGTTGACCACTTGCCAATGAGCGAGTACTGTCATCATATGCGGAACTTTAGGGTAACCAGCCAAATCAAACGCTTTGCCTCAGTCTTTTATGATAACGGATACTCCCTCTATATCGTCGGAGGGGCGGTTCGTGACTTCCTCTTAGGACTCAAAAACTCTGATTTAGACTTCACCACCGATGCCAGGCCCGAGGAGGTAATGAGTCTCTTTAAAACCGTTATTCCCACCGGTATCGCTCATGGGACCGTTACCGTGATCTTCGAAGGCGAACACTACGAGGTAACAACCTTTCGCAGCGAAGGCGAATACAAAGATGGCCGCCGGCCCTCTACGGTTACCTTCATCCCCTCTCTTGAGGAGGACCTCAAAAGAAGGGACTTTACGATCAATGCTTTTGCTGCTTCTGCAAAGGATGGGACGATCATCGATAATCATGGGGGAGAACAAGACTTACAGGCAGGAATCATCCGAGCGATTGGTGATCCCTTTGAACGCTTTGACGAAGATGCGCTGAGGATCATGCGCGCCGCTCGGATCAGCGCCAAGCTTAAATTCTCGATAGAAAAAGAAACTTTTAAAGCGATGGGCGCTTTGAAAGAAAACCTTCATCATGTTTCCGTTGAACGGATCCATGATGAGCTCTTACAGCTTGTCGGAAGTAACCATCCAAGGAAAGGCCTGGATTACCTCTTTGAAAGCACTACCCTCTCCGTCATTCTTCCGGAGCTTGCTGCATGCGCTGGTGTCCTACAAAAGGGATACCACCATGAAGATGTTCTACAGCACTCCTTTACCACGTGTCAAAAAGCCGCTGATATCAACGCGTCCTTGTTTGTACGTTTAGCTGCCCTCTTTCATGACATTGGAAAAGCTACCACTCAAGAGGAGCATGGGGACCGGTTCTCCTTCTATAACCACGAAGTTGTTGGAGAGAGGTTGACACGAAAGATTCTCAGGCGCCTTAAGGCATCCAATGAGGAGGTCGATACAGTAACGCACTTAGTACGCCACCACATGTTCAGCTACACTCCTGAGATGACTGACAGTGCTGTGCGGCGCTTTATCGTTCGCGTTGGCGAGGAGCACATCGAAGATCTCTTTAAACTGAGGATCGCCGATCAGTTGGCGATCAACAACCAGACAAACACGAGCCTTTTGGATGAGTTCAGTGACCGCATCAACGCGATCATCACCTCCAGTGATGCGCTTTCTTTGAAAGATTTAGCGATCGGAGGAAATGATCTTATTGGATTGGGTATTCCCAAAGGGAAGCGAATCGGTCAAACCCTTCATTACTTACTGGAAACCGTGTTGGATGATCCCACTCAAAACACGAAGGAACGCCTTGAGGAGATTGCGTTGAACTATCAGTCCTTTTGTGGATTTACCAGAGATTCATAAGCAATTTTGGCTACGGCTTGCTCGGCGGCTTTTTTGTTCCGCCCCTCAGCCGGGCCAAAGACTTCGCCATTCACATTCACTTCAACGCTAAACGTTATGTTATGATCAGGTCCCGTTTTGGAGACGAGCGTATAGGTGGGCACAATCCGCCACTTCTTCTGCATATACTCTTGGAGGGTGGTTTTGTAGTCGCGGTGGTAGTCATCTTCAATGACAGCGGTAATTCGCTCGCCAAGGGTTTGAACAACAAACGCTTTGGCTGCAGGAAAGCCGTTGTGCACGTAGCACGCCCCAAAGAGGGCTTCGGTGCAATCTGCCAAGAGTGCTTTCTTTCTTCGTCCGCCGGTTTGCTCTTCGCCTTTGCCCAAGTGGATGTACTGCGCAATGTTCAGCTTCTTTGCAGCTAGGGCCAAACTGTCTTCACTGACTACAATCGATTTGATCTTCGATAGCTCCCCCTCTTCTTTGTCGGGGTATGTCTCTAAGAGAAGATCGGCGATTGCTAAGCCCAAAATGGAATCACCAAGGAACTCTAAGCGCTCATTGTTCCGAGTTCGATCACCGAGCTCGTTGGCGTAGGAGCGATGGGTAAAGGCAAGGTCGAGGAGTTGGAGGTCATCGACTCCAATTCCGCTTGTTTCATTAAATATAAGAAGCTCCCGTTCTCGCTCTGGGGCAAGAGAGGGAGCTTCCTTGGTACGGGTATCGTCCATGGAGTCTTAGAGTTCAGTTGCGAGGAACTCTACAGCGTCCTTGACGGTTTCGAACTCATTTGCTTTCTCATCTGGGATGGAGATGCCAAGTTCTTCTTCAATAGCATATACCAATTCATAGGTATCAAGGCTGTCTGCGCCGAGGTCTTTGCGGAAGGATGCTTCCATCGTGATCTTCGACTCTTCAATCTCGAGCTTTTCAGCGATCAATGCTTTTACTTTTTCAAATACTTGGGTATTGTCCATTCGTTAACTCCTGATACTCTTATTTATCTTGCAGTTCAATGACCTGCACACCCCGATAGAAGCCGCACTTTGGGCATACTCGGTGAGGGACAACCATGTTCCCGCACGTACCGCAACGTGAAAGTGTGGGAGCAGCAAGTTTCATGTTTGCCGCCTTCCGGCTCGCTGATCTTGCTTTCGAAGTCTTATATTTGGGTGTTGCCATGACGTAATCCTCTTATTCTTTTCAAAATTTTGACACGATTGGTAGAATAACTAAAAACCATCAAAGCGTCAATAACTAGGGCCCAAACCTAATTACTTCCCTTAACGCCATCTAATTATCCAAACCCTTCATGACATTTTTCAAGAATGTGTAAATATACCACAAACAAACTAAATCATTCAAGAGGAAAGCTCAAGAATCTTATCACCTCAGAACATCATCTTCTAATAAGAACTCATAGAGGCCCAGATGGATGATTCCATCCTCATCTACCCAACGCTTTGCCAGGGTTCTGGTGATAATGATCTTGGGAAAGTTATCTCTAATCGTAAGCAACACTCGTTTTTGAAACTCCATATCAGCGACGTCTTTAGGCAGGTGGATATATACTTTTTCTAAGGACCTGTTTGCAATGAACGTAATTTCACTTTGCTTTCTTTTATATTCCACTACTCCAACGTCAACCGTATACCCCCTACGTACCAATTCATTGTAGATGCTATTTTCCATAAGATATGATCGTGTTTGTTGTCGATCGCTGACTCTTGCGTTTCTAATACCAATGTCGGTCGCATAAAATTTTGATGGATAGGAAACATATCGCTTCCCTTTTACGTCGAATCGCTTTGCTTCTGAAAAGAGAAACGATTCGACAA
>CAYUHP010000096.1:0-6364 GCA_964444595.1 uncultured Sphaerochaeta sp. | reverse complement strand
CAATTTTTTCATGGAATTCCTCCTTCCGTGTGAAAATGTTGTGATTCCCGCTCGTTACAAAGCGGTCTGTATTGTCACTCTAGGTACAGGCTTAGCCAATTGTCAAGAAAATTCCCAAAGAGGATAAAGAGAAGACAAAAAAAATCTGCCTTGAGTCAATGAGCTCAAAGCAGACTTTTTTTTACCTATTAGTGATGTATTACATCATTCCTTCCATACCGCCGCCGGGGCCCATCGGAGCTGGGGGCTCGGGAATGTCCGTTACGGCTGCTTCAGTGGTAAGGATCAAGGAAGCGATTGAAGCTGCGTTCTGCAGCGCTGAGCGCGTTACTTTCACCGGATCGATAATGCCCTTTTCGAACATATCTACCCAGGCAAAGTGCTCGGCATCAAAACCGCGACCCGGTTTCTCATTCTTACACTTGTCGGCGATCAACGAACCATCAAGACCGGCGTTTTCGGCGATCTGGCGGATCGGCTCTTCAAGCGCTCGGCGAACGATGTTGTATCCAGCGCGCTCATCTTCGGGAAGCTTGGAAAGATCGACTTTCTCAAGAACCTTGGCAGCTTGGATCAAGGCAGCGCCACCGCCAGGGATAACTCCCTCTTCGATCGCGGCTCGAGTTGCTGAGAGTGCGTCTTCGACGCGGTGCTTCTTCTCTTTCAACTCAACTTCCGTTGCGGCTCCGACATTCAAGACTGCTACGCCGCCGGCGAGTTTCGCAAGGCGCTCTTGGAGCTTTTCACGATCGTAATCGCTGGTGGTGTCTTCGATCTGGACCTTAATCTGAGCGATTCGGTCCTTGATGTCGCCAGCCTTTCCGGCACCGTTGATGATCGTGGTGTTTTCTTTCTCGACTTTAATCGATTTGGCTCGACCAAGCTGGGTAAGGTCAGCGTTCTCAAGCTTGAGTCCAAGCTCTTCACTGATCACTTCTCCACCGGTGAGAATCGCGATATCTTCCAACATCGCTTTACGGCGATCGCCGAAGCCCGGTGCCTTGACAGCAACCACGTTAAGAATTCCACGAACGCTGTTTACAACCAAGGTCGCAAGCGCTTCACCATCAACATCTTCGGCGATGATGAGCAGTGGCTTGTTGGACTGAGCAACCTTCTCGAGGATCGGAAGGAGTTCTTTCATGTTGGAGATCTTCTTGTCGTAGATCAAGATGAAGGGATCGTCCATGAGAGCGGTCATCGTGTCGCGGTTGTTTGCAAAGTAGGCGGAAAGGTATCCGCGATCAAACTGCATTCCCTCAACAAAGTCAGTGGTCGTCTCAATCGTCTTGGACTCTTCAACGGTAATAACTCCATCGAGTCCGACTTTTTCCATTGCGTTGGCGATCTCATCACCGATCGTGCGATCGTTGTTTGCGGAGATTGAAGCGACCTGAGCGATCTCTTCCTTATCCTTGATCATCTTCGCTTGCTTCTTGATCTCGGCGACTGCATCGGTAACGGCTCGATCGATTCCGCGGCGAACACCCATCGGGTTGATTCCGGCGGCAACGCTCTTCATTCCCTCTTTGGTAATCGCCCAAGCAAGGACCGTAGCGGTCGTTGTTCCGTCTCCAGCAACGTCGTTGGTCTTGGTGGCGACTTCCTTCAACAGCTGGGCTCCCATGTTTTCAAAGGGGTCCTCAAGCTCGATCTCGCGAGCGACTGAAACACCGTCTTTCGTTACGTTGGGGGCGCCAAACTTTTTGTCTAATACGACCAAGCGACCCTTGGGACCTAACGTAGCCATAACGGCTCGGGAGATCTTCTCCACCCCGCCCAACAGTGAACGGCGAGCCTCTTCACTGAACTGCAACTGTTTTGCCATGCTGAATATCCTCTCTTAAGAAATATCTTTTCTTTTTCATTACGGTTGGGGGATTTCCCCCACCGCTCTGTAACATACAAATAAATTATCCAAGAAGCAAGTGCTCAAAATAAACTTGCTAAGCCAAAGGCCAGAAGAGCAGAAGAGACGTTGGAGATAAAGTTCACCAGATCATTATCAATCCAGCGCACTCCTCGCTCCAGAGGAAGCGGACTTCCATTTCTGCTCGATTTTTCCGTTATTTTCTTTGATGCCTCATCCCAGTAGTGGGCTTGGACGGTGACCCCCAGGACACTGTCGAGCAAACAACCAAAGAGGGAGGCTATCGTGATGAGTGCGGCTGCACTGAGTGCTTGGGCTCCCACTTCAAAGTAACTGGAACTTACAACAATCGCAACCAACAGGGCACCCAACAAGGCTGCGAATAAGCCCAACGGGCTGATCGCGCCGCTTAAGCCCCGCTCCATCGGCCGGCCGGTAAGGATCGAAACCGGGTTTTGCTTGGAGAGGATTCCCACCTCGCTGGCGAAGCTGTCACTCGCCGCTTCACCAACCGCCGCCCCAAACATAATGATATAGGCGGGGTTCTGATCAATCGTAAAGAGAAGCGCGGCGAAGAGAGCCATCAAGCCATTGGCAAACACTTGGATGATATCCCGTCTTCCAACCTTTTGGTGGATCTTCTCCACATCCACTCTTGGTAAGTGTTTGGAGATTTTTCCCAAGATCGCTGTGGCGATGAAGAAAAAAAGCAATGAAAGAAGGGCTCCGAAGCCGAGGATCCACGTCGGGAAGAACCCGACTAAGAACGCCGCTATGGCTCCTCCAAAGGTCAGTTGTTTCGTAAAAAAGGCGCCAAGGGCGATGAAGCCCATGATTCCGATAAGAATCCAAAGTGCTCCGCTTAAGGGAAAAAACCATCGATCAAAGAGGGATGTTAATGAAGCCGTTGGCTGAACAAGGAGGGCCCAATTACTCATAGAAGCAACCCCAGAAGGATGACCACCGCCAGGGGAACCGTAATATTATCCAGCCCCCACGGGGTGAGTACTTCAACAGTCATCGCAACAACTCCAACGAGCAGGGAGCTTAAGAGGATCGTGGGGAGTGATAAAGAGGAGCCGATTCCCAACGCAAGGGCAGTAACGATAAAGCTTACCACTGCCATCGTTGCACAGCCTACGTAGGATTTATTCAGCTTCGCAATCTTTTTCTTTCCCCATTTCGAACCAACCATCGCCGCTAAGCCATCGCCCCAGCCCATCACCAAAACAGCGATGGTAGCACTCAGCGGTGGAATAACGCCTTGGTAGGTTCCGATGACTAAGAGGAGCAAGGTGATTGGAAAATATACCAACCCCCAATTTCTCGTTCGGTCATCGAGGCCGAGGCTTTTACCCCAATTGAGAATCGTAAAGAGGGAGTTCACCCCGATGAAGCAGATTGGGCCGACAAGCGCCCACCCAAAGGAGGTAAAGAAGAAGAGGTTCATAAACCACCAGTTGGAAACTCCGATGTGAACCACTTTTCGCATCGATTCGCTTGAGATGCCGAATCGTTGTTTGAGGATTATCCCAAAGGCGATCACAAAAGCGATAAACGCAAAGGAAAGGATCAGCCCAAGAACGTTGCTATTCATAGAGAATATCATGGTCATCCTCTCAAACAATTTCAAGTGGCTCAAGGTTTATTTTGACGTCATCACTAAGAGTCGTCCGTAACTATTATTATAGTTCTCTTTAATATTTTTAATATTTATTATTTATTTTATTAACTTTTTTAAGTTTCTACCTTGACTTACTTAATATATTTCGTTATGGTTGGATCCTGAGAGGTAGATATGGAACATTCTTGGCAAACATTACGCTCGATGATCGGTGAGAGGAGATTTCTTATCACCCAAGTGTACCTTCCTGATGAGAAGATTACCCTTGAAGGCTCCTTCCAATTGCCCCCCTTCGCTGAGTTGAGCATGGATGATCAAATCTTCATCGCCGCATTTATTAAAACCAACGGCTCGATCAAGCAGATGGAGTCGATCTTCAATATCAGCTATCCAACGGTAAAGAGTCGGCTCCACCGAATTGCCAAGCTTTTGGATATCGTTGATATCGAAGTTCAACGATCCTCACCATTGGACGATATCCTCAGTCAACTGGAAGCGGGCACGATCAGCGTCAGTGACGCATTACAGGAGATCGAGTAATGCTGCCGATGTTTCTGCACTTCAAACTTCAGCGACCCAACAGGATACCGATCAACCTTCCGATTCCTTTGATCGTGGTATACCTCTTGCTACTTCCCTTCATTGTCCTTGGGGTGTTGATCTACTTGCTCATACCCATCCACCACGAGTATCTGCCCCTCATTAAAGCACTGCCCTCTTTGCTGACAGCTACAGTCGGCACTGAAATAACGATTGTCTCTGATGATCACGATATACATCTAACCATTTTGTAGGAGAAAGCGATGAGTGATGAACGAATGAGAATTTTAACCCTTCTTGCTGAAGGAAAGGTTTCAGCCGAAGAGGCGGAAAAGCTACTCAGTGCCACGGAAAAGCGGGTGGCAACACCAAAGACCAATCCCACCAAGGGTACGTATTTCTACGTCCAAGTTGACCCTAAAGAGGGAAGATCGGCAGAAAAGGTGATGATCAAGATTCCGATGGCTCTGTTAAAAGCGGGTCTTAATATCTCAAAACTGATCCCTCTCGAAGCCCAGGATACAATCCAAGAATCGATGCAGTCGAAGGGGTTCACCTTTGATTTCAACTCCTTAAGCGGTGAAAACATGCAAGAGTTCATCGAGGCTCTGCAGGAGATGAGTATCGATGTGGAGACGGAAGATACTACCGTTAAAGTGTTTTGTGGCTAGGAATCGATAACTTTGTGTTGATTGATAATTGACTAACCAATACGCCCATGCTACCGTTCAAATGCTTTTAGTTTTGTGTTGCAGCTCGTTTCATTTTCCCTAGTTGTCCGATCGGCGTTACTGAATCACTCCCATTGGCAGGTAAGAGTCACAACTGCCCCACATCAAAGCAATAACGAATTATACAGGCTCAGCCTGTGAAGGATGCTTTAGTACATGGCAAAGAAAATCTATGTTGGTAACATGAGTTACAACACTTCCGAAGAGGAACTTCGGGACCTGTTCGCCCAGTTCGGCACTGTCCTCAGTGCGAACATTATCATCGACCGAGAGACACACCGTCCGAAGGGCTTTGGGTTTGTCGAGATGGAAGATGACGACGCAGCAGAAGCTGCAATCTCCCAGCTCGATGGCAAGGAGTTTGCTGGCCGAAACCTGCGTGTCAACGAAGCGATTGCCAAGAGCCGACCGGCTTATGGTTCATACCGCAACTAACCAATAAACATGATTCAGTAACGAAGACGGAGCTTAGGCTCCGTTTTTTTGTTACCAAGCTCCGCCGCCCCCGCCGCCAAAGCCCCCACCGCTGAAGCCCCCTCCGCCAAAGGATGGGCGGATCGGTCCGCGGCTTGATGAGGAAGCTTGCGTGTACATCGGCTTTGCAATTGCACTGGAGGTCAAGCTGTTTGCTAACGAGGCGTAGAAGAACGCCCTGTGGGCTCCCCCTACTCCTACGTACCAGGGGGCTTGGACGATCCCGATTGAAGCAAACTTCTTCGCCCAGGTGTTCTCCAAGCCAAGGACCACCGCATACCCAAGCACATGGTAAAAGAGTTCAGGATCTTCATTTGCCATCATCTTCAGTTTGTCGACTTCGACTTTATCGATGAACTCTCGGTAGCCCATGATCTCCTCTAAGACCGTTTGGGCGTAGGCACTGCGCTTGGCGGTGATCGCCCCAAGAAACGCAAAGGCGACTGGGATTCCAAGTGCACTGAAGGCAAACATCAATGAAAGGAGCGGTGAAAGAAGAACCTCTTCACGGTAGGTGTAGAAGCTGACGCCAAACACAAGAAGATAAAGGACCAACAAAGCGATACTCTTGATCACCGCTTTTCCCTTTCGCTCGAGCAGCCACGAATCAAAAATCTTCGGTGTCGCAACTGCTGTTAGGACCAATAAGGCGATTCCTCCGAGAAGCGGAAGGATAAACATCGCTTGGTTGAAGCCTCCATACGTGCTTGCCCAGGCGTGCAATGCCGTAAGGGCGATCCCATACAAGAACGGGATAATTCGCTTGCGCTCAGCATTTTGGTCTTTGAGCTCGCGAGCTTTGGTAAAGTAAGAGCGAGTCAGCTGTTTTGTTTTCTCGATATCCTTTGCAAAGGTCGTCGAAGAGGAGAGCTGCTTCAACTCAACGGCGGATCCGTCGCCGTGTTTAAAGAATGCATCAAAGAGTTTTTGTTCGTGGGCTTTGGCTGAGTTAAGGTCCTTGACCTTGATAAAGCGATACTGCTTCTTCTTCAACTCTTCGATCTGGATATACCCACTATCGGCCCAGTAGAAGAGCATGCTGGAGAGGTCCTTGGTGTCCACCACCCCGTCAAAGAGGTAGCCGACCTCCAAGGGAGAGAGGCCGCTTGGCGGATCGAAGCGAAC
>CAYUHP010000095.1:0-6409 GCA_964444595.1 uncultured Sphaerochaeta sp. | reverse complement strand
AAGATGCGCTTCAAAAGCTAAGCAAACCCTCTTATTTAGTCACTCCTACCGTTTTGTCACAAACAGAACCGGGAGGTCCACCGATCGGATGCTTGAAGCAAACTCAAACTCAACTTTTACTCGTGAGCGGCGATAGTCGACACTGACTATTTTTCCCTTAAAGTCTTTCATCGGACCTTGAACGATAACTATTGGTTCGCCTTTGTTGTAGATAACCTCTGAAGGGATAATAATCCCTTGGTTCTTCATGATCCAATCGACGTACTCGAAGTCCTTTCCTTTCAGAACAATGGAGTTGTCCAGGTTCCTGAGAAACCCGTAGCTTCCAAAGAGAGTTTTGACTTCTTGGGCGAAAGGATCTAATTCATCTTCACAGGAGAGAAGAAGATAACCGGGAAGAAGCGGAAGGTCGTTCTCATACTGCTTTCCCTTTTTCCGGTCAGTCATTCTTCGAATCGGAAACATCACGGTAACAGATGCCACTTCCCGGTTCTCAAAGAACCGGTGAATATGACTTTTTACAAGATCTTCACTGCCACTGCGACAGGCTACGATGTAGTAGTTCATGGTGAGGGTATCTTACACCACAGGGGTAGAGTTGTCACGGCTGGGTGCCCAGCCTACCTTGTGATTGATTTGGAAACACTCGGAACACCGTCTAAGCAATATGTCAAAAAATGATACTTCTTTGTCAAAACTCTCTTGCTGGTAGGAGTAATGAATAGAGCTGAAGATTATTGTACATTCAAAATGGAGGTTTTTATGAAAAAGACTCTTTCTGTATTACTAATCGTCCTGCTCGTTGTTGGTAGCGCCTTTGCTGGCGGTGCTAAAGAAGCAGGCCAAAGCGGTACGACTACTCTCAGGTTTTCCTGGTGGGGTGGTGACGAACGTCACACGCCTACCCTGAAAGCCCTCGATGCGTACATGGCGAAAAACCCAAACGTGAAAGTTGAAGGTGAATACGGTGGTTGGGATGGGTACTATCAAAAACTAGTCACCCAGTTAGCTGGTGGTACAGCTGCTGATCTTATCCAGATCGACCAGCCATGGCTTGCCGAACTTTCCTCCAAGGGCGATATCTTTGCAGAAATCACCCCGAGCGTTATTGATCTTTCGATCTTCGATGAAGCATTCCTTAATGACTATTGTACTCACGATGGTAAGCTCTTAGGACTACCCTCAGGGACTAACGTTAATACAATGCTTGTTGACACTGAAATGCTCAAGCGATTTGGTATTGATCCGGACACCGTTTGGACATGGGAAAACATTGTTACCGAAGGACGTAAAATCAACCAACAAGATAAAACTGCGTTCTTTAACGGTGCTTCACCTGATATGATGCGCATGTGGTTTGAAGTATACATGGCTCAAATCGCTGGTGGAGTCGTCGGACATGACGGTAAGATCATGTTCACTCAAGCCCAAGCAACTCAAGCATTCACGTACTTTAAGCAATGGTTTGACGAAGGAATTGTAGCACCGTTTAGCCAAACTTCTCTCTTCTATCAGAAGTACTTTGAAAACCCATCGTGGGTCAACGGAAAGATGGCTACTGCCTTGAGCTGGGTCAGCTCGATGGAAAAAGAAATTGGTAATCGTCCGATAGAAACTCGCCCACTGCCAGTAATGGCTGGTGCAAAAAACAGTGGTGTATTGATGCGTCCTTCACAGATTATCGTTGTAAACAACAACTCCAAGAACCGCGCAAAGGCTCTTGAGCTCCTCGACTATCTGTTCACCGACAAAGAGGCAATTGAAAAACTGGAACTTTCGAGAGGAATTCCTGCAACCACCCTCGGTTTAAGTGTCTTGGCAAGTAAGGGTAAAATTACCGCCTTGACTGAAAACGCTACGAACGAAGGTGTTGCCCAAGCGGGACTTCCCCAATCGGTTTACCAAATGAACAGTGAAGTTGTCCAAGTCCTGGAAGACATCATTGATGAATTTGGCTTTGGCCGCCTCACTCCAAGTGAAGCTTCAGCCAAGTTGATCACGAATCTTAACGCAGTACTAGCAACGCTATAACACGAAACTCGCTCCTACCCACCCCTAAACATTAGGGGTGGGTAGATTTCAAAGGAACCTTAGATGCGCACCCGTAGCCGATATAATTATGCAGGATACCTGTATATCCTGCCTTGGATATTAGGGTTTTTTCTTCTTCAACTTTTACCATTAATTAATTCCCTTTGGTACTCGTTTACCTCCTTTCAATTACTGGGATCACCAATCTTTACAGGGCTGTCAAACTATAAAACAATATTCACCAATGACCCAGTCTTTATCCAATCGCTAAAGGTGACGTTTTACTATGTGTTGATAGCCGTTCCGCTAAAGATCGCATTTGCTTTAGCTATCGCACTCATACTCAACCAAAACATCAAAGGTATAAACATCTTCAGAACGCTCTATTACCTGCCCTCCATTCTTGGGGGAAGTGTAGCGATTAGTGTGCTGTGGAAATACCTCTTTATGAACCAAGGGGTCGTCAACAATATAACCGGCCTCTTTGGCATTAAAGCGATTGATTGGCTGGGAGATCCCAAGCTTGCTTTAGGAACCATTAGTTTGGTTACCGTATGGCAATTTGGCTCTTCGATGTTGCTCTTCCTTGCCGGATTAAAGCAAATCCCCGTTACTCTCTACGAAGCGGCCCGAATCGATGGTGCCGGAAAAATCCGAATTTTCTTCAGCATTACCATACCCGAACTTTCCCCAATTGTACTCTTTAACCTTATTATGCAGATGATCAATGCGTTCCAAGATTTCACGAGTGCCTTTGTCATTACCCAAGGGGGCCCACTGAAATCAACCTACCTCTATGGATTGATGCTTTATGACCAAGGATTCAAGTTCTTTAAGATGGGGTACGCTTCGGCACTCTCCTGGATCCTGTTTGTAATCATTCTTTTCTTTACCAGCTTAACGTTCACCTCTTCCCAGTCGTGGGTTCACTATGGAGACTCCTTATGAGAACTACATCCAAACGATACAGCCGATTTTTTTCCTACTTGTTACTCATCATTCTCGCCTACATCATGACCTATCCTCTTTTCTGGATGATCGGGGCGGCTTTTAAGTCGAACGCAGAGATCTTTGGAACGATCAGTCTCTTCCCGAAGAATCCCGTATTTGGTGCATTTAAAGCCGGCTGGAAGGGCTCTGGGCAATACGGGTTTTCAACATTCATGACGAATACCTTCCTCCTGGTAGTACCAACGGTCCTCTTCACTGTCTTAAGCTCAGTTCTCATTGGCTACGGGTTTGCCCGCTTTGAGTTCCCATTTAAAAAGACCCTGTTCATCATCATGCTCTCCACGATGATGCTTCCGGCTACCGTTATCATCATTCCACGGTATATCTTCTTTAAGAATCTTGGGTGGTTAAACTCCTACCTACCCTTTATTGTTCCCGCTATTTTGGGTTGTTTCCCCTTCTTCAACTTCATGATGGTTCAGTTCTTTCGAGGACTGCCACTGGAGCTCGATGAATCAGGAAAACTAGATGGGTGTAACAGCTTTACAATCCTCATCCGCCTTCTGCTTCCATTGACCAAAAGTGCGATCTTTTCTGTCATTGTTTTCCAGTTTGTCTGGACGTGGAACGACTTCTTCAATGCATTGATCTATATCAGTAGCGTATCGAAGTATCCGGTAGCGTTGGGCTTACGCATGACGATGGATATCTCAACGCAGTTTGACTGGAACCAGATCTTAGCGATGAGCTTAACCTCAATCGCACCGCCGATCATTCTGTTCTTTGCCGCTCAAAAATACTTTGTGGAGGGGATAGCCACCACAGGAATGAAAAACTAAGACTTAGGAATACGCAATGCAACGCATACGCCACCCCGCTTGCCATGCATTACCGTAAGCGAGGCTTTACCCTGACTAAAAAGAGAGAGCCGTTTCATAACGTTCATCAATCCCAAAGACTGTTCGCGTACAAGTACATCTTTGGGAGGTATGTTTAAGTTATGGAGCTGTTCCTCGCTAAGGGACTGACCGTCGTTTTCGATTTCAAATCTTAAGAACTCACCATCCATCCAAGCTGTCAACGTTATTACCAATAGCTGTCCTTCAATGAATCCATGGTCAAAGGCATTCTCCAAAATTGGTTGGATAAAGAGGCTGGGGACTTGGCTCTCGTACATTATCGGGTCGATTTTTTCCCGATACTCAAATTGGTTTGGGAACCTAATCTTCTGAAGTTGAATGTAGTGGTTTGTTTGTTCAAGTTCTTCAGCAAGGGTGACTCCAACAAAGTCATTGACTTGGAGAGAGTATTTCAACAGCCTAGAAAGAAGTAAAATCATCCGAGATACATCATTCTCTCCCTCAGTGAGTTTAATCGCCTTCCAGTTTATTGTGTTGAGGGTGTTAAACAAAAAGTGCGGATTTATTTGCATTTGAAGCGCTCGATACTCCATCGCCTCTTTCTGCCAGGCAAGGTAATCTTTTTCAAGGAATGTTTTGATGACATGGTGATTGAGGTAATCAAAGATATTGTGATACTCCTGAGCCTCTCCTTCAATCGATTCAGTGTCGGTGACCTCACCGAGCTGGTTAATGACATTTGCTAAGAACTTATGCTCTTGTCGGTTTGTTCGTTTGGTCAGCAGAAAACCTAGAAGCAACGAGCCTACTGTTAAGGCAATCGTATAATACATCAAGGTTCGGGACAGCTGGTACAGTTGCCCCCTATCCATCCCCAGCGAGTACTTCCAACCATATTTTTCGGAACTATTGTAAAAATACTCCAAGTTATACGCATCATAACTTCGGCTGCTCGAGGTGAAGAGCAGGTCATTGTTTGCACTGTGGACTTCAAGCACCTCGCCCTGTTGTAATGGATACGCCCTGCTAAGCGATTGTTCTTTAATATCAAGAACGATAACACCGCTCAGACCTCCACTTGCATTTATGATCGGTCGCATAATTCGAATAATCGTTTGTTCGGTTGGGGCGCCCGCTTTGAGTACAACTCGCTCCGAGTGAATCTGAGTTGAAGCATCAAACGCTTTATACGTTTCATACCACGAGGAGTCACTAATTTGAGCAATCGGGATGAACGCCATATCCGAGGAAAGGACAAGGTCTTTCATCTGCTCATGGTACACATAAATGTTGTGGATGTAAGAGCGTGCATTTGATGAAGCGGAAAGAAAAGAACGAATAAGCCTCACTTCGCGATAGCTATCCAAATCGATACTTCCTTCCTCATCGAGAATTCGAGAAAGTCGAGTCATAATATCCGGACTTGAACTGAACATCAAACTTAGGCTATCCATTTCATCCAAGATTACATCATAGTATGAACGAACCGCTTCTAGCTTTTGATTCGCTGTTATTATTGCGTTTTGATGAATGAAGTTCCAGCTTAGCACTGTTGCTCCCCCGCCCAAGAGAAGGATTACAATTATCATTGGCACACTGTGGCGAATAAAGATACGAATAATACGGTTAGATTTTTGCTTCATTCTTGCTCCTCTTGTCGATACTTTTGAGGAGATTTCCCAAAGTATTTTCTGAACGTACGGCAGAAGTTTTGGGTATCTTGGTAACCAAGGGCGTAGGCGATCTCTTTATTCTTATATCGAATCGTACCTAAGAGCATGTGTCGAGCTGCTTCCATCTTAAGTCGAAGAAGATAGTCTTGAAAATTCTCCTCAACTTCTTCCTTAAAGAGGCGCGAGAGATAGCTTGTTGTAACACCGAGGGATCCAGCGATATGTTGGAGCGTACATGTTCGAATCTGTTTTTCCATAATGGTGATCGTTTGGGCAATTAACGGATTCGTAATTGTTCTCAACGTATTTGCAGCTACCGGAGGCATCTCTCCATTGAGGTGTTGGGCAATCTTTTCAAAGGTTCCACGAATCTCTTCGAAGGAGGCTGGTTTAACAAGGTAATCTTGAACTCCATAGCTAATTGCTTGTTTTGCATAGGCAAAATCATCATAAGCACTCATGATGCAAAAGAGCGGAGGATGTGGGCGTTTTGAGATCTCCTCAATGAGCTCAAGCCCACTCATAAACGGCATCCTGATGTCAGTAAACACAACATCTACTCGCTCTTCAGTGCAAAACCGTAGTGCGCTTTGAGCGTTGCTAAACGCTCCAACCACTTTGAATCCTATTGATTCCCAGGGGAAAAACTTGCTTAGTCCATCAAGAAGTTCCAATTCATCATCGACGATTACTAAGGTGTACATACCTCAAGTGTATGCCTAAATGTCAAATAAAGATACTTAATATCAATGGAACCTCGATTCCCAAACTTACTCATCCGGCGAAATACTAAGAGTCAGGAGAATGATATGAAAGAAACGCACATTTGTATCTTAGGCGGTGGCGGGCGCCTCTGGCCGATCCAGTTCATGAAAGATCTGGCGTATAACCCCC
>CAYUHP010000094.1:4351-6441 GCA_964444595.1 uncultured Sphaerochaeta sp. | reverse complement strand
GATATGGAACAAATTCAACTTTCTTTGGTTGAAGAGGGTGCTTTGAGCTTCAGTACAATCAACATCATCATGAATGCCGTAGGGTTAGCGATTAACGAAGCTCAAAGAAGAGGGATCCTTGATCGGAGTAAAATGATCACGGTTGAAAACTTACAGGTAGTTCATCAGCGAAGAGGCATCTTGAAAGAAGATGAGTTGGCGCGTTTCATGAACTATGCAAAAGAGCATAGTGAAAAACGAGTCTACCTGGCGTTTCTTCTCTCCTTACTCACCGGAATGCGTAGCGGTGAGCTACGGGCCCTTCAGCGATCGGCTCTTGGGGATGATCGGATTCATGTTGACTTTGCCTATGCCGATCATGCCGGCTTAAAAGAACCGAAAGGAAAACGATCGCGAATTGTCCCCTGCCCTCCTTTCCTTATTCAAGAACTTCATGCGCTCGCTGATGCAAATCCCAACAAGTCAGAATACGATTTAGTCTTCTGGTCAAAGCGTGGTGGCGGATTTGTTTCCAGTCACTACTTCAGCTCCCGGTTTAAAGAAGAGCTTATTGCTAGCGGAGTCTTTACAGCTGATACCCTTAAAGAACGAAAGATATCCTTTCACTCACTCAGGCACTTGGCCAATACACTTTTACGCGGACAAGTTGATGAGCACATTCTCCGATTAACGATCGGCCATAGTAGCCAGCAGCTCAGTGATCTGTATACGCACGTTAGTCAACGAGGTCTTCAATCTGTTGCGTTAGCTCAAGATCAAATGATCCTTTCGCTGCTAAATACTGATGAAATTTCTCGTTAAATGGGGGATATTTCCCTATTCTTAGCTGTCTAAGAGTTTCTCAGCCATTTTGCTTATGTTACAGTACTACCATATCAAGTTGTTCTACGAACTGATCCGGAGGTGGAAGAATGAAGTTAGCAGTCCTTGCTGACATACATGGAAATTTACGTGCCTTAGAAGCTGTACTCACTGATGCATCCCAAGCTGGTGCCGAAGACATCGTGTTTCTCGGTGACCTTGTTTATAACGGTCTCGATCCTCAGATGTGCTTTGATCTTCTTATGAAATACAAGCCAATTGTTACTATTAAGGGAAACACCGATGAGTATTTAGAGATGATTTCAGATTTTGTTGTAAAGAACGAAGAGGATGCTCTACTTTTGAAACACTATAAGTACACATCTATTCGTATGGGCAAAAAAGCTCGAGAAACCATTGCAACCTTTGATTTAGTAAAGAAATTTGATATATGCGATGTTTCAATCCTTGCCTGTCACGGTACTCCGACGAGTATCAAAGACGGGTTATATGAAAATGACCCGGAGACTGAAGTACTGGCAAAAGAGATGAAAGAAGAGGGAATCGATCTCGTGCTTTCAGCTCACACCCACATCCCTTCTGATTTCACCAAGGACGGTGTTCGTTTTGTAAACCCCGGTGCCGTTGGTTTTGGCCTTGATGGCGATACCCGCCCCTCCTATGCGATCATCGAATGCATTGACGGTAAAGTACGGGTTCAGTTTCGGAGGGTCGAATATGATACGCGAAAGTACATGCAGGAAGTTGAACATGCGTTAGAGGGTTTCCCTCTCTTCAAGTTGCTGCACAATGCGCTAGAGAAAGGAAAAGCTCCCGCTTAAAGATCCAAGAGAATAGAGAAGAACCCCGCTTTCTTTCGAATGCGGGGTTCTTTTTTGGAGGTGGGGGGATTCGAACCCCCGTCCTAATGTGCCATCCAATGACACCTACAAGCTTAGTCTGCGGTTTTTATCTCGAAGAGCCGGTACGTCCGCTGACCTACATCCGTCTCTTCCAGCCTATTTAGTTGTCCCCGTCTCCCATAGGCAAAGAGTTGGGTAAGCCCCTATTGTTACAGGTTACCGATTCTTAAGAGCGGCAGGTAATCGGTCCTGTTCGCTGTCGGACTGTTAGGCCGCGAGAGCGAATTCTGCTTCGGCGACGAAATCTTCGTCTTCACGTTTGGCAGTTAAATTGTTTGCTAGTTTAAGGAGTTGGCGCTCCGCTTGCAGCCATTGACCTGATCTAACATCAGTCGAAACCGGAACACCCCCTAGGTATTCTGGTAT
>CAYUHP010000094.1:0-4251 GCA_964444595.1 uncultured Sphaerochaeta sp. | reverse complement strand
GAGTTTAAGTTTTCCCCATAGAAGACAATATCCGGCTTGATGATCCCCCCGCAGCGCGTACAGGTGGGAACCTTTCCACCTTTCACGGTCTTAAACACTTCGTCAAAGGGATATGAAGCATTACAAGAGGTACAATAGTGGTGAGCTGCACTGCCGTGCAGTTCATATACTTTTTTGCTTCCTGCTTTGGTATGCAACATGTCGATGTTTTGGGTATAAAGTCCATCGAGTTTTCCAACCTCTTCTAGTTTGGCTAACGCAGCGTGAACGATGGAAGGTTCAAAACTGGCTAAGTCATACCACTCATCTTTCGCCCAGGAGTAGAAGATTTCAGGATCGCGCTCAAAGAGCGGAAGGGAGATGATCTCTTCGATGCTGAGGTGTTTATACTGTTTTGAGTAGATTCCGTCACTGGAGCGAAAGTCGGGGATTCCACTGAAGGTGGAAACCCCGGCTCCGGTTAAAGCAACAGTTGATTTGGATGCTTCTACGAGGGTAATGAGTTGGTCAAACTTCTTATCAAACACCTACTTCACCTCACCTTGAAAGGTATTGCCTTTCAGGGCGGTCAGAACAACGGTTACGATCGTGCCAACTTCAGCATCGGAAGTAAAGGCAACCATCTCGTTGTGCTCCGTTTTTCCGAGCATCTGACCTTTATCATCACGAGTCCGCTGAGTTACCACCACATCCGTCACCGATCCAATTCGCTTTTTTCGTACGCTCTGGAAGATTGCTTGTTGATACTCGATGAGCTGTGATAAGCGCCGACTCTTTATATCTTCATCTATCTGTTCTTCAAACGCAACTGCCCGAGTTCCTTCGCGGGGGTTGAAGTAGTACATGAATGCTTCAGGGCATTGAAGAAGATCAAGAACTTCCAGCGTTTGGCGATACTCCTCTTCACTCTCCGATGGAAAGCCAACCATTACATCGGTAGCAAAGGTAACAGAGGGAATCGCTGATCGAATTGATTCGATCAAGGAGATGTATTGCTCCTTCGTATACTTGCGATTCATCGCTTTGAGGATTCGCGTTGAGCCGCTTTGAAGCGGGATGTGTAGGTGTTTAGCTACTTTTGGCTCATCCTTAATCACTTCGATCAAGGCCGGAGTAAAGTCCTTCGGATGAGGGCTGTCAAAGCGGATCCAACGGATATGCTTCGTATCTTCAGCACACAGTCGTTTCAACAATTCAGGGAACGTAATGACTCTTCCTTCATCTTCATAGTGGTAACTATTTACATTCTGGCCAAGGAGCGTAACTTCCTTTACTCCCTTGGAGTCAAGGTAGTGAAGCTCTTCGATTACATCGTTAATATCTCGCGAGATCTCTCGTCCTCGTACATACGGTACGATGCAGTATGAGCAGAAGTTGTTGCACCCATTCATGATGGGAATATAGGAACTAAACTCCCCTTCTTGGTAGTAGGATTCACCAAAAGTGTACGTCTCTTCTTTTTCATCGTACGTTCCGTCAGCGCTGGTGAGGATGTTCACGATTCGCTGTTTGTCATTTGTTCCGATGACAAAGTCAACGTGCGGCGCGTCATCCTTCAAGTCCTCTTGAAGACGTTCAGCCATACAGCCGGTGACGATCAAGGTCAGCGGTTGTTTCTTTTTAATCGCTCCGAAGTATCCCAGGCGACCCCAAACACGATTGTCAGCGGATTTACGCACCGTACATGTATTAAGGATGGCGACGGTTGCTTCTTCGGCGGTTGTTGCCGGAGTAAGTCCGGCACCCTTGAGTTGGAGTTCCAACGCATTGGACTCGGCAATATTCATCTGGCACCCGTAGGTTTCAAGCCAGTACTTTTGCTTCATGATGCTTCCTCTTTGCAGCTTGGTAGGTGTTATTCATTAACATGGCTACGGTCATTACTCCGACCCCACCGGGAACCGGAGTAATGGCCTTTGTCTTAGCGGCGACGTTTTCATAGTCAACATCGCCAACCAGTCGATAGCCACGAGCTCGACTGGCGTCCGCTAAACGGTTGATTCCGACATCGATGACGATCGCGCCCTCTTTGACAAAGTCAGGGGTAATGAAGTGAGCGCGGCCGATCGCAACAATTAAGATGTCGGCTTGGTTTGTGATCTCAGAAAGGTTTTTTGTTTTGGAGTGACAGATCGTTACCGTTGCATCCCAGCCTTGCTGGACAAGCAATGCAGCAATCGGTTTACCGACGATATTCGATCTTCCTACAACAACTACGTGCTTACCTTCCGTTTCAATCTTATAATACTCAAGCATTTTCAAAATGCCCAAGGGAGTGCAGCTGATGAGCCCAGGTGTTCCCAAAAGAATCTTTCCTACGTTGATAGGATGGAAGCCATCAACATCTTTTTCAGGGTAAATTGTTTCCAGTACAATTTCGGTTCGAATGTGATCAGGCAGAGGTAGCTGTACCAAGATGCCATCAATTTCAAAATCGTTGTTGAGTTCAGTAAGCAAGGCGAGGATCTGCTCTTCACTGATCGATTCTTCAAAATGATAACTCTTGTGAGTAAAGCCAAGACGTTCACACGCCTTTTCTTTCATTGCCACATACGTGGCACTTGCCGGATCAGATCCAATGAGAATTACCGCCAACGAGGGGATGTGACCGGTTTGCTCAATAAAATGAGCGCTCTCCTCTTCCAGTTGAAGGTAGAATGATTCGGCAGCAGGCTTTCCCCATAGTTCTTTCATACGAAAATCCTCACCTCTGTACCCTACCCTAAAGAGCTATGGTTTTGCAAACCCTTGAGAATCAACCCCTATGCGTTTTGGGGGTCATTCGCTATACTAAAGCGTAACGTCTGCCCCCTTGGGGTGTTCAATAGTCGAGGTACCTATGAAACGACGACATATTCTATTACTCCTTCTGCTTACCCTTCTGACGGCAAGCCTAAGTGCCGCTCCATTCTACGACAAGGGAAACCAAATGTTCGCCTTTACTCTGGGTACGACGATTCCTACGTTCACCCACTTCTTTGGTGACAACACCACCGAAGTTGGTCTTGGTGTTGATAAAACCGGGATGAAGGTCGGTGGCTACGGTGCGATCAGCTACCAGGCGTTTATATCGCCCTACAGCGCCGTTGGCGGAGAGATTGGGTATAACTTCAACTATGTGGTAGACAACAACCTCTACACCGCTGTACCGTTCTTTGCGAAGTACAGCTATCTTCCGCTCCAAGGCAAAGTAGATCTTCCCATCAGCGTCGGTCTTGGATTTGCTTACAACTCCGCAGGAGCCAATACTTCCATCATGACCCTCTATTCTAACGTTGAGTTAGGTCTTACCTATTATCCTGGGGAACACTGGGGCTTTGGAGTTCGAACCGGCTTATGGTTGATCCCCGAACTTAACTACCGCAAAGAGCTGTTCAATGACAATGCCTTAGCAGGCTTTGTCCCCATCACCCTCTCAGTAAACTATAGGCAGTAGGAGAAGATCATGAAAAAGACCCTTATTATCATTACCGCAATCACCCTCCTCTTCACCGCCTGTAACGCTGATGCTACAAGCGGGCTCTTTAGAACAGCCACGCAAGCACGAGAGGCGATTGATATCCAATATAAACAAATTCTAGGAATAGATTCCGGAACTCTTTACTTCCGAACAGTAAGAGGAATTTTTTCCTTGGAAAGCGGTAAAAGCGCATCAAATGCTCAGCTGATTGTTGCGAGCAAAGAAGGTAATATAGTTGGAGAAGCAGCTCTTACAACCGATGGCAAAATCCTTTATAAAACAAGCAAAAGCGATGTCACAATCTATGAGTATACCTCTGGTGGTGCTCCAACGGAATATACTCCGGAAGACAGCACCATTAAGCTTACTCGCTTAATGCCTAACGGCATGGTGGTAGCACGAAAAGAAGCGAATTCTGGCGATTTCTTGGTTACAGACATTAACAAATTCTCTAATGATCCCATCATTGATGTGAACGTCCCCCCACTAGGGACTGGGTATGATTATTACGGCCTCTTCACCCCATCTAATTATAAAGATCCTTCTATTAATGAAGAATTTTTACTTTCGTTCGTAGGATCGGGTGAATATAAAAACTTCTATTTTGATGGTTCCGGTTTGGAAGAAGTCAAAGGATTAACAGAAGCAATCGCCAACTTTGCTATTGATAGTGGCAAACTCTATGTATTAACAGTAAATGGCAAGCTCTATTACTATGCATCAAGTTCTTACACTACCCCTATACTCTTAGCCGATAGTTCATCAGAGTTTGGCCAATACGGAATCTTCTA
>CAYUHP010000093.1:0-6531 GCA_964444595.1 uncultured Sphaerochaeta sp. | reverse complement strand
CGAAACTACGGCCCGATGGCCCGCTCGATCGCCTATGCAAAGGAAACAGGAAAACTGTACAACGACTCCTACGGAGCCGCACCTGGGGAAATTGAAGATGTCAGCAGTGAAAAAGCCGACAAGGCGATGAGCCTTGATATGATCTTCCCCCTTGCTCTTCTCATCCTCTCCAGTGTCATCTTCTTCCCGGTTACGACCTACCTCGATGCGATCGGAAGCGATGGCATTGAAACCTACGCCCAGGCGGTTCGCTCGATGAGCTTAGGCGATGCGTTTAACAACACCGACGCGTCGATGGCACTCTTCTATGCGATCATCTTCACCTTGGCGATTACCGCAGTGTATTACCTCGCTCGGCGCCTCTTTAGCTTGCGCGAAGCGGGCGATGCGCTCACCGAAGGTGTCAAGTCGATGGTTCCCGCCCTGATCATTCTTACGATGGCGTGGACGATTGGAACGGTCATTACTTCCTCTCCTGAAGAGGGTGGCCTTGGCTTGGCTTCCTATCTCAGTGATGTAGTAGTTGGCGGCGGATTCCCGATCGCCCTCGTTCCGATGATCGCCTTTGTGCTCTCCGCCCTCATCGCCTTCTCAACGGGAACCAGCTGGGGAACGTTTGCGATCATGATCCCGATCGTCATGCCGATCGCAGTTGGTCTTGCTCAGGCAAAAGGACTTGAAGGCTCCGTATTATTGAACGCAGCGATGATCAGCGTCAGTGCCGTTCTCGGTGGTTCGGTCTTTGGAGACCACGCCAGTCCGATCAGCGATACGACGATCCTCTCCGCAACCGGAGCGGGGTGTCCGCACCTTGAGCACGTTGCAACGCAAATGCCTTATGCGCTCACCGTTGCCGGTATTGCCGCAGTTGCCTTCATCTTTGGCGGAATCTTCCTCAACGTCTTCGTTGCTTGGCTCGTTGCACTGCTGCTCTTTGGTGGGGCGATGTATCTTCTGCCTAAGTATTTCAAGTAACGCTTATACACTTTTGGGCTTACTCTTTGTTCCTAGCTCCTCTATACTTCCCAGTATGGAGGAGCTATGAATATTGTAGAGATCACCGGTGCAGTAAAAGAGTATGCGTGGGGAAACACCTCATCAATTCCCTCCCTCCTGGGAGTCAAAGCAGACGGTAAACCCAAAGCGGAACTGTGGTTTGGAACCCACAGTGATGGGATGGGGATGGTTGCTGAAACGAAGGAGACCCTCCAAGGTCTTCTTGAGTCAGAGCCCAACCACTGGTTTGGCGAAGCTCACTTGGCCACCTTTGGCGAGGAGCTACCCCTGTTAATGAAAGTACTGGCGATTGGTCAGCCGCTTTCGATTCAAGTTCATCCAAACAAGAAACAAGCAGCGAAGGGGTGGGAGCAGGAGGAACACCTGCGCAGTCGCCTTCACAAAGATCAGTGGAACTACAAAGACCCCCACCAAAAAGCGGAGATCGGCTACGCGCTTGAGCCAACAACCCTCTTAAGCGGGTTTAGGCCCTTAAGCGAAACAAAACGTTGGTTAAATCGGTTGATCCCAACCGCTGTTGGATCCTTCTTTCCCTTCCTCAATAGTGAAGAAGAGGAGAATCTCTTATTACGCCGCTTCTTTGAAGTTCTCTATACCCTTGAAAAGAGTGAGTTGAGCACCCTCTTAGAGGAGTTGTTTGCCTCCTTAGAAGAAGCACATGACTTGCCGCTTGAGAGTGAAGATGGGGCTTTTCTCATGGAGAAGGGAGTTGTTGAGTACTGCCGATCCTTTTACTCAAACGATCCGGGTTTACTTGCTCCCTTCTTCTTGAACCTGGTTCATCTTCAGGTGGGTGAGGGGTTGTTTATGGCACCGGGGATCCTTCATGCGTATATGAAAGGGGTTGTCTTGGAGGTGATGAGTGCTTCGGACAACGTGTTACGCGGAGGATTAACTCCCAAAAAGGTCGATATTCAAGAGCTTTTTGCAACGGTTGAAGTTGTTGGAAAGAACGTTGAGTTGGTCCAGCAACTTGTCGGCCGGAGTGGGCGAATCCACTTACTCACCCCAACCGAGGAGTTTCATTTGATGGTCCTTCACTCAGGGACCTATGAGATCGATGAACGACTCTCCTTGGAGTTGCTCTTTCAGGGAGAAGGAGCGACGACCTTCACCGGTGGGGGAGAAAAACGGACTTTGAAGAAGGGTAGTTGCCATGTGGTTGCCGCAAGCTTAGATCATTACACGCTCGAAGTGGAGGGAACCCTGTATATTGCCGATGTCCCCCGTTAAGGAGTTGGCTTGCCTCGCCTCAGGTGGTACTATCGGTTTTATGAATAGATATTTGTCAGTTCTGGAAAGAGAACTTCGAGTGGCGATGGGGTGTACCGAACCCGCTGCCGCTGCCCTCTGTGGGGCCAAAGCAGCGGAGCTTCTTGGTGAAGATATTGTGTCGCTCCACATTTCAACCAGCGGTGAAGTGCTTAAAAATGCAATGGGAGTCGGGATTCCCAACTCCTCGTTAAAAGGCCTTAAAGCCGCAGTTGCCCTTGGTGGTGCTCTCTGTGACAGCAGCGGTGGACTGAACATCCTTGCTTCACTGAGTGAAGAGGTTACGAAGAAAGCGGAACTCTATCCCGTTACCTTGGCGATTGAAAAAGACGTTCCCTCGCTGTACATCAGTGTCAAAGCAGTGGGGGCAAACCACACCGCCCTTGCAACGATCAGCGGCGAACATGAGCGCTTCAGCCAGTTGGAGCGGGATGATGATGTCTTACTCTCTTTGATGTTGGATGGGTGCTCGGCAACCCTTGAGGAGGTTGACGAGGCGATCCTCTCCCAAACTACCTTGACCGATATCCTCTCCTGGGTAACCGATGCTCCCCCTGAAGCCCAGACTCTGGTTCTGGATGCCCTGAAGACAAACCTCGCGATCGCCCGCCACTCCTTGAGTGAAGAGTATGGCCTGACGGTGGGGAAGACCGCTTCGATCCAGTACAATACCGAACCACAGTCACTTGATGAGGCACTACTCTGGGGTTCGGCACTCGCTGCTGCTGCCAGTGACGCTCGAATGGCCGGCTGTTCGCTTCCGGTGGTAATTAACAGCGGAAGCGGAAACCAAGGCATTACTCTCACCGTCCCCCTTGCTCCCGTTGCTCAATACCTTGGCTCAAGTGATGAGGAGCTTGCCCGAGCGTTGCTAATCGGTCAGCTTGTCGGCCTTTCGCTCACTGCCCATAAAAACCGCTTAAGTGCGCTTTGTGGGGCGTTCACTGCGGCAATAGGAACCGCGTGCTCCTTGGTGTACCTCCTTGGCGGAACGCAAGAGCAGATGGATATGGCGTTCAACACGATGGTGGGGAACCTTACCGGCATCATCTGCGACGGAGCGAAGGGAACGTGCGCCTTGAAGATCTATTCTTCGGTCGAAGCGGCCAATTTAGCGGTAAAACTGGCTCTTAAAGGAGTCGGAGCGGATGGTAAGAGTGGAATCGTTGGAAAGAGCAGCAAGGAATCGGTCGATTTCCTCGCGCGCTTGATGCATGAAGGAATGGGGAAAACGGGGGAAACGATCCTTTCGATTATGTTGGGGAGGGAGGGATGACCTATACCGCGATCGATTTTGAGACTGCCAACAGCTACAGCGGTGGTGGAGCCAGTGTCGCCTTGGTTCGCTTTGACCAAGACGGAGAGAAGCTTGAAGAGTACTACACGCTCTTACGGCCCAAGCACCCCTATTTTGATCCTTCGATGAGTGCGGTTCATAACCTCAGCGAAGAGGAGTGCTTAGCCAGTTCTGAGTTTGATCGAGTGTGGCCAACAATGCGCGAGTTTATCGGCAATGATCTCTTGGTTGCCCATAACGCAGTCTTTGATATGGGAGTCCTCAAAGGAACCTTTGAAGCCTACGACCTGGAAGCAAAGGAGATGAACTACCTCTGTACCTTAACAATCGCCCGCAAGATCTGGCCCAAGCTCCTCAGTTATAAACTCTCATTCCTTGTCGATTACTTCGGCATGGAGTACAACGCCCACCACGCCTTAGATGATGCCTTCATGTGTGGCAAGATCTTTTACAAGCAGTGCGCCGGTCACTTAGACACAATGCTCGATCTTCGCCGGTTTTTAGCCGAGTACAAGATCGAGCCGAAAGTTATTGAGCATCACCAAAGAGGTGGAGACTTTTTCCTATAAGCGGGAAGAGCAGGGTAGCCCACAAACCCACCAAGCTATAGCGAATAAAAGAACTGAGGGCGGCAATCGAGGCGGGGAAAAGTGCTTTGGAAGCGATGATCGCCACAACGACTCCCATTCCAAGGATGTAGCGAACGATCTTCTTCCAGAGGGAACTTTCCACTGGGTAGCGAACCATCTGTTCTTCAAAACCAAAGCCGAGTAGGCCGCCGCCGGCTAAGGCAACGGTTTTCATCAAGTCATTGAACGCCACTGGATCGATCAGTTCCATATTCAGGAGAATGGCGATGACCAACGCAGTAAGAGTGGCGATTAAGCCGTAGCGGATACAGAAGCGAATGAGGCGGACTCGATCTTCAAAGAGCTGAAGACTCCAGCGATAGAGCAAGAAGCTGATACTCACCCCGATAACAAGACCACCGAACACATCGTTGGGCCAGTGAACGCCAAGGTAGAGGCGACTGACTCCGACTAGGACAATCATCAGGGCGGCTAGAATGGAGAAAGCTCGTTTCTTTAAGAGCAGCGCCAGTGAAGTATAAAACGAGGCTGCGGTAGTGGTATGGCCGCTGGGGAAGGAGTATCCCGTCGCCGTTGTAATACGCTTACCCGCGATATCCTCCAGCACGACAAAGGGCCGCGGAGCCCGAACGATCGCTTTAAGCACCCCCATGACAAACACGGAAGCGAGGACGTTGACGTAGAGGGTGAACCCCTTTTGTTTATTGATATTCCAAAAGACCAAGAGAACGATTGCGATGACAAAGGTCTCCTCTCCTAAGAAGCTTGCCGCGTTGGCAAACCGATCTAAAAATGGGGTAGCAATCTGATTAAAAAAGCGTAGTATCGAAGCTTGCATATACTCCTCCCTCTACGTGAAGTATAAAAGCCCGATTTGCTCAGGGCAAGAGGCGCCACGCCCCTTTGGTGAGAGCATAGAGGTAGGAATCCTGGTATCCGCTTTGGCTGCTGCGATAATACTCCTTCATTGGACCGCCCTCCTTGACCATTCCGACCTTTTCCATCACCCGGCCACTGGCGGGGTTGTTGGTGGAGAAGGAGGCTTGAATCCGATTAAATCCTACCTCTTCAAAGCCAAAGCGCAGAACCTCTTTGAGTGCTTCGGTAGTGTAGCCTTTGTTCCAAAAGGAGCGGTGAAGGCAGTACCCAACTTCGCCGTGGTTATCGCTAAATGAGATAACTTCAAGGCCGATCGAGCCGATCGGGGTGCTGGTTGCCCGCTCTTCTATGATCCATTGGAAATAGTAGGGGTCTTTCGCTTGAGCGATCCAAGACTTCACAACCTTTCGGGTAAAGCTCAGAGAGTTGTGCGTTTTAAAGCGCAGGTAGCGAGTTACTTCAAGGTCGCTTGCCCATGAAAACATCGCTTCACTGTCGGCGAGGGTTATTTTGCGCAAACGAAGCCGGTCGGTAGAGAGCGGTTTTGAGAAGAGGGGCAGAAGATCGCTGTTTCTCATAGACCAAAGCGTATACGTATCGCTGCTTCTTGACAATCAGGGCTCTAGTGGGGTAGGTTCAGGGAGCGTTGAAAACAAGCTCTTTTTAGGCTGTTGACAAAAGAGGAGCAATCGTGTAGTTTTCATCTTGCATTGAGGGTGTAGCGAAGTTGGTTATCGCGACGGCCTGTCACGCCGTAGATCGCGGGTTCGAGTCCCGTCATCCTCGACTGTTCGAAACCGCCTTGGAATCCAGGGCGGTTTCGTTGTCCTAGGAGGACATATGAGAGTATTACTCGGCATGAGTGGCGGAGTTGACTCCTCCACCGCCGCCTACATATTAAAGAGTCAGGGCCACGAGGTAATCGGGGTGACGATGACAATCTGGTCAAACCGAGCCCACCTGGAGCGCCCTGTTGGATCGGTTTCCTGTTTTGCTCCCGATAAGAGCGAGGATATCGCCAAGATCAAAGAACTCTGTGCCGACCTTGGCATCGAACACCACACCGTTGAACTGAGTGACAACTTTGAAGAGTTGGTTCTTGCAAACTTCAAGGAGGAGTACTTAGATGGTAAAACTCCCAACCCTTGTGTGTGGTGCAACCAGAAGATCAAGTTTGGGGCGATGATTGAATACGCGAAGGCCAGTGGTCTTGTCTTTGATAAGTTTGCTACCGGCCACTACGCCCGGATCGTCCAAGTAGGTGATCGCTGGGCCGTTGGGCGACCAAGAGATGAAAAGAAGGACCAATCGTACTTCCTTCATCGACTCAGCCAAGAGCAGCTCAGCACGATTCTCTTCCCCCTCGGCGAACTTACTAAAGAAGAAGTCATCTCCTATGCAAAGGAGCAAGGCTTCATGAGAGAAGAGCCCGCGGAGAGCCAAGACTTCTACGATGGCGATTACACTGACCTTTTG
>CAYUHP010000092.1:5404-6647 GCA_964444595.1 uncultured Sphaerochaeta sp. | reverse complement strand
ATCCATGAGAAAACTTGTTGTATTGGATGGGTATGCCCTGAACCCCGGAGATATGGATTGGACCTTGTTAGAGGCCTTTGGTGACCTTACTGTATACGACCGAACACAAGAAGAGGATGTTCTTCAACGAATCGGGGAAGCCGAGATTATCTTTACCAATAAGATTATTTTTACGAAAGAGATCATCAATGAAGCACCGAAGTTGAAATACATCGGTGTGTTGGCTACCGGGTACAATGTGGTAGATGTTGAAGCTGCGCGTGAAAAGGACGTAGTAGTTACCAACATCCCTTCCTACTCAACGAACGCCGTAGCCCAATTCACCTTTGCTCTTCTTCTTGAGATCACCAATCGAGTGCAACGCCACAGCGATGCGGTGATCGAAGATAATCGATGGGCAACAAGCAAGGACTTTTGCTTTTGGGATTATCCCCTCATCGAACTGGCTCACAAGAAGATGGGAATCATCGGCTATGGATCGATCGGCCGAGCAGTGGGAAGGATCGCCAAAGCATTTGACATCGAAGTCCTTGCCTATTCCCCCTCTCTTGATCCCAACGACCCCGATTGGGCCTCGCTCCCAACAATCTACAAAGAAAGTGACATCATCACCCTCCATCTTCCGCTTACCGAGAAGAGTAGGGAGATGATCAACAAAGATACAATTGCCCAGATGAAGGATGGAGTGATCATCCTCAACACCAGCAGAGGCCCTTTGATCAACGAACAAGACCTCGCTGATGCACTAAATACTAACAAGGTATACGCCGCAGGCGTAGACGTTGTGAGCGTTGAACCAATCCTTGAAGATAATCCACTTCTTAACGCAAAGAACATCATCATTACGCCGCACATCGCCTGGGCTCCCAAGCAGACCCGAGAGCGCCTCTTGGGTATTGCCGCCAAGAATGTAGCAGGGTTCTTGGCGGGGAAGGTGGTTAATCGGGTGGGGTGAGGGGTTGTTCCTACCCTAACAACCCCACCGCCAAATCATACGCCAAGACATCCATCTTCTCGGCTCGACTTCCCAGAAGATCAAGAAGACAAGGACTTGGTTTAAGTTCCTTAATCCAACGTTCGGGTATTATCTCATACCCATCGATTGCCCCGGCGAGCATTGCATAGATCGCGGCATTGGTGTCAGCGTCGCCACCTCTCATCGTAATTGCTCGGATTCCTTCTTCAAAGCTTGGTGCATGCAAAACGCTGTATAGGCCTTGTTGGAAAGCAAGGAGGACCCATC
>CAYUHP010000092.1:0-5375 GCA_964444595.1 uncultured Sphaerochaeta sp. | reverse complement strand
AACCGCTGGTTGCTCGGTTTCTGCCTTAAGAAGAACATTCTTAAGAGACGGATCAATATCGAGACGATCCGCCAACCCAAGGAGGTAGGTGTAGACCTCCTCTTTTGAGGAACCCTCCAAGATTGCTTTCCGAAGAGCTAACGCCCACAACTGGTTTGCCTCCTGGCAAACCCTGTGGATGTGCGTCAGTTTACACTCACGCCTAACAAATTCCAAAAGCTCCTCTTCACTCACGCTGGTTCCCCAGATTCCCAACGGAGCCAACCTCATCAACGCTCCATTGGCTTGACTACCGGGGACGAAGAAGTGGTTTCTCAGTGCTTCGGAAGTGGTATAGCCCAAACTAGCGGGCCCGCTCTCGACCCACGCGACATAGCGGCGGCGAACATCTCCTCTATTAAAGCCCTTGTTGGCAACCAAGCTGGTTGCCAACATGAGCGCCATCTCACTGTCATCGGTGACGGTCCCACTTTCAAAGAAGCGCTTCTTACTGTCCATCTCCAGGATTCCCAAAGGAAACTCCTCTACTAAGCGTGAACTCAATGCACCTTCAGCTTGAGCGCCGAAAGCATCGCCTACCATCAAACCAACCAATGAACCATATGCTCGTTCAACTACTCCCATTGTTCTGATTCCATCCTTTAATCATCGATAGGGCACCCGAAGATTCCATTCTCGGGTGCTGAGCTGCTCTCTTATTTACCAAAGAGCTTCCTAAGAGTTTCTCGATCTTCGCTGTTCTTGCACAGATCGAAGGCATTCATACCTGTTTCGGGGTGAGTGTGGTAAAACTGGGTGAAGCCCAGTTCCACCAACGTCTCAATGGCATCAATGTTGTTCTCTTCGACTGCGAGCATCGCCATAGAGTACCCATTCTCGATCGCATTGACATCCGCTCCTGCGTTAACAAGCGCCTTGATGACCACTATCTCTCCATCATGTTTACATTCATAACCGAGGGCGGAAAACCCTTGGGTGGTCACTGCTCGAACATCCGCTCCCCGCTTAAGGAGCAATTCAACTCGTTCAAGTTTCGAGTCCCTTGTTCCAGCACACAGGTGTGTTAACGCAGTGTTTCCTTCATCGTCAACATGCTTCACGCTGGTTCCTTGGTCAAGAAGATATTCTATGATTTCATAGGCGAGGCCAAGGTAACACACCCGAAGGAGCGGAGTTTCCTGTTTGTATATCTGGGGTATATCGACGGGAAAGCCAAGCTCAACGAGTGCTTTAAAGAGGGAGAGATCATACTCGCGCTCACACGCAAGGTAGATACCTCTTGAGCTGTCCCGTTTGTTCGGAGAGGCTCCTGCCCCCTGAGCAAGAAGGAACTCGATGATCGGTTGCTCCCGCTTACATTTAAGGGCCTGGATAAGGGGAGGGTTCCAAATCTCTGATTCATACTCAGCCGTGGCTCCATACTTGAAGAAGAGTTCAATGACTGACAAAGGAGCCCCGTCACAGTCAAGTGTCGAGTGCCAAAGGGGGCGATGCCACTCTTGGTCCTGCTGATTTGGATCCACACCTAATTCCAGAAATTCAGTGATCAACTCTACCATCGCTTGTTCCATTCGCTTTACACCGTACTCGCCGGCCAAGCCTTCACAAATCTCTTTTTGCCAATTGTCCATCGGTTACCTCTTTAATTCTTTTGTTTTTCCTACGAAATAAAAGCGCACTCATCTCGCCGCTTAGTAGGGCGCGATATGAGGCTCTGTATTGTTCGGTAAAAGCATGTACACCCGGTTCACCCTCCCTGACAAGATAAAAATATAACCGTCCCTTCCCACAAGGCGGTTGTATCCCTAAATTGTTCGGTAGATGATGATTCTGGTTAGTGATTGTTGCATACGTATCCCCTCTGTCTGAAAGCATGAGACGTCATGGTTTCATCAAGGCGAAAATAGGAAGAACCTATTTTTCCATATGCTTTGCAAAGCGCTTACGAAAAAGAAAACGACACCCGAAGCCTTGCGGCTTCGGATCACAATCTTGATGGAACTGTAATGATTTTGACAACAAAGGTCAAGGACTTAACAGCCGTATGGGAGTTAAGTCCTTGCAGTTAAAGAAATTAAAATATAACAATCATCGCCAGTCACTGTGAGTGATAATTATGTTGCGTAGCTATGGATGCTTGGCAGCAGAATATTCACCCCTACAAAGGTGAAGATGACGCTGACAAACCCAATGATCGAGAACCACGCCGCATGCTTACCTTTCCAGTTCAGCCGGAGGCGAAGGTGGAGGTAGATCGCATAGATGATCCAGGTGATCAAGGACCAGGTTTCCTTGGGATCCCAAGCCCAGTAGCGGGACCACGCTTTCTGAGCCCAAATTGCTCCACTGATGATGACGATCGAGAGCATGAGAAAACCAAAGACCACAACTCGGTAGCCGAGGATGTCACTGACCTCAGGGTCGGCGAGGATCTTATGCTCTTCGCTGCGCTTGGAGTCGATGAGGTAAATCACACTGATCGCACACGCAAGGGCAAATGATCCGTAGGAGAGGATCGCTGTTCCTACGTGAAAGGTGAGCCACATCGACTGAAGAGCAGGCATCAGCGGCCTTACCGTCTTACTCTGCATGGAAGCGTAGCCCATCACCAAGATTGCCAACGGCATCACAAATGCTCCGATTGAAGCAAAGCGATACAGCGCGTAGAGGATCAAGAAGCTGAGCACGATCCCCCAGGCAAAGGAGAGGGCGAACTCATACTGGTTACTAAAGGGGAGCCTTCCCGCCCCGATCGTTCGAGCACCCATCGCAATGGTGTGAAAGATTAATCCGGCGAGGGTTGTGAAGATCGCCCCCTTTTCTACTCGCTTTGCCAGCTTTGAGATGTGGACAAAGAAGAGGAGGGCGGCGGCCACGTAGAGCACAAAGCCGATCATGAACGTTGTGTTTTCGATTGTCTGATACATAGTGTGTTAATCCTTCTTTGAAAAGGCAGTTTTTATACTCTGGTAGAAGACCCATTCGTTTCTTCTGCTGGATGTAATGATGCTACCATCTTTGTACGTGATAAACCTCGGATAGAGGTAGAAACTCACAATGAGGCCCAAAATAATCGTGATGAACGAAGCGAGGACGATCGGGTAGGAGAGATCGCTTCGAACCAAGAGGCCGGTGAAGGCGATGCTGTGGGTGAAGGAGATCATCAAGTTCTCATAGTGGATGTGTTGACCCGGGGCTAAGATATAGGACCCGACTGGCTCACCAAACTCATAGAGGACAACCGCATAGTAGGGATCGATCTCCCGATCACTCATCTTCACCGGCTGTTGCTCGTGCCCGATTCCAAGCTCGGGGTAGTACCCGTAGAGATACACGGTCAAATGGTTCGGTTGGTGGAAGTACGATGTTCCGTTTCGAATCAAGCCATCAGCAACAACCTCGCCACTCTCCTCATCAACGATTTCAAGGTGACTGGTCCACCCCCAGTTGGCTTGGTAGAAGCCAAGGCCTTTGTGGTGGAAGGGCTTGTTTACCCAAAGCGTCTCGCTTTTTGTTGTTCTGTCATCATTGATGACAGTAACGTCACTGTAGTACTGCTTTATTGCCCCACCTGGTTCAAAGGTCATGTAGAAGTCATCCAAGGTTAAAGTGAAGCCTTGCTCCTCAAAGCGGTGCTGGTTTCCGGGAAGCAGGTTGACCATCTCTTCACTACTGTTCATCGTCCCAATCGCTCCACCTAAGAAGAGGATGATGAGTCCGAGGTGGGTAATTGCAGCGCCCAGGACTCCAAAGCGGTACTTCGCCGCTCGAAGTACTCCATCTTTCTCTTCAACCTGATAGCGCTGTTTCTTAAAGAACAATCGAGCCTTCTCTTCCGATATACCCTCAAGCGAATACTCATCCTCTTTGAAGCGGGGAAAGAATGTTCCTTCAACTTGGCGGAGCTGGCCCTTGAGGCTTAAGACGGTACACAGACCAAGGTTAATCGAAAAAAGCATCAAGAGAACGATGAAGATCGGGGAACTGTACGCCGTATCGAGGGAAAGAGCGAGGATCAGCTTACCGAGTGTGGGGTAGCGCTCAAGATACCAGGCAGGGCTACTGTGCTGGGGTAAGAGCGTTCCGATGACGATGTAACCCCCGATGAGGAGCAATAAAAGAATTGCTACTTTAAGAGAAGCTAAGAAGTGAATGGCTTTAGATGTTCGACTCTTCATACTGTCCTTTATACAATAGAAGAGCCAAAAGCTTCCACCTTTGGCTCTTCGAGGTTTCGATCGCCGACTTAGTTATCTAGTGCCGGTGGTACCGGTGGGATAACTTGCCAGTTGGCTTTACTATCGGTCTCCCTCAGATCATTCTCGCTTAAGAAGATTCGGGGGTTTCCGTGACACGAATCACAACTCTCGTTTTGGAACGTCGATCGTTGGATGTTATGCGTCGGTGAGTACTTCCAGTTCGCCCTCTCATCAAAGTTGGGCAAGAGGTTATCGCCCGCTTCAATGAAGGAGTCAGCGGTAGTGGGCATGTGCCTGAGGGCCACATACTTGTACGGTCGCTCTTCAGTTGGGTTGGTGTTGAGCCCAATTCTAAAGAGGATTCGAGTCTCCGAGTGACTGGCCAACGATTGGCGGTCATCAGCGATCGTGGTGTGACACTCAAAACAGTTCTGGTTTGCCTGACCGTGACAGACTTGGCACGCTAAGGCATCACCGTGGGCGTTGTGCATCTCGTTCGTTGAGTTTCCGCTTAAGACGTCGCCGTGACAGTCGCTACAGGAAGGAAGGGTGGGTTTTTCCCACATCGTGTCGTAGGCAACTCCGGTTCCGTGGAAGTTGCTCACATCGTGACAATCAACACACGTCATTCCCATCTCGTAGTGAACGTCGCGGGCAAAGCCGACCGTTCCCATGAACTCTCCGGCGTTTCGAGCCCCGTGACAGGCGTAACATGTTTGATCCATCGGCGGGGTGCTGAAGAACTTGTGCTGGGCGATCAGACCACCGCCGTAGCTGTCAGGTCGGGAGACGTGACACTCACCACAGGTGGCGTGACAGTTCATACAGTTGAGGTTGAAGATCTCACCCAAGCCGTGATGAGGATCATCAAGGGCGTTGGGGTCTCCGGAGAACTCAATGAGTGAGTGAGCAAAACCGCGCACCGTGGCGTGCAGCGATGTTGCATACGTTTCGGTGGCTTCTTGGTGACACTGGGCGCAAACGCCGTTAAGGTCCGCCGAGGGAGATTTGTTTACTCCGACGTGGGCGAGGGCAAAACTGCCTTGGTCGCCGTCTCCGCCGTGACAGGTTACACAACCCAACTTTCCGTGGGCGGTGGACAAGAACTCTGTTGAAACTAAGAATTTTTCAAGCGCCGAAAACTCCGGCGCAGCAGGAGCTCATCCCCCTGTCTCT
>CAYUHP010000091.1:0-6794 GCA_964444595.1 uncultured Sphaerochaeta sp. | reverse complement strand
AGCAACCCCTATCATCCAAGGATAGGTTCGAATGATCCGCATCAGCGCTACCGCTGCAGCGGAGGGCGGCGGTGAATCAACGCCTTTCCATCGGATGACCGTCCCTTGAGCTAAGTTTGCTGCTGACTCGATCATCCGATCTGAATACCCCTCACGATTAAGAGTTGTGATCATATTGATCATCGAAGCCTTTCTCATCTTCTCATGGCCTTCAGCGATGGCAATGTCACAGGCATCATCATCGGCTATTGTTGATCCACACTCCAGGCATTTATAACCCCTTAGATAAATGACAACTGGCGATGTATACGGGCCGGTGATGCTCATTGGCCGTTCATCCATTTTTATCTGTTTACCTCCACAGACAACACATGTTTCATATTCCATTGTTTCCCTCACTTGAATCTATATAGCTCCAAATCCCGACTTGACCGGTGAAATGATTTAATTGACCACTGGTTTTTAGCATCACTATAAAAGAAAAATATATAACCAAGTGTGCTCCCTATAAAAAACGTGTACGCATCACAAATGGGTCGAGGCCGTTCGTCACTTTTCCAATATGGATGGCTATTTTCAAACTCCATCGATTCACATGCTCCATTCACGATACATAGTAAAATGTCTCTTCTTGATAACAATCCAAAATCTTCCTCCGCTGTTTCACGAACATCCCAGTCAATTGTCACTTTCCCTTTACCCATCAAGTCTCGTCGACACGCCTCAACAAACTCTTCATAGACATACGTTGCATGGTAATCATCCATGAATACCTCCAATATACACCATACATTCATAAATGCAATAGATTCATACATAGTGTTTTCAGATAGAGATGTATTGATCCTCTCTTACCTCTTATTCGCAATCTGTTGCGAGTTTGCATGAAGAGGCGAGCTGTCGCCGTGTTTTTGTGTTACGATGTCCGTGTAATGGGCAAGCGGGTAACATACGACAAGAAAACGGTTGCAGTCCTCTTGTGGGACAAAGAGAAGCGAGACTGGGTTGATAGAAGCTCAGCGGTTACCGCTGTCTACACCGCCTACAAAGGGAAAACCCAAACTGGTTACAACGTGTACTTTAGAGGAGCCAAACAATCGTACTTCTACACTAAGAAGAACGTACGATTTGTCCGAAAGAGTCAACCAAAGCCGAGTAGTACCACCAAATCAGAACCGGCCCAATCAGTTCATCGATCTCAGGTGGTTCAACCGCCGAAGAGAAAGAACCCTGAAGAGGCTCAGGTCAAACTGATCCAGCGTTACACTAACTACTTTCGTAGCCTAGCCGCTTACGCCAAAACAATCGCCGAAGCGGATACTCCCCTTTTCTTTCTTGCCCAAAACTATGAGCGAATGGTGTTTCTGAAAGACTCGGTCATACATGATCTGTTTCTCGGACGATCAAGGAGGTTTGATGACGATGGATGGCCGATCATCGCGCCCTTTGTGTTTAACCAAAGCCAGCTCAAGGCGATTGAGAAAGCTCTTTCTCACTCCGTATCCGTCATTGAAGGACCTCCGGGTACCGGCAAGACCCAAACGATCTTGAACTTGATTACCAATCTACTGATCCGGGGAAAGAGTTGCGCTGTTGTCTCAAACAACAACACCGCGATCGACAACGTCTTAGAAAAGTTCCAAGAAACTGAGTTTTCGTTCTTGCTTGCCCGATTGGGCAATCGGGCAAACGTCGAAGCCTTCTTTGCCGATCAAGAAACCAATGATTTGAAGAAGTTTCTAAAGAAGAGCAAGAAACCTGACGTTTCACTTATTGAGATTACCAGCCTTCATGCAATGATGAAAAGAATCTTAGAAGCAGAGGTAACGCGTTCTGAATTAGATGAGCTGACTCGCTCACTTGAACTGGAGTTGGCCCACCACAAAGAGGGATGGACTCCTACCCGTTTAATTAAGGACGGATACTCCGCCCAAACATACCTGAATCTCACTGTTCGCCTTCAAGAGCCAAGGAAGATCCGTTTCTTTGAACGCTGGCGAATGAATCGGCGCTTCAAGTTCGACCTGAAGCGGCTTCCTCACGCCCTGCTTCTTGATGAAGCCGAGCACCTCTACTACACAAACCGACTTGCTGAAGTTACCAAGGAACGTTCTTTATTAGATCCCTTGCTGGAAGAGTCCTATCGCAAAGAGATCGAAGGGAGGCTCCAAGAGCTTTCAGAGGATCTTCTCACTCAAACTCTTGATAAGCACTACCGAGAATTTGAACCAAATGCGTTTACTCCTCACACGTTTAAACGCCAGTTTAACCGGTTCTTAGCCCGCTATCCGGTCATCCTCAGTACTTCTCAATCACTTTTGAATAACGTCCCCAGTACATTCACCTTCGACTATCTGATCATCGATGAAGCAAGCCAAGGAGACCTCCTCAGCAGTGTTCTTGCCCTAAACCACGCGAAGAACGTAGTGATCATCGGAGACTCAAAACAACTGGAGCAAATTGAAGAGGAGGTTTTGTTTAAAGAGTCAGAAAAACTGGCCCGAGAATATGAGATTCCGTACCACTTCCGTTATGAAGCCAATTCAATCTTGACCACCACCAAGAGGGCCATCAGTAGTGTTCCCACAACCTTGCTGCGGGAACACTACCGCTGTGCGCCGGTGATCATCAACTTCTGTAACCAGATGTTCTACGACAACCAGCTCATCGTAATGACCAAAAATGATCGAGAGCACATCCAAGTCATTAAAACTGTTGAAGGTAACCACGCCTATAAAAACCCCTACGGCAGTGGGCTCTACAACCAACGGGAGATCGATGAAGTAGGAAAACTCCTCACTAAGCAGAAAAGTAGCGATGTTGGCATCATCGCCCCCTTCCGCTACCAAGCGGATCTACTTCAAAGACGATATGGCTCAGCGACTATCGAGGCGGATACGATTCACCGCTTCCAAGGCCGGGAGAAAAATGAGATCATCCTTTCATTTACCGTCAATGGAATCACTACCGATGAAGAGGACAAGGTCTCAGACTTTGTCACCAACCATCAACTGCTGAACGTTGCGATCTCGAGGGCAAAAAAGCAGGTAACTGCAGTTGTTTCGCACAAGCTCTACCACTCAAGAAACAATCCGATCAGCGCCTTCATCCGCTATGCCGAATACCATTACGGAGCAGCAAAAGAATCAAGTGTTACGTCGGTCTTTGATCTTCTGCACAGCGACTACTCCAAAGCCTACCTGCAGACAATGCATCAACACGGAAAGCTCTATATACTAAGACCGGGTTTTGGACAGTAGCTTAATTAAATAAGGAATTATGATGTTCACGTAAGGGTTGGAAACCTCCAACCTTTCGCCCTGGAGGGTTCGATGTTATTCTAGACTGACCGGAGTCTGGAAGCCAGTGGTTATGCGATCAAACATGTGAAACCAGTATCCAAACTGTGATTTCTTTAAGGAATTTACACAAGCGCTGGCCATTGAAGCATAAGGGGGGACTAGCCATGGGGTGGTCTTCACCGACCATCCTTGACTAGATCCCGATAATAAAATTAAAAACAAAGAACTGCCAAAAAGCCTTCCAGGCAATCACCGGTAATCTTCATTTAGGAGGTAACGACGTGAATATGAACATGCCTGAAGGTTCTCGGCTAATAGGTCTCGACCTAGCCAAGAAATCGTTTGTAGGCTGCATCCTTTCCGGGGAGGGCTTTCTCCAAAAAAGAATGTTCTCAGGAAAGATGACGCAGGATGAAGAGGGTTGGAAGCACATCCAAAACCAGGTCAAAGATGATGATCTGGTACTTATGGAAGCAGGTACCTCTTCCTTTTCCCTTGCCAGATATCTTATAGCCCATAGTGCAGCACAACGGATTATAGTCCTCAACCCCGGGATGCTCAGGGTCATCTGGATGAGCCAAAGGAAAAATGACAAGTCAGATGCGACGAAAATCGCCTGCATTGCGCGCGACATGGCTGAGGAAGCCTGGCCAACTGTTCCCATACCTACGGAACAGGAGCAGGCCGAACGGTCAATGATCAACTCCTACGGGTTCATCAAGAAGCAGGAGACCCAACTTGTCAACAGGCTCTATGGCCTGTATAACTCATTGGGATATCCGGAAATCAAGAGGACCATCCTCAGGGATGATCCCGAAGGCCGGAGGCCGCTTGCCAACCAATTGCTCTCAAATCATCGCTTGGCACTGTATGATGCTGAGATGATGATGGATCAGCTGGATCTGGTTCAGATGCAGGTTGAGGCCAGATTGCAAAATCTCAGGATGATCTGTCTCGCATATCAAGGACCCGCCCTGTCTTGGCTTTCGATTCCTGGCATTGGCCTGATAAACGCTGCAACACTAGTAGCCTATGTTGGTGATGGCTCAAGGTTTTCCAATCCCCATCAGTTGCTGAACTATGCAGGGCTTATCCCAAAGCAAGACCAGAGCGGGGAATTGGATAAGCATCTGGGTATAACTAAGAGAGGCAACAGGGCAATCCGAAGGAATATTGTCCAAGGGGCTTGGGTGGTTATGAATCAGGTACCTGCCTGTCCCATCACAAAGTATGCATATCGCAAGAAGAAAGAAGGCAAACAGAAGCAGAAGGTAGCTGTGGCAGTCGCGAACAAGATGCTTCGTATCGGCTTCTCGCTCTTGCGATCCGGGGAACTCTATCGTCCTATGATGGAGAATGGTGATAAGAAACTGAAGGAGAAGCTACGGACTTATAAACTACAAGCCCTCATGAAAACTGTCCTGAACGATTAGTTTTCATAAGAGCTCATACTATAACCGGCTCTGACGCAAGCCTTGTATACACATAGGCTATCATTTTTTACCCAAAAGTCAAGACTGCAATCGATTTATAGATAGTTTGAGCCTGCCTCGAAAAAGATTTTTCTAAAAGTAATCGAAAATGAATTATGCCATAGGGTTGGAAGTGTGGTTTAATGCAAGGAAGAATTAAAGAAGGAGAAGCGGAGAGAGGGCCATTACTTTTGTCAGGTCTTGTGCCCTCCCCCTCGCAAAACTGTATGGGAAGATTACCATCAGCTAATGCGAAATTCAAGACAATTACCTTCCTTCCTTGAAAGAGGGCAACGGCAAGCTGCTGTGCCCGGTTTGTAAGGGTGAGCTACATTACCAGTTCACCCGAACAAGGAGGATTAGGTTCACAGCAGAAGGAGGCCCAATAGCTACAACCATAGATGTAGTTGTTGGTCGTTGCCCTAAAGAAGGCCAGTACCGAACCAATCTTTCTCTTAATCTTGTAAAGCATAAGCACTACAGCTATGAAGAGATTCAAATGGTCCTTGAAGGAAAGGAAGATTACTCCTTAGCGAGCGAACGCACTAAGGCATACTGGGGTCGTTGGTATAAGGATATTTGGAATGTTGTAATCGCTAAAATAATCAAAATAACTAACAATCAAATATCGGTAAAAATAATCACTACTGCTCTTCAGAAAATGCTAAAGGGCATGAAGAGTCAGGCTCTTCGTTATGTTCTGGAGCTCTACAATAGCGATGTTAACAACCTTTGCACATTCTTTGTCCTGCAGAACTGTAATGTCCACCCTAGGGGCGAAATAATACCCAGGTGCGTTGCACTCGGGGGTATACATCAAAAAATCCCAGCCCCTGGAGGATAAAGAGTATGGACCTAAGTCAGTTAACACCCAAAGAAAGACTTAAGTATGAGGTGGCTAAGGATGTAGTGGAGCTTGGAATAAGCGATACGGCTATTCGTCGGGGCAGAACACGCCTTGAGTGTACGCGTAAGAGCTTACTAAAGTACGTAGATTGGTATAACAGCGGAGACATTTCCAAGTTCAGCCACAAAAACAAGAATCGTCAGCCTGCTACTACAATAGCGCCAGAAACAAAGGAATTTATCGAAAAACTCTACAAAGAGAAGTACAGCACTGCTAGTTTTACGCACTTTGTTGAGATTCTCAACGAAGATTACGATATCAAAGTTTCTGACCGAACAATTCACACCTTCTTAAAGGATGCTCTCTTAATCTCTCCTTGCTCAAAGCGAGCAACCAGGCGTCAGATGGAGAAGAATATCCGCCATATGGCTCGTAAGGCGAACCTTACTAAGAGTGAGAGTGAGAATGTAGCCTTCGCTTATAGCCTAATAGATGACGCTGACGCTCACCCAAGAAGACCAAGGAGCAAATACTTTGGGGAGCTCATTCAAATGGATGCGAGTGAGTATATCTGGGTTAAAGGCCAGCCTAAATGGCACCTGCACGCTGCAATTGACGATGCAACAAGTGAAATCGTTGGGGCGTGGTTTGACACCCAAGAGACCCTAAACGGCTACTACAACGTCCTATACATGATATTAAAGCTCTATGGGGTTCCCAATCGCTTCCTCACTGACCGTAGGACGGTCTTTGAGTATACGCTTTTAGCAAAGCCTGATGAAGAAAAAGATACCTACACTCAATTCACTGCTGCGTGCAAAACCTTAGGTATCGAGATGCAGTGCTCCTCTGTTCCTCAGGTAAAGGGTCGAATCGAACGCCTTAACCGAACGCTCCAAGGTCGCCTGCCTGTGGAGTTTGTTCGTAATAATATAACAACGATTGAAGAGGCAAACGCCTTTCTTTGGGAATATTTACCCCGCTTTAATGCTCAATTCTCACTTAAGGAAGACCAAGATCTTAAAAGCAGTACTTTTATAGAAGCTCCGAGTGAAGAAGATATTAACACAATCTTAGCTGTAGTGTCGCAGCGCATCGTCGATGACGGACACTGCATTAAATATCACAACAACTACTACCAGCTATTCTCTCAGGACCAGAGAAAAAGGAGCC
>CAYUHP010000090.1:2681-6861 GCA_964444595.1 uncultured Sphaerochaeta sp. | reverse complement strand
TGACAATGAAACCAAATCATGTTTAGGAGAATACGATGAGTAGTAAGCAAGAAGGAAAACAAAAGATTGGTAAAGGACAGATGATCATTCTTTCCACTTTTTTCGTAGTGGTCATCGCCCTCTCGGTGTTTGGGTGTTATGGCTGCAGTTATCAGCCAGTCAAACCCCCAACACCGAATGAAGCTCTTTCGATTACCGAAAGGATCAAGGGCACTACCTGGAAGCTCGATGAAGCAGGCGGTCCGACTACGATCAAAGAGTTGCCCGCCAAGCTTAAAAGCATTGAGATACTCACAAGCGGAGTTGAAGGGCAGACAATCAACGTCCTCTTGGCCTTTGACAAAAACGCGAAAAAGCAAGGCCAGCTGATCTATCTTGAGGGAACAGGCTTCACGATTCAGGAGGGCGGACTCAGGTTCGATGTAACAATCGTTTTCTCAAATAGCCGCGATGGAAACAGTGAGACACTCACCCTCAAGGGAAATGACTCGAATACCTATCTGTACTACTTGAAAATATAGAACTTTGTTACGATAGTTAAAGTAGGAGTTCAATCTAATGCATTCGGCAAGAGAAAGAGCTCGCACGATAAGGATTACGCCTATGGTACACTTCAAAGCACAAAAACCCACGTACATGAACGGGGAGTATACCATTGTTACTACCCCATTCTTACAGGACATGCTTGATTCTGCCCTCATCGCGAACATTCAACATGGACACATTGAGGCAGCGTATGAGGTCTTAGACCTCCTCATCAACCTCACCCAATCGATGGAAGGCTCTACCCTCACCCCAAGTGAAGGAAAGACAATCCTCTCTAAAGTGAAGTCGGCGATGAAGCAAGGTAACCTTGCCACAGCAAAACAGCATATGGTGGAGTTTGCCTTACGCTAGATAAGCATTAACAAGATAGATGTGGACCTTTCGGAGAGCCGAAAGGTCCTTTCTTATTCTCTACCACAACAATGTTGACAGATACATAAAGGTGTGCAAGACTATATGCATGGAAGCGTTTCCATGGCGCTTCTTATTGCAAACGCATTCGTTATAGAGAAGCTTGGACCAAGGATCCAAGCATAAGGAGGAATGTTCATGAAAAAGATTGTGATCTTCACACTGATTGCTCTTCTTTCACTCGGCTCACTCTTTGCAGCCGGAGCGAAAGAGAGTACCCCGGCAGGAAAAACCGTAACGGTATTTGGTGCCTTTGTCGACGAAGAGGCCAGGCGCTTCGAAGAAGCGATCAAGCCCTTTGAAGAGAAGACGGGAATCAAGGTTATCTACGAAGGATCAAAAGACTTTGAAACCTTGATCAACGTTCGAGTCGAAGGCGGAAACGCCCCCGACATCGCCGGTCTTCCCCAACCAGGGTTGATGATGAACTTTGCCAGCCAAGGCAAGCTCGTCCCTCTCTGGCCAAGTGCTCTTGCTCTTTTGGATAAGAACTATGCACCGGTATGGAAAGACCTTGGCTCGTACAATGGAACTGCCTACGGAGTCTTCCACCGGGTAAACGCAAAAAGCTTTGTATGGTACCCCAAGAAAGCGTGGGAAGCCGCAGGTTATCAAGTACCGAAGACGTGGGATGAACTCAAAGCCCTGATGGACCGCATGGTCCGAAACGGCCACACCCCATGGGCAGTCGGAATTGAAGCCGGTGGAGCTACCGGATGGGTCGGAACGGACTGGGTCGAAGACATCATGCTTCGCACCGCTGGACCAGATGTGTATGACAAGTGGGTCAGTAACGAAATTCCCTTCAACGCACCTGAGGTCAAGAAAGCCTTTGAAGTGCTTGCCGACATTTGGATGAACCCCGCCTATGTCTACGGTGGCCGCAATACGATCCTCACCGAATCCTTCGGTGATTCTCAGCGCCCACTCTTTGACAACCCACCCAAAGCATGGATGCACCGTCAAGGTAACTTCATCACCGGGTTCTTCCCTGATCGGATTCAGGCAAACCTGGAAGAAGAAGTTGGCGTATTTGCCCTTCCGGCGATCGATCCTCAGTGGGGTATCCCTGTCCTCGGCGGTGGTGACCAATTCGTCGTCTTCAACGACCGACCAGAAGTACGCCAGTTCATGGAGTTCTTACAAACATGGGAAAGTGGAGTCGCGTGGGCAAAAGCCGGCGGAGCCCTCTTCCCCTATCTCGACCAAGATCTGAACGCCTATCCTAACGCAATCGAGCGCTCCTTAGCTGAAGCTCTTGTAAATGCGAAGGTCTTCCGCTTTGACGCATCTGACTTAATGCCAGCTGCTGTCGGCGCCGGGTCCTTCTGGGACGGAATTGTTGACTGGGTCAACGGCAAAAGCTTAGATGCTACCCTTGCCGACATCCAGCGCTCCTGGCCGAAATAAGTAATGCTCTCTGGTGCCGGGAACTCCCGGCACCACATTGATTGGAGGGACTCAATGAATTCTAAAACAAAATCAATCGCCCTTTCGGTCCTGTTTCCTTTGGCAACCGCGGCGATTCTTTTTATCGGATTTATCTTTCTTCGGGATACAAAGGGTCCCCAAGCACTCACAGCCCTAATTGCAATCATCTGGGGCGTCGGAGGCGTTGCCCTCCTCTTCTACACCGTCGATTGGCTCGTCAATCGCTTTTCGTTAAAAACTGCCCGGAAGCTTCAGCCCTTTGTCTTTGTCGGACCGGCTCTGCTAATCCTTCTTTGGTATCTCTTCCTTCCCACCTTGCGCTCCTTGTACTTAAGCTTCTTTGACGCATCAAGTAAAAACTTTGTGGGATTGGCTAACTACGTCTTTGCCTTCACCGACTCAAAGATGTTGGAGTCCTTTGTAAACAACCTCACCTGGATCATCCTCGGAACCGGCGGTTCGGTGGGCTTTGGCCTCATCATCGCCCTCTTGGCCGAACGCAGTAAGGGTGAGAAGGTCTTCAAATCGATCATCTTTATGCCGATGGCGATCAGCTTTGTTGGAGCAGGTGTCATTTGGCGCTTTGTCTATGCATACAAACCAGCGGGCGAGAGTCAAATCGGAATCCTCAACGCACTCGTTACTTTCTTTGGTGGAGACCCCCAAGCGTGGTTCACCCTCAAACCCTGGAACAATATATTTCTGATCATCATCCTTATCTGGCTTCAGAGCGGATATGCGATGGTCATCATCTCATCCGCCCTCAAGGGCGTCCCTTCGGAGATCATCGAAGCGGGCCGTATCGATGGAGCGACGGAGATGCGAGTGATCCGCTCGATCATCATCCCCTACATCTACTCAACCCTCGTTACCGTCTCCACCACGATCATCATTATTAGTTTGAAGATCTTTGACATCGTCTTTACGATGACCAACGGTAACTACGGAACCGAAGTAATCGCTTCGGTGCAGTACAAACAGATGTTCCGCTTCTACCACTACGGTCGGGGCTCGGCGATCGCAATCGTCCTCGTCCTCGCCGTCACCCCGGTGATGTGGTACAACCTCAGACAATTTGCCAAGCAGGAGGTGTTCAAATGAACAAGAAAACAACGGCTACGATCAACACGATTCTCTTTGTCTTGGTCATTCTTTGGTTCCTCCCGATTCTGGGTCTGCTCATCTCCTCCTTCCGACCGCAGGATGATGTGCTTACCAGTGGCTGGTGGACGGTCCGAACGCTTGCCTTCGATAACTACCGCCAAGTCCTTGGCGGCAGTCAGTACACCTTTGTCGATGCCCTGGGTAACACGATTCGAGCCAGTGGTGATAACCTCTCGCGAGCGTTCATCAACTCCTTTACCGTAACGATTCCTTCGGTGATCATCCCAATCCTCATCGCTGCCGCTGCCGCCTACGGTTTTGCCTGGATGGTGTTTCCCGGAAGAAAGTTCTTCTTCACCTCCGTTGTTGCCCTCTTGGTTGTTCCGCTGCAAATCGCTCTTATCCCGATCTTGAGGGATTATCAGAAGATTGGCCTCACAGGATCATACCTAGGGATCTGGCTGGCACACACCGGTTTCGGTCTGCCGCTTTCGATCTACCTCTTGTACAACTACGTCTCCACGATCCCCCGCAGTATCTTTGAGAGTGCCTACCTCGATGGAGCAAAACCAATCGTGGTCTTTGCCCGCCTGGTTCTGCCCCTCTCCATTCCGGCGATTGCTTCGCTGGCGATCTTCCAGTTCCTGTGGGTGTGGAACGACCTGCTCGTTGCCCTCGTCTTCTTAGG
>CAYUHP010000090.1:0-2581 GCA_964444595.1 uncultured Sphaerochaeta sp. | reverse complement strand
TCTTCCAGTTCCTGTGGGTGTGGAACGACCTGCTCGTTGCCCTCGTCTTCTTAGGTGGAACGGCGGACGTTGCAGTACTCACTCAGCGCCTGGCGACGATGATCGGATCGCGCGGCCAAGACTGGCACCTGTTGACTGCCGGAGCGTTTATCTCCATGATCGTTCCACTTTCCGTGTTCTTTAGCCTGCAACGCTACTTCGTCGAAGGCCTGATGGCCGGTTCGGTAAAAGGGTAACACAGACTATGGATACAAACTGGCTTCTCACCCAAGACGGTCCAAACACCGACGGTCACAGTGAATCGCTCTTCTGTCTCGGTAACGGCTACCTGGGCTTCAGAGGGTTCCCGCTCTGGCGGGAGCCCGCCTTCCACTGTGGTATCTTTATCAATGGGTTTTATGAAACCCGGCCAATCTTCTACGAAGAGGACGTCTACGCATCGGCGAAGATCGCCCAAACGATCGTTCCGCTGCCCGATCTGAGGTTTCTTCACCTAACGATCAACGATAAGCCACTGAGACCAATCAAAGAAACCAAGAGCCTAAACTTCAAAACAGGGATCCTCACTCACCGCGTAGAAACACTCGAAGCAGTCATTGAGTACGAAACGTTTCTTTCGATGACTCACAAAAATATTGGAGCTCTCAAACTAACAATCAGCCAAACCCAAAAGAATAGAATTTCCATCCTCTCGGCAATCGCCTTCAGCGAACCAACAAAAGAAAAGACCTTTGATCCTCGAGTTTCAAGTCACACGGCAAACCTTCAGACCCTCAGAGCCGAGCACATCAGCGAAGGCTTCACAGCTTCCTTTAGAACCGAACGCTCACACTTACGTGTTCATACAAGGGCAACCCATTACACCACTCTCAAGCCAACAAACACTACCTATAATGATCTTCCGGCCCTCAAGTATGAAACAACGGAGAACCAAATCGAGCTGATCAAGTTCTTCACTTACAGTGAAAACGATCTTCAAGACCACCCACCTTACACCACTCTCAAAGAGGAGCAGATCGCCTCCTATGAAACATTTTGGCAATCGAGTGATGTCCAGATATTCGACAACCCCACGCTTCAGCAAGCGTTAAGATTTAATCTTTTTCAACTAAATCAATCCTCTGGCTTTGCCCTCGCCGCCAAGGGCCTTACCGGCCTTGGCTATGAGGGCCACTCCTTCTGGGATACGGAGATCTACGCCCTTCCCTTCTTCACCCACACCAAGGCTCAGAAGGCAAGAGACCTGCTTCGCTATCGAATCGCTCTTCTACCGCATGCAAAAGAGCGCGCGAGGGATCTCTCTCAAAAAGGAGCACTCTATCCGTGGCGAACGATTTATGGGCCGGAGGCGTCCGCGTACTTTCCTGCCGGTACCGCTCAATACCACATCAACGCCGATATCGCCTACGCCCTCTACCAATACCTTGATATCACCCAAGACGATTCACTGATGAAGGAAGGCGGAGCTGACCTCTTAGTTGAAACCGCCCGCTTCTACCTCGACTTGGGCACCTTCAATGAACAAGGTCACTTTGTCATCAACGAAGTGACCGGACCCGATGAGTATACCGCCCTCATCAACAACAACGCCTACACCAATATGATGGTTCGCTATCACTTCCGACGCCTCAAAGAGCTTGGCCTAGAGAACAAGCTCACCAATGATGAGCGAGCGATCCTTAACAAAGCAATTGAAACAATCTTGATTCCCTTTGACACAAAGGAAGGAATCACCCTTCAGGATGATTCCTTCCTTTCCAAAGAGATTTGGGATGAAACAAAAAAAGGCCCCATCAAACACCCGATGCTGCTGCACTACCACCCACTGGTTATCTACCGTCACCGTCTTCTTAAACAAGCAGACACGATTCTTGCTCACCTGCTGCTCAGCGATGAAACCCCGTGGTTTCAGAAGCGAAGAGACGTGCTCTTCTATGAGCCGCTTACCACGGGAGACTCATCGCTTTCGGCGTGCATCCAAGGGATCATGGCGTTTGAGATCGGAGACCTTGATTTGGGGACAGCGTATTTAGAAGACACTACGTTAACCGATATCCAGAATCTTCACTCCAACACCAAGGATGGGCTGCACACCGCCGCGATGGGCGGTTCCTGGCTGACGCTCATCTACGGAGTTGCGGGCTACCGATACAATAAGAACACCCCCACCTTCCGGCCCCTGCTACCCAATGGCTGGGCCGGGGTGGGTTTCTCACTTACGTTCAACGATACCGTTCTCAGCGTAACAATCAAACGGGATGAGACCACCTACCAAGCTACAAAGCCTATTACCATACAGCATCGTTCAACAAAACTAGTTGTAACAGAAGAACCCCAATCGATTAACACAAAGCCTTCCTGCAAAGCAGTAATCTTCGATCTTGATGGAGTAATTACTTCCACCGATGAATATCATTATCAGGCATGGAAAACCATTGCAAAAAAGTACAACCTCACCTTCAATCGAACGATTAACCAAGAGCTGAGAGGCGTATCGCGAACTGAGTCCCTAAAGATCATTCTTACACACAATAACAAAACGCTCACCGAGGATGAAATCCAAGTCCTGTGTGATGAAAAG
>CAYUHP010000089.1:0-6972 GCA_964444595.1 uncultured Sphaerochaeta sp. | reverse complement strand
TACATCAAGGACGCAAAGGTGTTGGCAATCAACACAGGAGGAATGTACTGTAAAAAACAGTACATCGAACGTTTTTGGATGTCGTGGGAGTACCAATCTCCCATCCATCATAGGTAACACACACATAAGGAGAAAAGTATGCGTTCAAACCTAAAAGTGATTGGCATGGTGCTGATCGTAGCGCTCGTAATGGGTGGACTCTTCGCCCAAGGAGCAAAAGACGCGGGTGCGCTCGCCAACAAGGACAAACCCCTTGTATGGTTTAACCGACAACCCTCAGACCCCGTAACCGGCGTCATCGACATGGATTCCATGAACTGGAACAGTAAGACTTACTACGTTGGATTCGACGCCGCTGGTGGTGGAGCTGTCCAAGGTAAGTTGATTACCGATTACCTTGCTGCTGCAGATCCCGCAAAACTGGACCGCAACGGCGACGGAACGATTGGCTATGTTCTTTGCATTGGTGACGTTGGACACAACGACTCCAAAGCCCGTACCGAAGGTATCCGAAAAGCATTGGGCACCTGGAACGGATCAACCGACCCTGGCGTATCCAAAGTCGGATCAGTCGTAGTCGGCGGAAGGACGATGAGAGTCGTCGAGCTTGAAGGTAAAGCGATGACCGGTACTGACGGTTCAACGTGGAACGCCAACGCAGCAACGGAAGCGATGGGCGGCTGGGCAACAAAGTTCGGTAACCAGATCGACATGGTCGTCTCCAATAACGACGGTATGGCAATGGGCAGCCTCCAGGCTTCCAACTACCCCGCCGGAGTTCCAATCTTTGGATATGACGCGAACGCAGACGCAATTGAGGCGATCGGTGCAGGTCGATTGACCGGAACCGTTTCTCAGAACGTCGATGCGCAGGCAGCTGGAACACTTCAAGTTCTTCGTAACCTCCTCGATGGCCTCTCAGGCAGCGATGTATACACCAAGGGTATCAGCGAAGCTGACCAATGGGGTAACAAGATCACCGCTCCTCTCGACTACTGGCCTGATGTTAAAGCCGTTATGGCAGCCAACTCCGGTGTTGATTCCTCCAACTGGACTCAGTACACCGAAGGAAGCCGCGATGCGGGCATCAAGCAGAGTGCAGCTCCGAAGAAGCGAGTTCTTTTGACGATTTATAACGCAGGAGATAACTTCCTCTCCTCTTCCTACGTACCTGCTCTTAACTACTATGCTCCGTTGATCGGAATCGATCTCACGATCGTTCAGGGTGACGGACAGAACGAATCCTCAACGTTGGATAAGTTCACCAACCTCGGTAGCTTTGACGCCTATGCTATCAACATGGTTAAGACCAACTCTGGTCCCGACTATTTGGATAAGCTCCGGTACTAAAAGCACCAGTTCTTTGAACAGGAAGCATGCGGGGCGGGACGTTCCCGCATGCTTTTTCAAATCTACATGAGAGTACCTATGCAAGAACCTGTATTAGAGATTAACTATCTTTCAAAATCATTTGCCAAGAATAAAGTCCTCGACAATGTGGCGGTTACCGTCCACAAAGGTCGAGTCCTCGGACTCATGGGTGAAAACGGGGCAGGCAAATCTACATTGGTTAAATGCCTCTTTGGAATCTACGCCAAAGATGAGGGGCAGATGTTCCTCAGCGGAAAACCAATAGACTTTAAAAACCCGAAGGAAGCGCTTGAGAATGGAGTGGCGATGGTCCACCAAGAGCTGAACCAGTGTTTGGATCGCTCTGTTACCGACAACCTCTTCCTTGGTCGATATCCCCTGCGCTTTGGGGTCATCGACGAAGCACGGATGCTGATGGAAGCAAATAAACTTTTTGCATCCCTAAACATGAATGTTAACCCTCGCACCATCATGCGGACGATGAGTGTATCGCACCGCCAGATGGTCGAGATTGCCAAAGCAGTCTCCTATGATGCTAAGATCATCGTTCTCGATGAGCCGACCTCTTCGCTCACTGAGCGCGAGGTGAAGAAGCTCTTTTCGATCATCGATGATCTGCGTAAGAAAGGAGTCTCCTTTATTTATATCTCCCACAAGATGGATGAGGTCTTTGAGATCTGTGATGATGTCGAAGTACTGCGCGACGGAAAGATGGTTCTCTCTAAGCCAGTGGCCGAGACGAACATGGACGAGATCGTCTCCGCCCTTGTTGGCAGATCCTTGGACAAGCGCTTTCCCGATGTGGATAACTCACCAGAAGATGAGTACTTCCACATTCGCAACCTCACCACGAAGTTTTACCCCGTCCTAAAAGACATCACCTTCTCAGTTCGAAAAGGTGAAATCTTTGGCTTGTATGGGCTGGTCGGAGCGGGTCGAAGCGAACTGCTAGAAGCACTCTTCGGGATCCGAACGATCGCCAGCGGTGAGATCGTTCTTGGGGACCGAAAGCTTCGCTTCAACAATGCAAAGGAAGCGATGGCGTATGACTTCGCTCTCGTTACCGAGGAGCGTAAGTTCAATGGGATGTTCGGTAAGGATACGATCAAGTTCAATACCGTCATCACAAACCTAGAGAGCTATAAGACGATGAAGGTCCTCTCCAACCGAAAGATGTTGGAGGCTGCCAACCGGCAAATTACCCAGATGCGAACTAAATGTGTTTCCGCCGAGGAGCTTATCTCCTCGCTCAGCGGAGGAAACCAGCAGAAGGTAATCATCGGTAAGTGGCTGGAGCGCCAACCGGAGATCTTCTTGATGGATGAACCAACCCGCGGGATCGATGTTGGGGCAAAGTATGAGATCTATCAACTCATCATCCGAATGGCCAAAGAGGGAAAGACGATCATCGTAGTCTCCAGTGAGATGCCGGAGATTCTAGGAATTACGAACCGAATTGCCGTGATGTCAAACCGACGACTGGCGGGAATAGTGAATACGAAAGAAACCGACCAAGAAGAGCTCATCCGGCTCTCTGCTAAATACTTGTGATGAGGTGTAGTGAATGAACGCTGAATATAATGAAATTCTGGAACTGACTGAAGATCCTAAGATCCTTGAATACTCTCGAAGGCTCAATGAGCTTCGCTCGGGTGGGGTAAACAAGATTACGAAGCTTCGCCAAGACATCGTTGCGCTCCGCAAAAGCAAGATGGTTGATCCTAAGGAGAAGCGAAAGCAGATCAAGGCGTGGAAAGCCGAGATCCATCTTGCCAAAAAAGATGCAGCCAAACACAAAGCAGAGATCGACGAACTCACAAAAGAGGGAGTCGAGTACGCAAACGAAGCAGCAAAATCGTTCATCGAGCTGGTCACCGCCCGTGAAGATCAGGCGATTCTCCGAGCCAAGGAAGCGTACCTTGAAGAGGTCCGAACGATTAAAGAGAACGCAAAGCGCAGTGAGGCAGAGCTTCGCTCTGAATACAGAGGGCGAAGCCGAAGAGAGTTGAAGATAGAGCTTGAAGCTCATCGCTACAAAACTAAAACAGCCCTCTTCGATGCAAAAAGTCACCGTCAACAGGCGATCGACCAAGCACTGGCCGCTAAGAACCAAGCATTTGTCGACCACGTTCAAACCAACCGAAACCTCAGAAACGGGAAGACGAAGTTCAGTGAAGACCGCCAGCTTAAAAACCGCGAGTATCGCTATAACTTTAAGCTCGACCAATTTCTTCTTGCCAATGGGCTCTACATCGCGATCGGCATCTTCTTCATTGTTGTAATCATCCTCGCACCGATCTCCGGTGCCGGGAACCTTTTAACCTTGCCAAACATTCTGACGATCTTAGAACAAGCTTCAACGCGTATGTTCTTCGCCCTCGGTGTTGCTGGTCTCATCCTCTTGGCGGGAACCGACCTCAGCGTGGGGCGGATGGTCGCCCTCGGTGCGGTAACTACCGGCCTGATTCTTCACCCCGGAAAGAATATTGTGTCCGTCTTCCGTTATCCGACGTGGGATTTCACCGCAATGTCAATGAGTAACCGAGTGCTCATGGCCCTTAGTCTTTCGATCCTTCTTTGTGTGGCGTTCAGCTCCTTTGCCGGAGTATTTACCGCTCGGCTGAAGATCCACCCCTTTATCTCCACCCTCGCCACCCAGTTGATCATCTACGGCCTGCTCTTCTTTGGAACCAGCGGAACGCCGGTAGGCTCAATCGATCGCAACATCAAGGATGCGATCGGAGGAAGGTGGATCCTCGGTCAGATTGGTAGTCAGTATGTGACGTTCCCCAAACTCATCATCCCAGCTCTCTTTGCGATCTTCATCGCTTGGTTTATCTGGAACAAAACAACGTTTGGAAAGAACATGTACGCCGTCGGCGGTAACGCCGAGGCCGCGAGTGTCAGTGGAATCTCCGTCTTCAACGTAACGATGGGGGTCTTTATCATGGCGGGAATCTTCTACGGTTCGGGAGCGTTCTTAGAAGCGTTTAGGGCAAACGCCTCCGCCGGTACCGGCCAAGGCTACGAACTTGATGCGATCGCAGCGTGTGTTGTTGGAGGAATCTCCTTCAACGGAGGAATCGGGAAGATCAGCGGTGCGGTAGTCGGTGTCATCATCTTCACTGGCCTTACCTACTGTCTCACGTTCTTAGGAATCGATACAAACTTACAGTTCGTCTTCAAGGGATTCATCATCATCACCGCCGTCGCACTGGACAGCGTGAAGTACCTGAAGAAGAAATAAGATCAAACACATCTTCTATGACTACAGACCACCGAACGGTGGTCTGTGGTGTTTCAGCGCTCGAGATGCTTCATCGCTCTCTATCTCTAAAGTTTAACGATACAGCTTTTATCATTGGAAGAAAATGAAAGGACACTGCCTTGGGCGGTTTTCTTTAATGTCCCGCAAGAATAGGATTGAATAGCGTCGATGTTTCTTAAACACACAGCCCACTCTCCTAGCACTCCTTCAGTATGAATTTCAAATGTAGATTGTACTCGAGTTACTGTACATGAAGCTTGAAATGAACCGTCATGAGCAAACACTTTTGCAGTCTTCGAGACATTCTCATCAAAAGCAAACACATGGAATACCGCACCTTCATTATATGCATACGCCACCTCTGTTTCATTCGTTCCGACAGCAAGCACCGTATTTGGAGCAACATAAACTGGAAGGCTAAAATAATCATACGTTCGGGATATAAACATACCGCCTTCGATTTCTTCATTGTTAAGCAAATGAGTCCAACGTCCATTCGGAAGATAGAACTGCACGGTTCCATCGTCAGAAAAAATTGGTGCTACAAGAAGAGATTCACCTAGCATATATTGCTGGTCCAAATATCGTGTTGCGGGCTCCTCAGAATATTCAAGAATCATTGCTCTCATCATGGGAATCCCCTTTTGATGAGCAACGGTTGCTTGGCCAAAGAGATAGGGCATCAGTGAACACTTTAATCTTGTAAAGAATTGAAGCACTTCACTGGCCTCTTCATCATAGTTCCAAGGGACTCGATAGGATTCGTTTCCATGTAATCTACTATGAGTCGAAAGCAATCCAAAGCTAACCCAACGCTTAAAGAGATCGGGGGTAGCTGTTTGCTCAAATCCACCAATATCGTGACTCCAATACCCAAAGCCACACAGTGACAACGAGAGACCTCCTCGCAAACTCTCTGCCATGGATTCATACGTTGCAGAACAATCACCACCCCAATGAACAGGAAACTTCTGACCACCGATTGTGGCGGATCGGGCAAATACGACAGCTTCTCCTACTCCTCGCTCTTTTTCAAGAAGAGTGAACACTGCCTCATTGTATAAGTAGGAGTAATAGTTATGCATCAATTGAGGATCACTGCCATCATGATACACAACATCAGTAGGAATTCGTTCTCCGAAATCTGTCTTAAAGGAGTCGACTCCTATATCAAGCAAAGCTTTTAACTTGCCTTGATACCATGCTCCTGCTTGAGGATTCGTGAAGTCTACCAACCCCATTCCAGCTTGCCATCGATCCCATTGCCAAACACTTCCATCAGGATTTTTGACTAAATACCCATTTTCCATCCCCTCATCAAAGAGAGATGATTTTTGGGCTACATAGGGATTAATCCAAACACAAACCTTGAGCCCACGATTATGCAAACCAGCTATAAGAGTTTTGGGATTAGGAAACATTACCGGATTCCAAAGCAAATCGACCCATTGAAACTCTTTCATCCAAAAGCAATCAAAGTGGAATACGTGTAGTGGTATTTCCCGCTGTTCCATTCCATCGATAAAAGAGTGAACCGTTGCCTCGTTGTAATCGGTGACAAATGAGGTTGAAAGCCAAAGCCCAAATGACCAAGGTGGAACCAATGCTGGCTTTCCCGTGAGCAACGCATAGTTTGAGAGAACCTCTTTAAGATTTTCACCACCAATAATGTAATACTCCAAACACTGTCCGGAAACGGAAAATTGGGCGGATGTTACAACTTCACTCGAAACCTCAAACGACACGTTTCCGGTGTTTGCAACTAACACTCCATACCCTCGCGAAGATAGGTAGAATGGGATATTCTTATACGCTTGTTCGCTGCATGTCCCACCATCTTCATTCCAGATATCTACGACTTGTCCATTCTTTACAAACGGAGTGAACCGCTCGCCCAAGCCATACAATGTCTCACCGACCCCAAGGCTTAAGTATTCAACTTGAAATGGATCCTTTTGATCCACCACTGCGTGTCCACTAAGATGACCAAGAGAACGGGTGAGCTCATTCTCGTTGTACGTGAATATGTAATCACAATTACTCACAGAATCGATTGCAACGGATAAAGACCCACTTGTAGCGATTGTTTTTGTACCATCTTTTTGAACAGTTAATTGAGTTGGGGCATCTTGAGCCAAATTAATAAATGGCCCTTTACGCAAGAATCCCTTGAAGTGATAGGATTTGACGTGGAGCACATCCGGTAGTGGTGAAGTTATTTCTGTTGTAAGCACAGGAGTGTTTAACGTTGAGCCGCGATGAAGCATCTTCTTTGTTGCTGAAAAGATTGTCAGTTTTCCTTCATCATCCTGCATATCGACAACTTCAACGCG
>CAYUHP010000088.1:0-6985 GCA_964444595.1 uncultured Sphaerochaeta sp. | reverse complement strand
CATTCCAAACAGTCCGCTCTGGACACCACTGGGGTGGGTTGTTATCATCGAGACATGAAGAGTCCTTACCTCGTTGTTCCCTTTGGCGATGCCGCCGGCATCGGAGTTGAAATTATCCTCAAAGCGCTTAAGCGCGTTGAGGAATCAATCGTGGTTATCGGTGATCAAAACGTGATCGCTCAAACGGCAAAGGATCTCGATTTTCCGTTTCCGTTTGTGCAGACCGTCACCTCATCTCATGAGCTTCGTGCCGCCCAAGCGGAGGGGGTTTCTCCGATTCTCTATCACCTCGACCTCATCGACTTGAGCACTTTTGCTTACGGACAGATCCAAGAGCAATGCGGAAGAGGGGCGTTTGAAAGCGTTAAGCTGGCGGTTAACCTAATCGAAGAGGGCTTGGCCGCGGCGGTGGTAACCCCACCGTTGCACAAAGAAGCGCTCAAAGCCGCTGGAATCGAAGAGATCGGGTACACTGAAATCTTGGCGATGTTGAGTAAGAGCATTCAGCCGACAACGATGTTCGATACGCATAAACTTAAGATCTTCTTTCATAGCCGCCACCTTTCTCTCATTGATGCGTGCAAGGCGGTCACCAAAGATCGATTACTTCAAACGATTATCACCAGCGATGAGATAACGACTCAGTATCCCTCCTTCTTTGACGTGGATTTACCGCTTGCGGTGGCGGGGCTCAACCCTCACAGCGGCGACGGCGGGCTCTTTGGCCAAGAGGAGATCCTGGAAGTAATGCCGGCGATCGCCCTGGCTCAAGAGCGCGGAGTCAATGTTGTTGGTCCCATCGGGGCGGACTCAGTCTTCCACCAAGCGAAGGTAGGCCAATACCGGGCGGTAATCAGTCTCTACCACGACCAAGGTCACATCGCCGCAAAAACGTACGACTTTGATAATACGATCTCCATTACCTGGGGACTGCCGTTCTTCCGATCCAGTGTTGATCATGGGACGGCTTTTGATATCGCCGGGAAGGGAATAGCCAATGAGCAGGGGATGGTGAGGGCGCTTGAAGCCGCCGCATTCTTTGTTGGAGGTACTCAATGAAACGATTAACGTTGTCCGTCATCGCCACTCTTGCACTCATCCTCATCTTAAGCTCCTGTGTTACCGGCCTTTCGATCACCCGACAGATTCCCGCCGAAGCAAACCTTCATGGGGCTCAATCGCTTCGGATCGACCCGACGAAGACGTTCCTGGTAACACGCCGCCCAGTTTCGGCGTGGGTGGAGGGCGTAGGCGATCAAGAGCTTACGATTCCAAGCGGGTATACCTCCTCTCTGAGCAGTGATGTTGCCCGAGCCGCAACGCGCTCCCTTGATCGAGCGATTCAGTCAACGGGTCATCTTTCTTCGACCACCAGCCCTCACGCCGATGCAGTAGTAAAAAGTGAGATTACATTCTTGGATGTGGCTGAAACCCTCATCGAACGCAGCGATGATGACAGCGGTGAAGAGCGTTCGTATTACCTTGTTCAAAGTGCGACCGTGGCCCTTTCGATTCAAGTGGTGGATCTGGCAAACGGAATGATCCTCTACACCGCCAACTATGCAGATAAAGTAAGTGAAGAGTATTTGGTTGGAACGCGCATCTGGGATGAAGCGACCGAGAGCTATAAGATTATTCGGAGGATGTCCTTTAGCCGGAGCCCCTCCTTTCTTCCGCTCTTTGAAGATATCCTCATCTCCTTTGAGGGACAAATTGCCCGGCAATTGGCCCCTTCAACGGTCACTGAGTGGGTCAGTTTGGCTCCAAATAAGCCAAAGGACCCAACAGCGAAAGAGATCTACAAATTGGTAAGCCGCGGTGAGTATCGCTTGGCGCTTCGTCAATTCTTAAACCTCTACCAACTCTCCGGCGATTGGCGGTGGGGGTATAACGCAGCCCTTCTGTACCAAGGCCTCGGTGAACTTGATGATGCAATTGAATTGATGAATGAAGTGTATGCAAGCTATCCAACTAACGATCTCTTTAAGGCGCTAACCCGGATGCAGGATGCCCGGCGTGATGCGCAGAAAGCCCAAATGCAGCTGTGCGGTGAGTGCATTGAGGAGTATACCCTTACGACTCAGCTCTACACGGAAGGAAGATAATATCATGGTGTTAATCTATACGGGTGACGGCAAAGGAAAGACTACTGCCGCCATTGGTCAGGTGGTTCGGGCCCTCGGCCACGGTGCAAAGGTGGCAGTTGCTCAATTCATCAAGCAAGATCCCGCGGTGCTAAACAGCGGGGAAGCGCGTATTCTCAAAGAGCTGGGTGTCGAGTGGCGCTCCTATGGAGCCGGCTTTACCTGGATCGAAGGCAACGATGAGAAGAATCGAGTTCTTGCTCCTCAGGGGTGGGACGCTGTTAAGAAGTGGGCGCTGAGCGGTAAGTACACCCTCATCGTTTTAGATGAGTTTACCTATACGTTGAACTTTGGGTATATCGATCTCAACGAGGTTGTTACCTTCATTACCACCCATCGAAATGATGAGGGTTTCCCTCATCTGGTCATCACCGGTCGAAACGCTCCAGAGGAGTTGATTGCGATCGCGGATATGGTCAGTGATGTCGCTGTCGTGAAGCACCATTTGGCTAATTCCGGTGTCGAAGCGCAATCAATGATTGAATATTGATAGCCTAGAGCGTTAATGACCCCTCTTTTTCCTTTCCCTTGTTGCTAATTCGGGGTATAATAAGCGCCAAGGAGTCAACTGTATGGGATTGCGGGATACACATAGCCATTTACTCCCAGGGATCGATGATGGATATCTCGATACTCAGGGGTGCCTCCGCATGTACGAGATTTATCACGAGTGTGGCATTGATGAGCTTGTCGTAACTCCGCACATCTACAATCCGTTTGTTACCACTGAAGTTGATCGAATTCGTGCTACCTTTGAATGGGCTCAAGAGGAAGCGCAGCGGCGGGGGGTAACACTCTATCTTGGCAGCGAGCTGTATGTTTCCGACCAGCCGCGGCTCAAAGCGATTCCCATTGCAGATCGGTTTGTGCTCGTAGAGTTTTCACTTGCCCTTCCGCCTGCTCAGCTGAAAGAACGACTGAGTTTGTTGATCAGCGAAGGCCTTACTCCCATCATCGCCCATGTTGAGCGATATATGTGGTTGAGTCCAAAGGAAACCTTATTTCATGAGTTGAAAGCGATGGGGTGTTTGGTTCAAGTAAATGTAGAAGCGGTTGAAAATGGAGCCGCTTTGCCGTATCTTGAAGCAGATGTTGTTGATATACTGGCCACTGATAACCACGGCGATGAGCGATTGCCGCTTAGGTTGGTTCAGGCGCTGGAAGAATGGCCATCCGTCAAACAGCGGATGGAGACAATTTGGTAATACCACCGAAGGGTGAGATTGAGGAGGTAGCGCATGCTGCTTGATATGACTATTGCGAACTTCAAATCCGTGCGAGGCGAACAAACCATTTCGTTTGAAGCTGTCAGGGATAATCGGTTCAGCGAATCTAAGGTAGTCTCGGTGACGGACAAGCTCAAGCTCATCAAGAGTGCCGCAATTATTGGTCCGAATGGAGCAGGGAAAAGTTCTTTCATTCGAGCCCTTGAAGCACTCAAATCGATTGCAACCGCTTCTGAAGAGACGGAGAACCCTCTGGTAATTCTCAGTGGAACTTCTTTTGCTTACTCGGAAGAGAAGGATCAGCCGGCAACGATCATCATTCGCACGATCTTGGGTAATGATGAAGAGAGCGGCGATCCGGTCATCGGAACTTATACGCTCGTCGCTGATCGAACGAAGATCTATGAAGAGTCGTTGTACCACAACGTCGGCCGATCCAAGCGGCGGATGTTTGAGCGAACCCTCAAAGAGGATGCCTTAGCCCTCGCTGATGCCGAGCTAACCTACACCTACCGGTGGGGTAAGTACTACCGCGGCGATAAGAAGCGATTGGTGAACAAGGTTGATGAAAAACACACCTTCCTCCAAGCTTCGGCGGAAAAGGGAAGTGAGACCAGTAACCTCTTCTACTCATGGCTCGTCGATCGTCTTCACCTCCTACCGATGGGAGTATCCAACCTCAGTGAGCGATACTTGATTCAAATGCTCGAAGAGCACCCTGGTTGGGTGTCTCAGTTGATCAACTTCCTTTGGAGTGTCGATATCACTGATATCCGAGATATCCGCGTCAAAGATGGCCGGGTAATCTTTGTTCACACCAACGTAACTCAACACTATGCCTCATACTTTAGTTTGGAGAGTTTGAGCCTTCGGCGCCTCTGCTTGATCGGAGTGGCGTTCTTTGAATCGTTCACCAAAGGCAAAACCATCGTCATCGATGACTTTGGAATGCTCCTACACCCAGACGTTCTCACCCATATCGTTGAAATCTTTGAGGCAAACAACGATATAAACGGTTCGCAGATGCTGGTCGTTGACTGTAACCCATCCCTGCTTAAGCCGGGCTTGCTCCGCCGCGATGGCGTGTACTTCGCCCAAAAGGATAGCGAGAGCGCAACGGTGTACACCAGCTTGGCGAACTACCGATATTCGAAGGCTAATGACCGAACGCAAGTTCAATATATGAACGGAGCATTTGGAGCCCTCCCGATCCTCTCGGAGTTCTCGTATGACCGAGAGAGTGCACAAGATAAGGAGTAGTCATGGCACGTAAACGTCTTTCTCAACCCCCTCGCAAAACGATCTTGTTGGTAACAGCCAGCGAGATTGAGAGTCTCTACTTCTCTCAAATGCGCAAAGATTGCCGCTATTCCAATATGACTGTCGAGCATCAGGAGGTGTTTAAGGATCTTCATCAGTTGATCAATATCACCGCCCGAAAGCGTAACGCCGGAAACTACAGCAGTGTCTGGCTTGTTTTCGGTCTTGCCGATCTGAACCTCTCCGCTCAAGATGTTCGCGCCGAGATGGCCCATGCAAAGAAGAAGCGAGTCAACCTTGCGTGGAACAACCCCGGTCTTCCTTTGTGGTTCTACCTTCACCTCCAGGAGCCTAAGGCGTTTGTCCGAGATATGGCAGCGATCAACGGTGCTCTTGAAAAAGCGATCGATAAGTACGCGTATACCAGTGAGTTCTTCCTCAACGAAGGGGATGATTTCCACATTCGACTCTACTCAGCCAAGAGTAAAGCTGCCGTCAATGGTGCGATGTACAATGAGCGAACCCGAGCCGAAGCGGGCTTAGAGCCAACGCAGATGGTCGCTTTGCTCAACGAGATCACCGATATTTGCGGCCTTGCCGATCTCTCCCACAACCAAAAGCAGTTGGGTTTGAAGAAGTAACGTCGTGAGTGGTTTCTTACTCCTTTCCTATATGCTGGCGTTTGCTCTTGGGAGTATGACGCTGGCATTAGCAATCGTATACCGCTTGGCCCACAAAGAACGATGGGCCAGCTTTTTCATCGTCTGCCACGCATCGTTGCTTGGGGCGATGATGCTTCTGGCGCTTCAAACCCTCACCAAGCTCTTCATCACCGGCTTAAGCGGGCAAGTCCTTTCGATCATCTTTAAGATCGTGGTCTTAGCCGATGCTGCCTTCCTCATCGTCTTCCTTCCGTTCTTCACCACGTGGGTAATCGCCCATCCGTGGCGCCAGCCGTACATCACGCTCTTCTCCTTCTTAGCGGCGATCTATCTGGGACTCGGGGTGGTCAATGAGGTGAAGCCCTTGCTCTTCTTCGAGCAAGCGCAATTTGTTCTCTTTGTTTTTGTGATCGCATTTTGTTTGGTGGTCCTTGTTCGAAATCTCGGATCAATTGAGAACAAGACCGCCCGAACCAGCGCACTGACGATCATCATCGTCAGCTTTTCGATGGTTCCGGCGATCATGCTTGCCCTCTTCTTTCCCATCTTGAAACCTTTTTTGTACGCGTTCTACTTCCTCGCTCTCTCGATCACGATCATGGTCTTTCTCTTCATGGTGTTTGTTCGCCTTGGGCGAGAGGAGAAACAGCACTCTCGTGAGCTAAAGCTCAGCGATCTTGCTGTTTACAATATCACCGAACGGGAGTTTGCGATCATCAACCTCATCAGCCAAGGGCTGACGAACAAAGAGATCGCCAGTGAACTGGAGATTAGTGCCAACACGGTAACCAACCACGTGGCCAATATCTTCTCAAAGACACAGGTTCGAAGTCGAATCGACCTGCTGAATGTACTAAAACAGAGTCTATACCAATGAACCTTATATTTACCACAACCGATTGGACCAACGGATACTACCAAGACAAAGCGCGAGTCCGCTCTTGTGCCAAGCCGTTTGAACTGACCACGAACAACGCAACCAAGGCCGCGCTGCTCATCCACGGCTACGCCGGTTATCCCGGTGAGATGATTCGAGTAGGGCGCGAGCTCTTTGAAGAGGGGTATGCTATCTATGCTCCGCGGCTTCCCGGTAACGGTACTAGCGGCAAAGACTTTCAAGAGAGCACGGCAAAGGATTGGCTGGGAACTTTGAGAAATGCGATGAATGACCTTTCTCAAAGATACAAAGATGTGCTCATCGTCGGTCACTCGATGGGCGGAGCGTTGGCAGTCACCCTCGCCAAAGAATACAACACTTCAAATCTCATCCTCATCGCCCCCGGTCTCTTGATTCCGACGATTCCCGTCTTCAAGCTCAAGCTGATCGCTCCCTTTGTCAAACGAATCGCTGTTCCTTGGAAAGCGGATCCCGAGTATACGTTCTACTATGAAAGTGAAGAGGATGATGATCAGTATCTCGGAAGTGAGTATTGGTCGTGGGTCTTTCCAAAAACAGTTCTTCAACTTGAAAAGGTAAGAAAAGAAGCAGTCAAAAACCTGACTAATCTAACTTCCAACACCCTTCTTCTCACCGGAGGACACGACCCGATCATCCCCTACGACGTAGTTGAGCTGATCGAAAAGAATATTAAAGGCAACCTAACTCACCTCCACCTCAAAGATGCCGGTCACTACATCCCCTATGACAAGAACAAAGAGGCCCAAGATGAGGCGTTCAGGGTGATGCGGGAGT
>CAYUHP010000087.1:0-7010 GCA_964444595.1 uncultured Sphaerochaeta sp. | reverse complement strand
TGCTCCAAGCATAAACCCATAGGCTGAGGGGAATGCATTTGTGTCTTTTCCTGGAACAGGTTCTCCGACAAGAGCAAACTCATCGATCGCCAGTTGACCATAGATATTCAAGTAAGGAATCGGCGTGTAATCTACTTCAAACGTCAGCAACGAGTTCGAATTGCTCCGAATGTAGTAGTTATGATAAATCATTGAGGGGTTCAAAATTCGTAAGTCGAACAAGTTCTCATCCGATTGATACATAATCGATTCGGAGAGCGCAAGGCCCACTTTGCCGTTAAAGAGTCGACCTTCAAGGCGGTGACCCAAGAACATATTGATTCCTGAAAGAGGGGTTCCCTGACCTCCTTTTTTGGCATCTAAGAAGTATTCGATAGCTGTAGCGTCATCTAGATTAGTTTCACGATGATACTGCTTGGGATGAGGAAAGAAGGAGGTAACAAGGCTGTACTTGAAGTTCTTACTGTACGTAGTGAAGCGCCCCATGTTGTGGTAGCGAAGCGAGTCACTGAGCATGAAGTTACCGGTCTTCCCCGCTCCCCATGAGAGTTTGTCGCGACCGATTTGGACACTCCAGTTTGCACCGCCAAACGCACCAAATGCTCGATAAGGCATCGCTAAATCAAGATCTCTCACGTTGCCGGGTGGCAGGAAGAAGAGGTTGCTTGTCACGGCTGATTTTCCAAAAAAGGAAGAGGTAGGAGTGCCGTTTTCAGTATCATAGCCCGTATATTTTGTGTTGTTGAACGCAAATTCGCTGTAACCATAAAAATGTTTGCTGGGGAATGTTTCCAAAGTGATTTGTAAAAGTGGACTTCGTTCATCGTGCCCGCGAACCCAATCCTCTTCGAGGGTGAAGTTCGTAGTGTCGGTATGAATATATGTCTCTAAGGCTGCTTCCAAACCCCAGTTAACGACCTTTTGCTCTTGATACAGAGAATCATGGGCAGTTTTATATATATTCTTCAGTTCAGGGGTAAGGCGATCGACCTCGATAAGATCAAGCATTCGCTTCAGCTCATCACCGCTGTGAGGACCGGCGGTTGATGGCAGGGCCAAACCCTGGGTGATGTATAGTGACGTAATAATTTGAAATGGTTCGGAGTTTACCGGATAGATTTTTTGATCTGTCGGAGCTCCAAACGCTGATCCAAGAACGATGCCAACCAAAAACACAGCAAGTAACACACGCTTCATAGAGTATTACCCTCCAAATATTGATTCAATTAACATAGGGTAACATATTTTTGGCGGTATGCACCACAAAAATATTCACAGTCCGTGAATGCGACCACGTAGATTAAAACGTAATCCCCATCCCAAGGGTGAACTGCAGATCTGATCCAAAGTCAGCATAGCTGCTACTGGACTTGGTAAAGGTTCGTTTGCCTACCCAGTCAAGTTGAGCCCAGAAGGAGAGATCCGCAAATGAAAGGGGATACTCATACGTTCCAGCGAGGGAGAGGATCATCCTTTCTTTGATCGTATCACCGGAAGGTGTTGCATCTCGAATTGTTACAATGCCGTTGTTGGAGGTAAAGATATCTACTTCACCCTGTTGCATGAGGATCATCTTAAAGTTGACGTCAAAAGCAGGGGGAAGACGATATCCAAGATCCAATTGGAGGAGGCGAGTATCGCTACCGTATTGATAACCAATGTAATCTAAAGCAAGTAAGTAACCCAGGCTGTTGAGACTACCATGGGTAAAGTATTTGCGGAACATCAAGAAATCTGCCTTTGACCGGCGGTAAAGGACGGGGGTTGTGAGGGCAAACTCTAACGATGTGTGAAGGTATCCAACTGAGAGACTTTGAGCGTATTCAACGCCGGTCAAATAGCCAAGAGCATCCGCTTGAGTATCCGGCTCATTCGGAGCTCGAGCTTGGTCGAGGACAAACTGGCCGTAGATATTCAACCCCGGGATGATTGAGATATCTGCTTCAGCGTGAGCAATTGCGTTAAACATGCTGGCATTGTTGAGGTTGTGGTAGATAAATGCCGGGTTGAAGTACTGAAGATCAAAGGAGTTGTTTACATAGATGATGTTTTCAGAAAGAGCAACGGTAACTCGGTTGAAGAGCTGAAACTCAAGGCGGTGCGTCATAAAGATACGAATCGACTCATCTTCTCTCTCACCCGGATCAGGGTTTGTTTGTAAGAAGATGTTCAACCAGTCGTAGGAAAAGTACTTCGAGAAGTACTTAAAGCGAGCAAATTCATGGTAATCCGTGTGGTCTCCAATGATAAAGTTCCCTGATTTACCGTTTCCCCAGCTGAGGCGGTCGCGCCCAAGAGTGATGTTCCAGGGTCCACTGCCCAGTGAGATTACTGCGCGCTTAGGTGTTTCCAAATCCATATCATAGCTTTGAGAAAGCGGGAGGATGTTGGTGAGAAAGGGTTTTGAGTAGAGGTAGGTGGCCGAAGTGACAACCCTTCCTGTATTCGGGGGGATGATCGCCCCGATTCCATCGGGGTAAGAGGAGTAGGAATCCTGAGAATTAAATCGATTACGTCCGTATTGTAGATCGGTGTGGATTGCGATCTTCTCCCCCAGATAGAGATCCAGCTCTCCTTTAATGAGGGGTTTGCGTTGGATAAAGGTCCGAACCCAATCATGCTCACTGCCAAACTCTTCGCCGTTTGAATGGGCATAGAGCTCGGTGTTTATCGTGGCCGAGAGCCCAAGGGCAAACTCGTCATCAAAGACAATGGTGGGTGAGATAGTCAACTCATCTCTGATCGCTTCATACAACGCTGTGTGTTTGGTCGGATATGCCGACTCAAGAAGTTTGGTTGCTTCTCCCACACTCCACGGCCGTGCAGTGGAGGGAGTTCCTTGGCCCTCTAAGAGGTACAAGAGATCCATATCTTGGTAGAGTGAACTGCTCAATGGAATGACTACCGAGGTAAAGCTGGCACTGAGGGTGAGGCCAAAAAGAAGGGCGAGTAAACTCACGCATAATCGTTTTCTGACAAATCTTCTCATATGTCTGAAGTATAGCGGAATATGAGTATAATCGAGAAGCTCTCAGCTACCGACTTTTATATAATAAAAATCGCCACCTTTTTGAGGTGACGATCTGGTTACTAAAACAATCTTCGATCAATGACACTGACCGCTGAAGGGACAACTCTTGCACCCGGCGGGGACGTCGCTGTCGGAGTCGGCACCCTTTTTAACGGGAGCTACTCGGCTCAAGGCAAAGACGATGAGTGAGAGAATGAAGATTGCTACAATGGAATTAGCAATGATTGCTATCATAGAGCACCTCACACAACTAAGATTACGATGTACCTCACCAGGAGGGACACGACATAGGCGAATCCAAATTGCCAAACGATGGCAAAGAGGAATTTTCGTTTGCTCCCCAGCTCTTTGAACATCGCGGTCATCGCTGCGATACACGGAGAGGAGAGAAGGATAAAGGTCATAAAGGCGAGCGCCCCGGCGGGGTCAAAGAAGTTGGTAAGCGACGCCGTGCCGATTACCACACTCAACGTGGAAACAATCGTTTCTTTAGCGGCAATACCCGCCAAGAGGGCAACGGCTGCTTGCCAGAACCCGAAGCCCAGTGGAATAAAGATTGGGGCTACGATTCTTCCCATGATCGCGAGCATGCTCGCATCGGCTTCTACTGCTTTGAAGGTAAAGGAGTAGGAGGAGAGGAGGTAGATGACGATTGAGGAGAGTAAGATGACCGTACCGGCTTTGTAGATGAAGCCTAAGGTCCGGTCCTTTGTTTGGCGCCAGACACTCTTGGGTGCCGGGATCTGATAACGGGGAAGTTCAAGGATGAATGCGTTTGTTTCTTTGTGACGGTCGATCGCCCGGGCTAAAAGACCGGTGGCGATTACCGCAAGGATTCCCATGATGTACATCAAGGGGGCCATATACCACTTACCGGGGAAGAAGTAGGTGAGCATCAGGGCAAAGATTGGCATCTTTGCTCCACAGGGGATGAAAGGCGTCACAACCACGGTGAGTTCGCGTTGCTTTTGGTGCTCGATCGTTCGAGTACTCATAATCGCCGGGACGGTACAACCGGTACCGATAACCAAGGGGATGATCGATTTGCCGGAAAGACCCATCGAGCGCATCTGTCGGTCCATGATGAAGGCGATTCGAGCCATGTAGCCACAGTCTTCAAGGATGGAAAGCAGTAAGAAGAGAATGAAGAGCTGAGGAACGAAGGTGAGGACTGCACCCACTCCGGCGACGATTCCGTCGGCGAGGATTCCAAGAAGGAAGGGGTGGACTTGCCATGATGCACCGGCGGCGTTTATCCACTCCGAGAGGTCTTCAAAGAACCCTTCCAAGGCGTCGGTGGTTCCACCGCCCACAACTCCGACAGAGAGGAAGAACACTCCGCTCATAATCAAGATGAAGAGGGGAATTGCCCAAATTCGGTGGGTTGCGATCGTGTCAAAGTTAAAGCGTTTCTTCTTTGAATCACTTTTAACCAAACTTTCTTTGGCGAGGTTTTCTGCTACTTTATACCGCTGGTCAACGATGATCGATTCAATGTCATCATCGTACACCTCTTCAAGGTGAGTTCGAGTTTCTTCGAGGTAGGCATTCAACTCGGAAGGAACCGGAGGCATTGTCTCTAAGAAGAGCTCATCGCCTTCGAGAAGTTTAATCGCTGCCCAGCGCATTTGCCTTCCGTGGGGGATGTTATGCAAATAATCATCTTCGATTAACGTGGTGAGCTTGCTTTCAATGCGGGAGCTGAACAAGGGACATGGGGGAATCTGCTGGTCTTTCAGGCAGTGTTCGATCTGTTTCTTCAGCTTATCGATCCCTGTTCCTTTTGATGCGGATATTTGAACTACCGGAGTTCCAAACATTTGACTCAGTCGCTTGGTATCAATTGCAATTCCGTCTTTGACCAAAAGGTCTTCCATGTTGAGTGCAAGCAACAAAGGCCGACCAAGCTCGGCGAGCTGGGTCGCCAGATAGAGGCTTCGCTCCAGGTTCGTTGCATCGATCACATCGATGATGAGATCAGGTTGCTCATCTAGGATGTAACGACGGGAGATTTTTTCTTCGGGTGAGTAGGGCGAAAGGGAGTAGATGCCCGGAAGATCGAGGATCTTATGTCCGTTGACGATCCCTTCCTTCTTTTCAACAGTAACCCCTGGCCAGTTCCCAACATAGGCGGTTGAACCGGTCAGGGCGTTAAATAAGGTGGTCTTCCCGCTGTTGGGATTACCAATGAGAGCTATCGTGTACATATATCGTTAAACCAGCTCGATCGAGCGCGCTTCAGCTTTTCTGAGACAGAGGTGATATCCGCGAATGGAAACTTCCATCGGATCACCCATTGGGGCCATCTTAATTACTTCAACACCAACACCTTTGGTGAATCCCATATCCATCAATCGTCGTTTCAGTTGCTTCGGAGCATGAATTGCCTTAACGGAACCTTTTTGACCAACAGTTAATACATCCATTGTGTTCTGCATCGTTGTATCCCTCGATCATAAGTTAGCTTAAACAAACATTTGTGTCAAGATAATAATATATTTTTATCTCTTTCAAGAAATCTACTGAAAAGAGGGTCTTTGATCGCCTAAGAGTTGGTGGAGATATCTACTAGGATGGCATATCCTAAGATAGAAACGAAGGATTTTGAGATGATGTGATATTACAGCCCCAGAGTGAAGAATTCGAGGTACGATATGAACATTCCAGAACTCTTAGAACATATTGCCGTTGGTGAATCTCCCGAACAACAATTTAAAGAAAACATATTTGACCCCGAATCAATGGCTGGAGAAATGGTCGCAATGAGTAACTCCGAAGGCGGTATGATCTGTATTGGAATTAACGATTCCGATTGAAATGGTACTGGTCTTTCGAAAGATGATGTTTAAAGGATTAATCAAATTCTATCGAAGGTTTCCTCTCAGCTTGTTCGCTCCCCCCATAAACCCATACACGGAAATACTTCATCACTCCAATGGGCTTGTACTTGTTGTGCATCTTCAAAAAGGAGTAAGTAAGCCTTATATGGATAACAATGCCGTAGTTTGGGTTAAGAGTGGCAGCGATAAACGTAAGGTTACGAGTAGAGAAGAAATTCAACGGATGTTTCAATCTGCTCCCCTCATTCACGGTGATGAAATCCCAGTAAATAATTTGACTGTATCTGAGATTGACTATCCCTATTTTGTTGAGTTTGTTCAAAAGATGTTTGGAGATCTCTTTACCGTCTCCCAAGAAGAACTGCCACGAGTGTTAGAAAATATGAATTTGGCAAAAAATGAAACCCTTAATGTTGCTGGTGCTCTTTTGTTTGTTGCAATTCCGTAGTTCAAATTGCCCTCATTCCTCATCAAAGCCGTGGCATTTCCAGGTTCACGAGTTGATATTGAATCGTATGTGGATAGCAGGGATATGAGGGGGAATATTGATCGGATGTTCCGCGAGAGTATTGCATTTTTGTTAGGAAATATTCGCCACATCCAAAAGGATCAATCGGTGAACTCGATCGGGCAGCCGGAAATACCACAGATTGTATTTGAGGAGCTCGTTGCTAACGCCCTTATTCATCGCGATTACTTCATTTCAGCTCCAATTCGGATCTTTGTGTTTTCCGATCGAATTGAAATTACCAGCCCTGGGCATCTTCCGAACAATTTGAGCAGAGAAAATATAAAAAGTGGATACTCAAACTTTAGGAATCCCATTCTGAGCTCCTTTGCCACGAGGATCATCCTATACCTTGGTAGTGGGGTGCAACGAATCCGGACATAGACTTTATCGATGATCGTCAAGCCAACCAATTTACCGTGATCATTAAACGCATTCATAACCAATGAATCCATGATATGATGACTCCATGAAACAAAGATATCTGTTAGTAATCTTCCTTCTTCTTTGTGTTGGAGGTACTCTCGCTGCTTCGCCGATGAGTGTGAGTTTAGGCGCAGAGTACGCAACACTGCGCAACTCCATTGAATATGGATTTTGCACGCCGAAGCCTCTTTTACCTCGTGGGGAG
>CAYUHP010000086.1:0-7166 GCA_964444595.1 uncultured Sphaerochaeta sp. | reverse complement strand
TGGGGATGTACAAAAACCTAGTCTATCTCTCCTGCACCGAAGCGAATAACTTCATTCCGCCCTTGCCGGAAACAGATGTTGATTTGATCTATCTGTGCAATCCAAACAACCCCACCGGCTCGGTGATGAATCACCAAGAGGTGAAAGCGTTTGTCGATTATGCTCGAAAACATAAGAGCATCATCATCTACGACAGTGCGTACAGTGAATATATCACCGAAGAGGGGTACCCCCGGTCGATCTATGAGATTGAAGGCGCAGAGGAGTGTGCGATCGAGCTCTCTTCCTTTTCGAAGTTCTCCGGCTTCACCGGAGTCCGCCTTGGCTGGACGATCGTACCTAAAGCGCTTATGTGTGAAGACAGCAAAGCTCAAGAGCTCAATCGGATGTGGAACCGTCGGCAAACTACGTTCTTCAATGGGGCAAGCAATATCGCCCAACGTGGCGGGTTTGCCGCCCTCAGTGGTGCCGGGTATGAACAGAGTCGGGCTCTGGTTGCCTACTACCTAGAGAACGCTCGGATCATTCGAGAAGGTCTAAAGAAGCTGGGTCTTACCGTCTACGGCGGAGTAAACAGTCCCTACATCTGGGCCAAGACCCCCAATGGGATCGACAGCTGGGCGTTTTTTGATCAGATTCTTGATCAGTGCCACGTGGTAGTGACCCCCGGCGGTGGCTTTGGGCCGGCGGGTAATCAGTTTGTTCGGATCTCGGCGTACAACCACCGAGAGAACGTTGAAGAAGCGATGAAGATGATCGAGGAGAATCTAACGATATGAGCACCAAAACCCTTCCCTTAGGACACGGCGAACTGCTTGAGCTTGCCGGAGACCTACCGACACCGTTTTATCTCTATGATGAAGAGGCGATCATCAAAAACTTTCGAGCCTTCAAAGAACACTTCTCTTGGGCCCCAAACTTTAAGAACTACTTTGCCGTGAAGGCGTGTCCAAATCCCACGATCATCAAAGCCTTAGCTGAAGAGGGCAGCGGAGTGGACTGTTCCAGTCTTCCGGAGCTGTTGATCAGTGAAGCGGTGGGCCTAGGCGGCGAAGATATTATCTTCACCTCCAATGACACTCCCGCCTCGGAGTTCAAAAAAGCGTATGAGCTGGGGGCAATCATCAACTTGGATGACATTACCCACATCCAGTTCCTTGAAGATGCGCTTGGCCTATTTCCTGAAACGATCTGTTTTCGCTACAACCCCGGAAGCGAACGAACCGGTAATGCGATCATCGGTAATCCCGTGGAAGCAAAGTACGGAGTAACCTCCGCTCAAATCATCGATTGCTATAAGATCGCCAAAGAGAAGGGCGCAAAGCGCTTCGGCTTGCACACGATGGTCGCCTCCAATGAACTGGAGGGTTCCTACATCGTTGAAACCGCCCGCATGCTCTTTGAACTCTGTGTTCGAATCAAAGAGGAGGCGGGAGTTACGATCTCCTTCATCGATATGGGTGGTGGAATCGGGATTCCGTACCGCCCCGAAGATTCTCCGATGGATATCGGCCTTGTTTCCAAAGAGATGAAGAGATTGTATGAACAGATCATCATCCCCGCCGGTCTTGCTCCCTTAACGATTACCTTCGAAGTGGGCCGGATGATCACCGGACCCTACGGCTATCTAGTGAGCAAGGTTCTCCATGTCACGGAAAAGTATAAGAACTACGTCGGCCTCGATGCCTCGATGGCGGACCTGATGCGCCCCGCTCTCTATGGTTCCTACCACCACATCACCGTCCTCGGTAAGAGTCGAGTTGATCATGATCATCGCTACGATGTTACCGGTTCACTGTGTGAGAACAATGACAAGTTTGCGATCGACCGTCCCTTGCCCAAGACTGAGGTCGGCGATGTTGTGGTGATCCACGATGCCGGAGCCCACGGCCATGCAATGGGGTTCAACTACAACGCAAAACTTCGCAGTGCGGAGTATCTCTTAACAAAAGATGGCTCAATCCAGTTGATTCGCAGGGCGCAAACATACGATGATTACGTATCAACACTGCGCTTTGATGGCGCACCGGTGAGGCTTTAGGATGCATATTTTTCCTGTTCGGGTGTATTACAGTGATACCGACTGTGGTGGAATCGTCTACCACGCTCGGTATCTCGACTTTGCTGAGCACGCTCGGACTGAACTCTTAAGGGAGATCGCTCAAAGTCACCACTTTGACGGGAATCAGTCATCGCTACTCAACGTTCAAAAGACGGGCTTTGTGGTCAAGTCGATCTCAATCGATTACCAAAAGCCCGCCAAGCTGGATGACCTCTTGGAAGTTCGAACGGTGGTAACCACGATGAAGCGCTTTTCGATGACCCTGCGCCAGCAAGTGTTTAAGGATGATGAGCTCATCGCCGACCTTATCGTAAAAGTGGCAGCGATCAACTTAGAAACCTTAAAACCGCAAATGCTGAGTGATGATCTGCAAAAAGCGTTTTTAGGAGATTGATGTGGCTATTACGATTCAAAGAGGTTCTGCCGAAACCCACCTTCCAATCGCCCTTACTCAGCTCTGGGGTGAGTACCCAAATGTTGAAGCATCCCTTCGCCTTGGAGTGCGAGATACCAACTTACTCTTACTCTACAAGGTTCGCTCCCCGCAGCTCATAAGGATGGTAACGACTCATAACGGTCCAGTGTACACCGACAGCTGCGTCGAAGCGTTCCTCAAGCGAAGAGATAGTGATGAGTATCTTAACTTTGAGTTCAGTGCTTCCACGTTCATCCTCGCTGCCAAAGGTCCGAATCGAGCGGATCGAACATTCTTTGATCCCAAGCTCATCGACTCGATTAGGCGAACAGTCCAGATTAAAGAGAACACCAACCACCAAAGCCAGTACTCCGTCGCGATCGAATTGGATCTCCAAGCCTTTGGTCTTGTCCAAGAGGGAGAGGCGTTCGACCTTGAGGGAAACTTCTACGCCTGCGGGGATGCTCATAAGGTTCCCTACTACTTGGCGGCAAACCCGATCGATACCGTAAAGCCGGATTTTCACACCCCCGCTTTCTTTACTCCGCTCATTCTCAGCGAGCGTTAAATACTTCGCCAGCAGTGAACTCTTCGCCTCCGAGGAGCTTGGTTAAGGCGAGGTGGGCGAGCTGTTGGCCGAAGATTGCCGTTACGGTGGGTAGCGACCCAAGCACGTTGCGCCTCCGGCCCGTTGAACTGATCTGTTCATTGAAGTCAGCGTGCTCCTCTTCCGAGGGGTTTTTATACGTAAAGCGAATCTCTTCGGCGGAGAAGATCACTTCGATTCCCCGGCCTACGCCTTTGCGCCTCAGGCGATAGCGCACTTGCTTGGCCAGGGGACACCCCCACGTATCCATGATATCCGCTTTGCGGACTAAGAAGGGATCGCGCCGTAAGGCTGCTCCCATTGAGGAGATAACAGGGATCTTCTTCTTGTACGCATACTCAAGCAACGCTACTTTCGGACTGAGGGAATCGATCGCATCAATCACCAAGTCGGTGGAATGCTCAAAGATCGTATGCACTGATTCGTTGTTAACAAAGAGGGGAAGAACCACCACTTCACAGTGGGGGTTAATCGCTTTGATTCGCTCATATGCAACGGTAGTCTTCTCACTTCCGATCGTCTCATAGGTTGCGAGGATCTGCCGGTTAAGGTTGGTGATCCCAATTATATCAAAGTCGACGATGATCACTTTTCCGATACCACTACGGACTAATGACTCCAAAGCCATCCCTCCGACCGCACCAAGTCCGACTACGGTTACGGTCTTAGTATGCAAAGAAGAGATGACTTCATCACCCAGCAAACGGCTAATACGTAAGAATTGTTCGCTTCTCATCGTTGTTTCTCAAAAGTCGTTCATGATTCCAACCCACTAACTCACCAAACCATATTTGATGTGTTTTCCACATCCCTTCATACTCCTCTTCATCCAATCGGTCATAATCACTTTCCAGGCCAAAGGGAAGGTTGGTAAGATGTTTACCTTCCTTTGAAAGCTTTGAGTCCTTCAACCTCGGACCAAAGCTGAGGATGATATCCAAGGCCGCTGCTTCTTTGGCAACTTCATAGCTTCCACTAAAGGAGTGCCACAGAAGTCGGGGCCGGCGATCCACCTTCTTGAGTATTTCAAGTAATCTTCCCTCTCTTCGAACGCAGTGAAGGGTAACACTTCGCTCCAGTTCAACAGCGATCTTCAACAGTTCAACTAAAAAGACCTCTTGTTCTTCGCTGTTCTCATACCGCCGATCAAGGCCAACTTCAGCGATTTGGAGGCGAGGGTACTCAACCAACAGTGAATAGATCTCCTCAACACCGACCAATGGCTCGGAGGGTAGTAAGCCAACTCCGCCATACAAAGCCTGAGTGATTTCTACCCACTCAGCTCTTGTGCTGGTTGCGTAGAAAGAGGAGTCAGAAGGATGAGCTGAAGTGATGTGGCGGTGAAGATCAAACATCCTTACGCTCCGAGTAAGAGGGCGACATACGTAACCACAATCGAAGAGAGGATCGGGAGGATCATTCCGCCTTTGAGGTACGCCAGAATAAATGAAACCGCGATTCCCCCAAAGCCGGCCCAGTATTGGGGGGCGAAGTCGACAAACACTCCGGGAAAGACCAGCGGTCCAAGGGCGGCGATTGGTAGTAAGCGGAGCATCCGCGAAAGAAGCGGGGGAAGCTTGTCCAAGAAGGAGGCCCAATAGGGAAGGGCGCGGGGGATGAACGTAGCGAGGGCGGAGATGAGGATGGGAACAACAAAGTACTTCATACGTCCTCCCGAATGATGAGCGAGCCGATGAAGCTAGCAAAAAGCATTGAGATGACAAAGGACCAGCCAATTTTTACGTCCAAAACTAAGGTCAAAACTGAGTGGCTTGCCGCCGAGATACCGGCGATGAGGAGCACCATCGCTCCTTTTTGGCGAAACTCTTGAGCGAGAAGAGAGGAGAACATCGCATAGATCGTAACTCCAACGGCCAGCTGAAGAGCGGGGGGGAGGATGAGGCCGATTAAAAAGCCCAATGCGGTTCCGCTGACCCACCCAAGGTAGGAAACAAGCTCCAAACCCCCAAGGTACTTGGCAGGCAGTATATCGGGGTTCATCAGCGCAATCGAGAACACTTCGTCAGTTGTTCCGTGGGCTAACAACGCCCGTCGGATTCCGGTAACTCCGCCTTCTAAGCGGCGAGCAACCTCAGCACCCATGAAGGTGTAGCGAAGGTTGATGAGCAATACGCTGATAAAGATCTCAACCAACAGAGCTCCCGATCCGATGAGGCTGGCTGCCAGAAATTGGCCTGATCCTGCAAAGTTTGACATCGAGAAAAGGACCGCTTCCCAGAGGCGAAAGCCCAGGTCCTTCACCACGAGGCCGAACGCCATCGCAGTAGGAAAGTAGCCCACAAAGATAGGTAGGCCGTCTTTACAGCCCAGGGAGAAGGTAAGATTGCGTTCGCTCATGGTGATGAGCGTAGTAATTTAGAACCGTTTTGTCCAGTAATGGCAGTAGGGGAGGGTTCCCTTCTTCTGGTAGTAGTCTTGGTGGTAGAACTCAGCTCGATAGAAGGGCTTTTGAGGTAGCAGTTGGGTTGCCACCTTCATGCCTCCATCTTCAAGCTGGTGAATCAACTTCAGCGCCGTCTCAAACTGATCACGACTGTGGTAGAAGATCACCGATTTGTACTGCTCGCCGATATCCGGTCCCTGGCCATCAACCTGGCTTGGGTCGTGGATCTCCAAGAAGTACTTCGTCAACGCTTCGTAGCTGATCTTCAGCGGGTTGTACGTTACCTTCACCGTTTCATAGTGACCGGTACGACCGGTGAGTACATCCTGGTAGGTAGGGTCTACCAAATCTCCGCCACTGTAGCCGCTCTCTGCTTTCCATACCCCCGGTGTCTTGGAAAAGAGGTACTGGGTTCCCCAAAAACAACCGCCGGCGTACAGGGCAGTGGCCATCGGCTCACCTGCCTTAAAGGTCATGCTGATCGAGTTCACGCAGTGGCGGGTGTTGGTGGGGGTAAAGCCTTCGCCTTCAAAGACGTGGCCTAAGTGGGCTGAACAGGTGGAGCAAAGGATCTCGGTCCGCATCCCGTCAGCATCGGGGACGCGGGTCACCCGGCCTTCCAGTTCTTTATCAAAAGCTGGCCAGCCGCAGTGGGCGTCAAACTTAGCTGAAGAGCTGTATAAGGGCTCTCCGCACTGTTTACAGTAGTAGGTCCCAACCTCGGTGTAATCGGTATAGATTCCGCGATGAGGATACTCAGTCCCCTTGTGCAGGATGACTTCTTCCTCTTCACTATTGAGTGGATTGAGCAATGAAGGATCAATCTCAGTAAATGTATATGAAGTATTCATACAGTAAATGTACTCAGAGATGGACGAAGAGAGAAGGGGGCAAACCCTCTCTCTCAGTCCAATATATATGTATTGGTTTGATGGGGTAGTTGCTTATACGTTCGATGCTCAACAGGTCCAATATGTTCAAAATAGAGTGCTGGGGAAGTCAATCTTTGATTGAGAGCTTTCTTGTTTGTCCGTATATGATGAAGGGCGTAGTTTGTAGTTTGCGCAAGAATTGTTTTATCGGGCTTACGACTGTTCATCCAACATATCTTCAATTATTTCAGTCTTTTCTCGGATCGTTTCATATGTTTCATTGAAAGAGGGATAGGGAAGTTGAGAAGCGTCGTGATAGGCGTTCAGGGTCAATAGTCAATAAAAGTTCAAGAAATCGATCGTAGGTTTTGCGAGCGTTAATGTGCTGGGTCGATCGTGCACAAATGCCTTGTCCTAGTATGTCTCTTGCTTTAGGGAGAGGCTCAGGATAGAACGATATGCCAAAAGAAACCCCGTGCGGGCTGCAGGAAGAAAGTATTGGTTTTTAACTCCTTGGACCGCTCGCTTAAGTGCGCGTTGATAGTAGCAATCAACAGCAATCTCAAAGAGTTGAGCAAGATCAAGGGCGGGCGTTGAAATATAAAACCTCAATGGCTCTTCATCTTCAATAAAATGATAGGTTATTTCGTGCTTAAAAGAGGGGCGTTGCTGTACCTGAAGCTCTTCACTCCGCGTTACGGTAATCGTCATTCCTTTATAGTGGGGAAGGCGTAGTGCCAAATCACCGATTTTCAGATCGCGTTTAAAGAGGGAGCGGAGGAGCTGATCCTTATGGGCAGCCAGTA
>CAYUHP010000085.1:2944-7264 GCA_964444595.1 uncultured Sphaerochaeta sp. | reverse complement strand
AGTAAAAGGGCAACTAAATTCTTTTTCATTTTCTTTCCTCTCTGAAGCTCTGGGCTTCCGTGCAAGTAATTGCTTAATTCCTAAGCCTGGTTGTATGATACTGAAACTCCGGACTTATGTCAACATGTTTTGCAAGAAAAGTGAATTATTTTTAATATTTCTTTTAAATTAGTTGTTTATTTGTTATGTAGTAATGAATTGTATACCAATAATACTTATGACACGATAATGTTTTTCATGAAATATTGGTATTAGGGCAAAAAAAACTCCCCCAAGCTTGCACCCTTGAAGGAGTTCCGCTTCAGCGCGGTGGTTCGACTGTCACCTCGTAAGAGGGGGAAAAGAACAGTTAGAACCATTTGGGGTTAATGTTGACATAAGTCTTGCTCCCCATATACGGACACTATCACTATAACAATAAACCATATATTTGTACAGTCCTTTTACGAGGAAAGTTTATTAGTTTATTGTATAACGAATTATCTAGGTTGGATGGATTATTCTACTTCATCTCCATCACTAATGACACCGTAGAAGTAATCGTAAGAGTACCTGGTGAAATTTCCGTTGCCATGTCATAGGCTGAAGCAGCCATACTCATCATCCTTGGATTGTATGGATTGGAGGCAACCGAGTATTCACTGATCGTAATCGGGCTTGTTGTGCTCATATTGACTTGGCGAGCATATTGCTCAGCTTTTGACAGAGCATTGGCTAATGCCATATCTCGAGCTTCGCTTTGGGCTTCCCTCTTATCTTCCTTATCAAAAGAGATTGAGTTAAGCGTAATCCCACTTACCTGCCCCAAAGAATCAATGATTGAACCTAAGTTCTTAAGATCACGGACGGTAACCGAAACGGTTTGGGAAGCTACCTGGCCGGTGAGCACTTGCTTGTTGTCGATGTACTCATAGTTGGGCCGCAGGCTAACCATTGTGGTCTTCAGATCCTTGTCTTGAACGTTTGCATCCTTGAGCGTCGTTAACAACGTGTTCAGCTTTACGTTCGCCTTTTGTTGCGCTTCGCTGGTCGTATCAGCTTTCTCACTTACTTGAATGGAGAACGAAGCGATATCCGGCTCTACGGTAACCGTTGCCGTTCCCGAAACCTCAATAGTTCGAGTAAGGGAGTTACCCATCGACTGACATCCGGTAAGTGCCAGGATGGCGATGAGGGTAATTGTTATTACTACATACTTTTTCATAGTGTTATCCTTCTATAAGAGATGGTCGCTTCTTTGCTTCGCGCATAAAGAAGCCCAGGGCGATCATCATAATTCCATTGTCATAGATTCCGGTACCCATCTGCTCAATGACATCTTTTACGGGAACAGCGAGCACATCCATTTGTTCATTCTCATCAAGACTCTGCTGAGTCTTGGAAGTGACATCCTCTATTAAGTAGAAATATGCCCTATTGTTCATGAACGCCGGATTGGGGTTGATATCCCCAAGCAGCGTTACCTTTGAACCGATCAATCCCGTTTCCTCTTGAAGTTCTCTTCTTGCTGCTACTTCGGGCTCCTCGCCTTCGTCAACGACTCCGGCGGGGAACTCCCGCGTTACCGTAGCGGAACCGTGGCGAAACTGGTCGACCATGACAAACATGGGAACTCCATCCTTATCACGATAGATTGGGATCGTGGTGACCCACAGCGGGGCTGCGACCTCCACGAACGGAGCTACTCGCCCATCGGTGGAGGTTCGTTCGACCTTAGCCACATCAAAGATCGGGCCTTTGTAAAGAAGTTCTCTCTTGCCGCTCTTCCAAATCAAATGGGTGTGCACACTTACTCCTTCACCGAGGAAACCGCAGTTCCTTGGTCAATTTGGGTGGCGATGTGTTTCAGGGCCTGGGCACTGCGCGATTCTGGGGCACTCTCAAGATGACTCTTGCCACTGTCCTCCGCTTCCATCAACGGAACTTCAAGAGGGATCTTGCCCAGGAATGGCACATCCATCTCTTTGGCAAGCTTTTCACCACCGCCGATTCCGAAGACAGGAATCTCTTCATTACAATGAGGACAGAAGAGCCCGCTCATGTTTTCAACAAGACCGAGGATCGCCATACCCATCGAACGAGAGAACGCCACGGAGCGCCGAGCATCCAAGAGGGCCACCTCTTGAGGAGTGGTAACGATAATCGTCCCGGTAAGCTCCTTGATCGTCTGGACAACCGTTAACTGCTCATCGCCGGTTCCCGGTGGTGAGTCGATGAGAAGATAGTCGAGGTTACCCCACTCGGCCTGAGCAAGGAACTGACGAATCGCAGCAGTTTTCATCGGACCGCGCCAGACGATTGGAGAATCGGGGTCTTTAATTGCAAACGCCAAACTCATCACTAACAAGTTCGGCCGGGCTTCGACGGGATAAAATGATTTTCCTTCATTCTCACTTAAGAGAACGCCATCCTCACAGCCAAGCATCTTTGCTACGTTGGGACCATGAAGGTCGGTATCTAAGATACCCACCCGCTTTCCGCTATCGACCAGCGCGTTCGCCAAGTTAATCGTAACGGTGGTTTTTCCCACCCCGCCCTTCCCGCTCATGATTAAGATTTTTCGCCCGATCTTATCCAAATTCGTCCGAATCGCTTTATCCTCAGCGATCCGGGCTGCGAAATCAATTCCTTCTGACATTCGAGTTGCTCCTTGTGTCTTTCAATGTACGAAAACACGCGCAAAGCGACAAGGTGACGGTCTGCTTGAAAATGCTTAATCATTTATCCTGCCATTGCTTGAAACGCTCTAGGGTCTTTCGATATACTGGTAAGCGGTGCAATTTTCCCAGTCTTGTACTGTGGCTACCATAGAATACGTAGGAGTTCACATGGTTTTCTTAACGCAACTGGCGAAAGAAGAACTGCTCACCCAGCTAAACAACGGCGTCATCCTGATGCTACTTGGAGTGGGAACAGTCTTTGTCTTTCTCACCTTGTTGGTTTTTGTAACAAAAGGCCTTTCAGCCCTTGTTATGAAGTTCGATTCAAAGCGACCCGCCGCTGCCCTTGGTACAACCTCAGCAGCACCCGCAGTCGCTCCCGCCTCTGAGGCGGATATTGCCGCCGCCATTGCAGTAGCATGGGCGAAGGCTAACGAATAACCCCCCGGAGGATCATCTCAGATGAAAAAAGTTAACTTTATGGTCACTGCGTTCCGCGACGGTTTCCAATCCGTTTACGGAGCTCGCGTTTTTACGAAAGATTTCATGCCGGCTGTTGAAGCCGCCCGCGAAGCTGGAATCACCCACTTTGAAGCCGGCGGTGGTGCCCGCTTCCAAAGCCTCTACTTCTACTCCAATGAAGACGCCTTTGAAATGATGGATGAGTTCCGCCGAGTTGCCGGACCCGACGCTGACCTTCAAACCCTCTCCCGAGGCGTGAACGTTGTCGGCCTTGATTCCCAACCTCGTGATATCATCAAGCTCCACGCCCAGCTCTTTAAGAAGCACGGAATTTCAACGATTCGAAACTTTGACGCCCTCAACGACGTAAACAACTTGGTCGACAGCGGCCAGGCGATCGTCGATGCCGGACTTCGCCACGAAGTCGTGGTAACGATGATGGGTCTTCCTCCGGGGCAAAGCGGTGCGCACGACCCTGATTTCTACGAAGCTACCCTGCGCAAGATCATGGATGCTGGAATCGAATACCACTCCGTCGCATTCAAAGATGCCAGCGGAACCTCAACTCCGGCGTATGTCCACGAAACGATCAAGCGAGCTCGCAAGCTGCTCGGAAAAGATATGAACATCGTTTTCCACAGCCACGACACCGCCGGTGTATGTATCCAGCAGTATGTCAGTGCCCTTGAAGCGGGAGCCAACCAAGTCGACCTTTCGATGTCCCCCGTTTCCGGCGGAACCTGTCAGCCGGACATCATCACGATGTGGCACGCTCTTCGGGGAACCGAGTTTGACCTCGGCGTGGATATCAAGAAGATCCGCGAAGCCGAAGCAGTCTTCCAAGACGTGATGAAAGACTACATCATCCCCCCCGAGGCGATGACCGTAAGTCCTGAAATTACCTTCAGCCCCCTCCCAGGTGGTGCCTTGACCGCCAACACCCAGATGCTCCGCGACAACAACATGATGGATAAGTATCCGGCAATTGTTGAGGCGATGGGCGAAACCGTTGCCAAGGGTGGATATGGAACCAGTGTTACCCCGGTATCTCAGTTCTACTTCCAGCAGGCATTCAACAACGTTATGTTCGGACCGTGGAAGCGGATCGCTGACGGCTACGGCAAGATGGTTCTTGGTTACTTCGGTAAGACCCCAGTCGAACCGGACAAAGAAGTCGTCAAAGCGTGTGCTGATGCTC
>CAYUHP010000085.1:0-2934 GCA_964444595.1 uncultured Sphaerochaeta sp. | reverse complement strand
CGCCAACCACCGAGAAGGTTGTCGACATCAACGACAAAGATCCCTCCAAGGGTGTTGAAGCAGCAAAAGCGATGCTAGAGAAAGAGAATCTTCCCACCACCGATGAAAACATCTTCATCGCCGCCTCCTGTAAGGAGAAGGGAATCCTCTACCTCACCGGCAAAGCCCAAGTCAATGGAATCTACAAGTATGACCGCGAAGCAGAAGCCGCCAAGGCCAAGGGCGAGTACACCGTTACCGTCAATGGTAAGGCGTACGGCGTGAAGCTTGCCAAGGATAGCGCAACGGTTAACGGAACCGCTTACCCGGTAGCCGTAAACTTCGGAATCGACGAAAACGCGATCGCCGAAAGTGTTGCCGCAGCTCCCACTGCCGCCGCCGTTGCCTCATCGGGCCCGGCTACCCCCGTTGAAGCACCGATGCCGGGTCTTGTCCTTCGCATCGATGTGAAGGAAGGTCAGAGCGTCAAGAAGAACGACCTGCTGCTCGTCATGGAAGCGATGAAGATGGAGAACGAGATCTACGCGCCAGCCGATGGTGTGGTTACCAAGATCTCCGTCTCCCAAGGTCAGCAGCTCCAAAGTGGCGATGAGCTGATGGTCATCGGCTAAGGGAGTAAGGAATGATTAGTGCTGCATTAGTAAAACTCTGGGAGTCCACTGGACTCTACGGCTTCCTTGGCTTTACCGAGGGATTTGGCTGGGGCAACCTAGTCATGATTATTGTGGGATTCGTTCTTCTCTACTTGGCGATTAAGAAAGGCTTTGAGCCGCTACTTTTAATTCCCATTGGATTTGGATGTCTTCTCTCCAATATTCCCTTTGGTTACATCTCCGGAATGGACCCCTCCACCGGCGACCTTGGATTTATTAAAATTCTCTTCGATACGGGTATCGAATCCGGGCTCTTCCCGATCCTCATTTTCATGGGTGTCGGGGCGATGACCGACTTCGGACCGCTCATTGCAAACCCGAAGACACTCTTACTTGGCGCCGCTGCCCAGTTTGGAATCTTCGCCGCTCTCATCGGAGCACTTGCGATTAGCTTCATTCCGGGAATCCACTTTGACCTGCACGCTGCAGCATCGATTGGGATCATCGGAGGAGCAGACGGTCCGACTGCGATCTACGTTACGAGCCGCTTGGCTCCGAACCTCCTCGGTCCGATCGCAGTAGCCGCCTACAGCTACATGGCCCTCGTACCGATCATCCAGCCCCCGATCATGCGGGCGCTGACCACCGAAGATGAGCGAAAGATCAAGATGAAGCAACTGAGGCCCGTTTCAAAGATGGAGAAGATTCTCTTCCCATTGAGCGTACTGACGGTGTGTGCGATCTTGCTTCCTTCAGCAACTCCGCTCATCGGAGCGTTGATGTTCGGAAACCTTGCCCGTGAAGTCGGTGTGATCGATCGCCTCAGCGATACGATGCAAAACGCCTTGATGAATATCGTTACGATCTTCTTAGGCTTAGCAGTCGGTTCGAAGATGGAAGCTCAGCTCTTCCTCAACCTCAACACCCTCGGCATCCTCTTCCTTGGTATGATCGCCTTCAGCCTGGGAACCGCTGCCGGTGTGTTGATCGCAAAACTGATGAACAAGATCGACAAGAACCACCCGGTTAACCCGTTGATCGGAAGTGCCGGAGTATCTGCCGTTCCGATGGCCGCTCGAGTATCCTCGAAGGTCGGTCAGGAAGCAGATCCTCAAAACTTCCTTCTGATGCACGCGATGGGACCAAACGTCGCCGGAGTCATCGGATCTGCCGTAGCAGCCGGTGTCCTCTTGGCCGTTGTTCCCTTCATGGAAGCGATGATCTAAGCAACGAGATAATCCTAACTACTAAGGGCCCTTCGGGGCCCTTGGTTGTTTTTGAGGAACACCACCTAAGCGTCCCTGAAGGTAGCTTTTCAAAATATCTTTGTCATAACGAACGTCTTTGAATTCACTGAAAGGTATGAGTATCGAGACCCCATTATCCTCCCGTTCGGTGACCCACATTTCGTCTCTTCGATATCAAAAGTAAAGAGATAATTTCTCATTAACCATAGGAATATTTGGGATATCCCACTATATCTCATGATTAAGAGCCGATAACGTCCTCTAACCTTTTCCCTTGTGCCAAGAGTCCTTCAAAGGTAGGTTGGGCTACCGATTGAGGGAAATCCGCGTCGAGTTCCTTGCTTACACGCTCAATTGCCTCAGGAATCTGCCTAGCAAGATTCTCCATGGTTGCTAGCATATCCACCCCGAAGCTCTTTCCCATCTCGACAAAATGTCTGGGTAAGATTTTCTCCCACTCAACGTGTCCCTGAACGGCCATTGCCATCGTTAATCTCTGACGGTGGATTTGCCCCTTTCCGCTTCCCAAAACCGGGTATGCACTGATGATGTCATACAACGGAGTGAGCATAAATCTTCCACCGGAACCAAGGAAAATCGAAAAGTTCTTACCATGGCCTTCCGGGGCTACCAAAAGCCAAAACAAAAGCTGAGCGGAGAAGAAGGCCAACTGGTCTTCAGCCATGGTTTGTGATCCTTTAAGGATTTCCATGATCGTTCGAATTCCCGGACCGCCGTCACTCTCATATTTGTTTGCACTTGGTGTTTTGGTAACTTGGCAAAAATCTTCTTGGGGGATACGGATGATCTGTTTCCCATCCTCGCTCCACCTGCGATCAAATCGAGTCACAACAAGCGTCGGGATATCCTCAAAGTATTCAATCTCAACAGATATTGTAGCGACAGATTGATGACAACCTCCCTACACCACAGACGCTCCACACCTCTGCTAGGGTGCTCATCTGTCTCAGGTAATATTATATCCTGCAACAAGCCTCCTTATCCGGCATTTCTTCCTTCATGTCCAAATAGGACACGTTGCAACACAACTTCCTCTTTGTTTCTCCTTTCTCGTGGGATATAGTGAAGGCATG
>CAYUHP010000084.1:0-7417 GCA_964444595.1 uncultured Sphaerochaeta sp. | reverse complement strand
CTACGAAAGGCGCAACCTCAGTTGGTAGACACCTCCTGGGATCCGATACTTCTCTAAGGTATCGGGTCCGCAGGTTGCCGTACCGACCCCTCGAACTTGTGCATCCAAGCTGAGGTAGTCATCCTCAGAGCGGATCAGCTTATCAGCGTGTTTCTTTTCCCACAGCTCCTCTGGGCTATAGGGGTGGACACTGAAAGAGAAGGGAAGGATCCCTTCAATCTTTGCGCCTTGGAGGTCGAGCCGCGTTGTTTCAGTGCGTACCCCGCAATCTTGCGGAACGATGTAGGGAACAAAGAGTTCGTCGACGGTTTTGGTATAGGAGCCGATGAGCGAGCCGGTTTTCCGATCGGGGTAGTTCTCCTCCGGGCCCCGACCAAACCACGAAACCGGTTCATCCTGTTTGGTGAGCGAACAGCGATAACCGACACTCGGGTATTCACTCAAGGCGTCACTCAGATCAAAGATCGTATTGATAAACACTTCTTCTAAGGTGAACGTAAACGTTTGGTGGACAAAGCCAAGATTCAACTCTGTTTTGGTTTTGATCTGGTGAACAGTTCGTACCTGGTTGTGTTTAATCTTCAACTCATCGAGGATCAGAGTCAGATCATCCAATGAGTGTTTCAGCCATGGCTTCATCGCTTTGTTCTCATGGTAGAAGACAAACTCCTTGATCCCTTCCAAGTGAGCGAACGTCTTCAGTCCATCGTTTTCTGTCGGGACGCGATAGAGACTCGGCTTCAACGGCGAGGTGAACAGCGGTGGGCGATCTTCAAAGTGAAGGGAAGAGAGGAACCCTTCCTTGTTAATCTCCGCCTGATAGAGGATCGTTTGGACAAGCAGCGAGTCATCGGTTTGTTTCGTCGGGTACGCCGGGGCATTGGTGTGCAGCGACTTAGAGATCCGATTCAAGACAAACTGCTCAAGAGCGATCGTATGATTCTTTGGTGCCCAAGGTTTTGCTTCAGTGAGAGTGAAGGTGAACCGGATGAACGTGGTGCAGGAGCGCATCATCGCTCGTACTCGCGGCTCTTGGATCTCTTTGATGTGAAGATTGGTACTTTCACCGGGGTGGAGAACAGGAAGCTCAACGTCAAAGGTGAACTCATCAGTTGAGCACTCGTTGTAGATTGAGCAGGTGAGGGCAACACCCTCGGTGGTAGTAAAATCATACTCACTAAGAACAGTGAACCGGCCGCTTGAGGGGTTAATACTCGTTACATGGATTGGCTGATGAACTTTTAAGCATTCACTCATTACCGGCTTGAGGCTTCGGTCGGGGAAGACGATTCCGTTGAGACAGAAATCATAGTCGGTTGGCTGATCGCCAAAATCTCCGCCGTAGCGCCAGCGCTTCGGATAGTGTTCTTCGGCTTCATTGAAGCCAACGGGCTTGCCCTCTTCATCGACCAAGATCCCTTGGTCGACCCAATCCCAGATGAATCCACCTTGGATTGAGCGTGAAGAGCGGATTACATCCCAGTAGTCGCTTAAGGAGCCGTTGGAGTTACCCATCGCGTGGTTGTACTCGGCAAGGATTAAAGGCCGAGGATCGATATCGACATCGGTGATGTGATCCCACTCCTTAATCAAGGCAATAGGAGGATACATGGGGTTGATGATATCGGTGGCAAAGACTCCGCGCGTCATGCTGTCTAAGGTATGGGCGCCTTGGCCCCACTCGGGGCGAACTGCTCCTTCGTAGTGAACAACCCGGAGCGGATCAAAGCGGCGAACCCACCCTGCAGTTGCATCGTGGTTTTCGCCATAACCCGCTTCATTGCCCAAGGACCAGCTGATGATACACGGATAGTGGTAATCCCTGCGGACCATTCGTTGGACTCGGTCCAAAAACGCAGCAGTGTAGGTTTCATCCCGACACAGGGTGTCGTAGTTGGAGTGAATCTCGATGTTTGCCTCATCGATAACGTAGAGACCGTAGCGGTCACACAGTTCATACCATCTTCGGTCATTGGGGTAGTGCGCGGTTCGAACGGCATTGAAGTTATGTTGTTTCATCAGCTTGATGTCATTCACCATCGACTCAACGCTAATCGTCTTAGCTGTTCGCTCATCGTGCTCGTGGCGGTTCACTCCTTTGATGAGGACCCGCTTCTTGTTGATCAACAAGTCTCCTCGATGAATCTCAATGATTCTAAAGCCAATGGGGATAACCCAGTGTTCTTCCGATGAAGAGATGCCGACGTAGTAGAGGTTTGGGTTCTCACTGCTCCAGATCTTCGGCGAAGCAACGTTCATGGAACCGACGAGGACTCCCTCTTCGGTTTGAAGCCGACGTTGCTCGATCAGGGTTCCTTCAGCGGAGTACAACCCAACATCCAAAGAGGAGAGTTGTTGGTAACCGGGAGTTCGAATTTCGATGGTTCCTTCACTCAAAGTATCATTGAGCTTCGCGGTCACTTTAATGTCACTTAGGGTGGTTTGAGGAATCGAGGTGAGGGTGACATCGCGGTGGATTCCGCCAAACCACCACTGATCCTGGTCTTCGATGTAGGAGCTGTCGCTGTAGCGAACAACGATGAGCAGGAGGGTGTTCATTCCCTCTTTCACGTGTTCAGAGAGGTCAAAGTGAGCTTCAAGGTGGGTGTCTTTACTCAACCCGATAAACACTCCGTTGAGATACACTTCAACGTAGCTTTCAGCACTGCCAATCTCCAAGATTGTTCGGCGGTCTTTCCACGTTTCAGCGACGGTGAATGTGGTGCGGTACACGCCGGTAGGGTTCTCCTTTGGTGGATAGGGCGGGGTGTCCTCAAACGGCATGATGATGTTGGTGTAGTGAGGTTTATCATATCCTTGGACACTCCAAGAACCCGGGACAATGATTGGTTTCCACGAGAGGGAGTTTTGATCATCCAAGACACTCTCTTCAACACTGAGGGGGTTGTCGTAGAGGAGAAAATCCCACGTCCCGCCTAAGCTTTTATGAAAGGGGTGGGATGAGAGATCTCGACCCTCCGGACCGCTTTGGGCATCGGAAAGAGCTTCTTCCAACGTAGGAAAGAAGAGGGGTAGTGAGGTCATCCTCAGTCGGTTCAAGCTGGTTGTTTGGGGATGTTGCCATCCTTTGTGGGAGAGAAAGAGCGAGCGCATGATAGTCTCCTGAAAAGAAAGATATCTTATTCTCGCATACCTCGCTCTCTCAAGCTAGGAGTTAATAAGGAAAACAGGGAGGTGATCACCTCCCTGCTATCAGTTACTTCGTCGCCTCTCGGGCATTCTTGAGTGCATTCGTCCACCAAGCGAGTTGGTCGAGCATGTCGACTACGAGGGGGTCCATGTAGCGGAACTCGTTGACCTTCTTTTGGTTGAGGTAGACGGAGAAGAAGTCTGCGCCTTGAAGAGCAACGGAGTTTCTTACCGGGGCCATCTGCAGTTCGATACAGATCTCTTTAAGATGTTGAACTGCTCGTGATCCCCCGAGTGAGCCGTAGGAGAAGAATGCAGCGGTCTTGCGAATCCACTCGGGGTTCGCATAGTCGAGGGCGTTCTTCAGCGCTGCGGTAATCGAGCCGTTGTACTCAGCTACGATAAAGAGGAAGCCATCAAACTCGGTAAGTTTCTTCTGCCACTTCAGCGCTGCGGGGTGCGTCGGTTGGACAAACGCGTTTGAGGCGGGTTCGTCAAAGAACGGCATCGGGTAATCTTTCAAGTCTACAATCTCAAAGCTGAGGTCGGTGCGGTCTTTGGCGATTGAATATACATATTCAGCAGCATCACGACCCATGCGGGTTTCACGGGTACTGCCAACAATAATAGCAACTTTGGACTTGCTCATATTATATCTCCTTCGATATATGCTCATATGTTCATATATTTATCTATAAAATATTATTTATAGAGCAAAGGGTCAACTCAAGTGACCCGCGAAAGAGCAATATATATGGAACCGCTTAATCTTCTTGGAGTTTGTAGGTTGGAATGGCAAAGCGAATCCCTTCTGCTTCAAATGTCTTTACCAGTTGATAGTTCATCTCTTGCTGGACGTTCATAAACTGGGTGTAGTTGGGGGTAGGCACATAATACACACTCTCAAACTCATAGGTTGATTTCCCAATCGTTTTGAAGTGAGTTCGCTCCAGCGTAACTCCTTCAAAGGATGTGAGCGAGGCTACGACGTCTTTGATCAAGGAGGGGATCTTTTCCAGCTTTTCAAAAGGAGTGTCGAAGGGGAAGTAATGGGTGGCAACAAAGAGCCGCCTTTCCATTCGCTTGAAATTATGAATTCGACTGGCGGTGAGATCGTGGTTCGAAACCACCAAGAGCTCGCCGGTACGAACCCGAATCTGAGTTGATTTAACCCCAATCTTCTCAACGGTCCCGCTCTTGTCATCAAAGGTAATATAGTCGCCGATGCCAAAGGGATGATCAAAGAGGATGACGAAGTAGCTGAAGAGATCGCCTAGGGTCCCTTGGGCGGCAACGGCAACGGCGATGCCCCCGATTCCCAGCCCGGCAACAGCGGTGGTTATATTCACCCCTAACGTTGAAAGGAAGATCAAAACCCCGGTGATCCACACCAGAAGCTGGACAAAGGAGAGCAGTGCTTTAAGGTTGTTGCCTTGATCGGTTCGCCTGGGATCTTTTTCCGCCAAGTTGGTGAACGTCATCCCCACGATGTGGTTAATCGCCTTAATCGCAATATATGTTCCGACCATCAAAAAGCCGATGTTGCTGAGTTTTCTTACCGTGTCGTTGAACTGAGTCAGAGAAAGGGCAAAGGAGAGGGCAAGAAGAAAGAGCACGGGCAGGAGGATCTTATGGATCAACTCCAAGGTCGCCAAGTGTCGAGGGGAGTGCTTTCGACCCTTAAGGGTTTTGATTCGGACCTTGAGAATCCCTCGGGTGATAAGCAGGATGATTGTGGCAAGTAGCAACACTCCGAGGGCGGGAAGGTACGGCTCTATCGAGGCAGGAAGGTTCATAAAGATACTCATACCTCAGAGTGTAGCCGAGCAAAGAAAATAGTTCTAGCGTTGGCGTTCTTCAATCCGTTTCTTCTGAGTCTTCTCAATCGCATCAACGATGTGTTCGTAGCCGGTGCAACGACAGAGGTTACCGGCAATTTGCCGTTTGATATCATCACGGGTTGCTACCGTATCGCTTTCGATGATCGGGATTGAGGCCATGATAAAGCCAGGGGTGCAGAAGCCGCATTGAACTGCTCCTTCATCGATGAACGCCTGCTGGATATCACTGATCGCTCCTTTGGTGGTGGAAAGCCCCTCCAAGGTTAGGATTGTTTTTCCCTCCGCCCAAATCGCTAAGTAGATGCACGAGTTAAAGGGTTTACCGTCGATGAGGACGGTGCATGCTCCGCACTCACCGACATCACAGCCATGCTTGATCGAATCAAGGCCCGCCTTGCCGCGCAGCATATCACTTAAGGATGATCGAAGATCGATCAAGTAAGTCCGTTCTATTCCATTTACGGTGCAACTAACGCTCCGGTTATACATCGATTGTTCCTCCAGCTTTCTTTATAGCTTCAACACTCGCCCGCTTTGCCAACTCTTCGATCAGTTGGAGGCGGAACTCCTTGCTCGCTCGCCACGAGGAGCGGGGGTTCACATCTTCCAATACCGCTTCACCGATTTGGTCGATCAAAGCCTTGGTGATCTTTTTCCCTTTTGCCAGTTCTTCCGCTTTAGGTGAGCGAATTGGGATTGGAGCGGCAACGCCGAAGGCGATTCGGAGCTGTTGGATCATGGTTTTATCTTCGCTGAGTTTCACGTTCACCGAACAGCCTAGGGTGGCGATATCCATCGCCTTGCGCATCGAGTATTTGATGTAGTGGCCAAAGAAACCCTCCCAGCTCGCTTTAGGAATGCGGATTCCCGCCAAGAGCTCAGTGGGAGAGAGGTCTACTTTTCCAAAGCCGGTGTTAAAGTCAGCGTAGGGAAGCGTCCGGGTTCCTTCTGCAGAGACGATTTCAAGGACCGCATCATACGTCTTCAAGGTCGTGGCGGAGTCTGCCGAAGGCACTCCGTTACAGATATTACCTCCGATCGTTCCGATGTTTCGAACCTGCGGCCCTCCGATCGTGTTCACCGCTTCGCCAAGGACGGGGAGGTGGGCTTTGATCACGGGGTGCATCGCAACGTCGGTAAAGCTGGTCAGCGGCCGGATTAAGATACTGCCATCATCCTCCAAGCAGATACCTCTTAGTTCATCAAGCATATAGATGTTAATCAGATCGACTCCGTCCAGTCTTCCTTCACGGATCTTGATCAGGATGTCACTGCCACCGGCGAGAAAGAGTGCTTCGGGGTGGGCGGCTTTGAGTGTAAGTGCCTCGGCGACGGAAGCCGGCTCATACAGTGTTTTGAAGTTATACATGCTCACTCCTTCTTTGCTTAATCAAACTTGCTTCAACAAATGAATCGTAGAGGCGTTCGGGGTGGAGGGGAGTTGCGTTGATCGCAACCCCGGTGGCATTGAGCACGGCGTTACGAATCGCCGGGGCAACCGGAATCGTCGGCGGTTCACCCAAGCTCTTATTTCCGTAGGGCCCGGTTGGATCATTTGTTTCCACGAAATCGGCGTTCAAGGTTGGAGTATCCAAGGGAGTCATCAACTTATAGTCAAGCAGATTGCCGTTGAGCATCCGCCCTGTTTTGGGATCGAACTTATGATACTCGTAGAGTCCATAGCCCAGGCCCATACTCATTCCCCCATGGACTTGGCCACGGGCCATTGTCTGGTTGATGATTCTTCCGCTGTCGTGCACGTTGATGATATCCAAAATCTTAATTTCACACAGTGGGATGTCAACTTCGACTTCGGTGAAACAGACTCCGAAGGCGTAGGTGTTATCACTGCAGTGGTGGGTCTCTTCGGCGGCGATGTGGTTGGAGTTGGTTAAGCTGTAGCACGACTCCATCGCGACCTCTTTGACGGTGGTCAACACGATCTCGGTGTTCTTTCGAACAATGTTGTTGTTGATGATATCCAGGTCGATCGGGTCCTTATTGATCATCAAAGCCGCGTACTCAAGGATCTTTCGTTTCAAGGACTCGGCGGTTTTTCGTACCGCCATCCCGGTAACATATGTCTGTCTCGATCCGTACGCTCCAGTATCATAGGGGGTTACATCGGTGTCTTGGCTGCTGACAAGGTGAACCTTATCCAGCGTAACGCCTACCGTTTCGGCAGTCATCATCACCCAAGCAGTATCGGCTCCCTGGCCAATCTCGGTTGCTCCGACTTGCACCTGCATCGATCCGTCTTGGTTGAGGATCATTCGAACCGCTGAGGTCTCAAGGCTGATCGGATAGACTCCCGTCTTGTAGCAGAAAATCGCCATGCCCACCCCGCGGCGAATAGGGCCGCTTTGGTTGGCATAGGCGAGGCGTTTCTTTGAGTAGTCGAGGTAGGCTTCGCCTTTGGTGATACA
>CAYUHP010000083.1:0-7650 GCA_964444595.1 uncultured Sphaerochaeta sp. | reverse complement strand
CTTCTTGAGCACGTCCGAAAGTACGATCTCTCATCAGTCCATGGAATCATCATCGATGAGCGAAACAACTCCGGTGGTGCGGTCGATGGAGCGATGCAGGCAGCGAATGTCTTCCTTGACGGTGGCAAGACGATCGTAACGATCCAAGGTAAGCGCGGCTCCAGTCGAGATCAGCGCTACCTCTCCACCAATAAAGCGGAGGTAAGCGAAGATATCCCAATCGTTATCCTCACCAATGGCGGTTCCGCTTCTTCGGCGGAGATCTTCGCCGCAGCGATGCGGGACAATAACCGAGCAACGCTGGTCGGCGAAAAAACATTTGGCAAAGGAATCGTCCAGGATGTTTTTAAATTCGGTGACGGTTTTGCTCAAGTAACAACCGCCCACTACTACACCCCCAATGGAGAAAACATCCACGAAAAGGGGATTGAACCGGATATCTTCGTCGAAAGTTTGGTCATGAAGGAGGAGGAGCTCGGTCCCTTTGCTAAGCTGATGGAAGAAAAAGTAATCGCCTCCTTTATCGCCACTCACCCCGAACCTACCGAAGCAAACATGAGCGCGTTCGTTCAAGCTAACCAAGAGTGGGGAATTCGAGATGAAGTGTTAACGATTCTTCTGCGCAACGAATACCAAGCAAAGATCCCCTATGATGATCGAAAGCTCGCCGACCCCGCCTTTGACCACCAGTTGCGCGTTGCAATTGAGTTCATCAGGAAGAGCCAGTGAGGGTGTACCGCCTCCCCTCTACCTTCCAAGGAGAGGAGGAGGTAAAACTGGAGGGTAAAGACGCACACTACGTAACGACGGTGCTGCGCCTGAAGGCCGGTTCGCACCTGCTCGCTCAAGATCGACAGGGAACGCGCTACCAGGCAGTAATCATCGTTGCGACACCCTCCTCGTGCACTCTCAAGCTCGCCGTAGTTTCCAAAGAGATCATCGCCACTGATGCCCTTCCCTCCTATGAGGGCTCCTTTACTCCGCTTGTCCTGCTTCAGTGCTTGCTCAAGGGCAAGAAAGAGGAGCAAGTTGTTCGTCAGGCCACGGAAATAGGAGTAGGTGAAATTGCATTAATCTCCAGTAAGCATTGCATGGTACATTTGGATAAGAAAAACCCCAAAGCCCGCTTTGCTCGGCTCGATGCTCAAATCACTGAAGCGATTCAACAAAGCGGCTCGGCTGTTCCCACAACCTTGCACGATACGATTATCGATCTTCGTACCCTTCCCGCTTGGTGGAACGATCGGGGACCGATCCTCTTTTTTCATCAAAGCACCCGAACGGCAAGCAAGGACCTCTCAACGTACGCCCAAAGCTTTGATCCACAGAAGCCTCTTGCGATCCTCATCGGACCCGAAGGAGGCTTTAGTGAAGAGGAGTGCACCCTCTTAGAGGATGCAGGAGCTCTTCCCGTTCTCCTTAAAAGTAATATTTTGCGGAGCGAAACTGCTGCGATCTACGCCCTCAGCAGCTTGCAAGAACTCCTTCACGCGTAAATACCTCTCAAAACGATAGTAGAAAGAACTCTTAAAAGTTTGGTAAGACTATCATGGGGTTACGCTTTACTGACTTGCTCCTACCTGCCCCCTAAAACGCAAGCTATGGAGTATGTCTATGTCTTTATTCGTGCTCTCTTTGGATTGGAGGACCAAAGAGCGGTTCAAACTACAGTTTACCCAACCCTACCTTCAACTGTTTAATTTACCCTCTGCCCTGTTTACCGCTCTACAAACCACTGAAGTGGATATGATCGTCATTGACTGCAAGGAACCGAAGATTCGTGCAAGCGAGGTCATTCACGGCCTTGGGGAGCGCAACTGTACGTGCCCGATCATCATCCTCACCCCCGATGAGCCCAGCAAGCATTTCAAATGCCCCTACAAACTCACGATCACCCTCTTACACAAGCGCACCGTCAACTGGGAAGAGATCTTCAAAGAGGTCTGCCGGGTCGGTAAGGGCGAACTGGTCCACGAAACCTGCCCAGTTTGGTCCACCGGGCTTGTCGGAGAATCGAGGCCGATGGTTGAACTGCGTAAGCAACTTGAATTTTATGCAACGGAGAATTGTTCCGTCCACATCTACGGCGAAACCGGAACCGGCAAAGAGATCGCTGCTGAGTATCTACACCGTCGCCGTTTTCCCGAGCGCCACATCATCTCAATCAACTGCTCTTTACTCAATGACGCTGTGGGAAAATCGGTCTTTTTCGGTCACAGTAAGGGTGCCTTTACCGATGCAACGAATGAGCTGATCGGGCTCTTATGCCAGGCAAATAACTCCACCCTCTTTTTGGATGAGGTGGAGAATTTGCCGATAGTATTCCAAGCCCATATGCTTCGTTTATTAGAGAGCGGCGAATACCGCCGCCTCGGTGATACGAAGCTTCGATCAAGTGCATTTCGACTGATCACGGCAAGCAATGAAAGACTCACCAAGCTTATCGATGAGGGGCAGATGCGAAAAGATTTCTTTTATCGAATCACCGATACTCAAATTCGAATGCCACCACTGCGTGAACACCTCGAAGATATCCCCCTCCTTGTTCAACACTTCAATGCGACCCAAAAAGAGACGCGCCCACTGACGGCGGATTCGATCGCTCTTTTGCAAGAGTATCATTGGCCGGGAAATGTTCGCCAACTCTTTTCGATCCTTCGACGGGCGATCATCCATGCTCAAGATAACACCCTCTTGCATGTCCACAAAAAAGATCTCGAAGAGGAATTTTAGGGAGAAGCTATCCACAAGTTATCCACGTAACAGAACCTTCTCAAAGAGACGGGTAGTTTCCTTGTAACTCACGTTATTAAGGTAATTACGTGATGTTATAGCCCGCTGTATAGCTTGTGGATAACTTGTGGATACAGTGGGGAAGATGTATCAAATTAAGTTGTGTCCAACCTACTCAAACCCACATAAAACCTATATGGGTTTGAGTGTAAAACCAACCACTAAACAAGAGTTTATTTATTTGTAATACAAATAATTAACAGACTCGCGTCAGCTGTAATATACATAGGATATACCCCTCGGGTATATTGACAGTCATATGAGGGGTTATAGGGTGTTTAGTATACCTGTGGATAACTTGTGTACAAAAAAGAAAAAACGTCTAATCTCTTCGAACTACATCGATTCCAAGTGATCGCAGTTTTTTACCCAAATCTTCATATCCCCGCTCGATTTGATAGATGTTTTGGATGACTGATTCCCCTCGAGCTGCGGCCGCCGCAATGACGAGGGCCATCCCCGCTCGGACATCGGGACTACTTAACACCGAGGCGATCAATGCACTCGGTCCTTGGACCACCGCTCGGTGCGGATCGCATAAGATAATATCCGCGCCCATTCGAATCAACCAGTCGATAAAGTACATCCTCGATTCGAACATCTTCTCATGGATGAGAATCGACCCCTGCGATTGGGTTGCGGCAACGGTGATGATACTTAAGAGGTCAGCCGGAAAACCTGGCCAAGGCGCACTGTCGATCTTCGCGGTTTGTCCACCAAGCTCTTTGGCAAGGACTCTTCTTTGTTGACGGGGAACAAGAATTGAAGAGGGTCCGTCGGCGATCCAATCGATTCCGATTCGCTCAAAACCTACCTTCAACATCCTCATGTGTTGGTGCTCGATCCCCTTGATCAACAGCTCTCCTTTTGTGGCCGCAGCCAGGCCGATGAACGAGCCCGCTTCCATGTAGTCAAACCCAAGACTAAAGGAGGCTCCTCGTAAGGCTTTTACCCCAGTGATCGAAAGTCGGTTTGAGCCGATTCCCTGAATAGATGAGCCCATCGCTACCAAGAGGTTACAGAGGTCTTGGACGTGTGGTTCACACGCGGCGTTGATGATCGTTGTTTCACCTTGAGCGAGGGCAGCGGCCATGATTACATTCTCCGTTGCAGTTACTGACGCTTCATCAAGAAAGACCTCTCCACCAATTAAATTGTTTGCCTTTACGCTGAAGTGAAGCGAACCATCTTCGGTGAGTTTTGCTTGTGCTCCCAAGGCAGTGAGTCCGAGGAAGTGAGTATCCAGCCTTCGGTGTCCGATAACATCACCGCCGGGCGGAGGGATCGTAATCGCTCCATTTCGAACAAGCAAGGGACCAAGAAGAAGAATCGAGCCCCGAACTCGCTGGACCAACTCTTTGTCCAACAACGAAGAGCGAGTCCCCGATTGAATCGTATACGTCCCCTGAGCCTCGCGACGGACCGTTGAGCCAAGATTTTCCAATAAGGCGATCATCACCGTAACATCTTCGATCTCGGGAACGTTGGAAAGGGTAACACACTCATCGGTGAGCAGTGTTGCCGCCAAAGCAGGAAGAGCAGCATTCTTGTTGCCGCTGATCGTTACTTCTCCGCTTGCTGGTTTCCCACCGATAATTCGAAACTCACTCATACCTTCTATCCTACTTCTCCGCCCCGCCTCAATCAAGCGTTGTACGTCGATGGTTCTCAATGGTAGAATACACCTACAGAGGAGAAGACGATGGTCTATGGAATCGGGAACCCCTTGATCGATATCATCATCAACGCAAGCGATGACGATATCACCCACCTCGGGATCCATAAAGGTACAATGGCGTTAATCGACGAGGTTCGGCGGGAAGAGTTACTTGGAATCATCGAAGATCGGGATGTGTCCTACTCCTGTGGCGGCTCATGCCCCAACACGATCATCGCCCTGGCCGCCCTCGGTTTAGAAACAACCCTGGCGGGGAAGTTAGGCAACGACTCCTATGCAGAAATTTATCGCGAGCGCCTTGCCTCCCTTGGCGTAACCGATGAACTTGTTTCAAGCACTGAACAAAAGACCGGATCAACGATTATCCTTATCACCGAAGACAGCGAGCGGAGCATGAATACCTTTTTAGGAGCAAACCGCCTCTATGAAGCGGATGATGTGAATGAAGAGACGGTAAAGAACGCCGATATCTTTCACTTCACCGGCTATATGTGGGACACGGTCTCTCAGCGCAACGCAATCGAACGAGCTTTGGCGATCGCCAAGAGGAACAACACGACCGTCTCCTTCGATGTCGCCGATCCTTTTGCCGTCGGGCGCTACCACAACGCCTTCCTCCAATTGATTGAAGAGTCGTGTGACATCGTCTTTGCAAACCGCGAAGAAGCGCGAATCCTCTTTGATAACTACGACCCCTATGAGTGCTGTCGCTCGATGGGCAAGCTCTGTCGAATCGCAGTCGTAAAGGATGGTAAGAAAGGCTCCTTTGTTTCTCACGATGGGAAAATCATTAAGATTCCACCCAAAGGAGCCCCCAACGCAGTTGATACCACTGGAGCAGGCGATGTATACGCAGCAGGGTTTCTCTACGCCCAAGCAAAGGGGATGGACATTGAATCTTCGGCTCTCATCGCCTCGATCCTTGCCGGAGAGATCATCACCCAACGAGGAGCTCAATTCAGCGAAGAGAAAGCAAAGGAGCTGCGGCTGCTTCTTGAGAGCGAGGCGTGGCGGAGCCGTTAAACGCTCCCTTGCTCAAAGATCTTGAGCGTGGTACTATCACCCCCATGACGTCGATTTGATGGCCTCCCGGCTTGCTGGCGTCAATAAACAACGATGCTAAAAGGGGAGCGCAGCAGGTTCTGCTATGAGTTCCCCCTTCCGCACCAAAGGAAGGGTTTTATGTTTTTACGAAACCAAATACTTACCTCCGAGTCGGTTGGCGAAGGCCATCCCGACAAAGTCTGTGACCTCATCAGCGATGCAATCTTAGATGCTTGCTTGAAGGAAGACCCGATGAGTCGGGTTGCCTGCGAGGTCTTCGCCACGACCAACACCGTGATCGTCGGCGGGGAGATTACATCCCGAGCCACCCTCGACATCGAGGCGATCGTTCGATCGACCGTGAAGAAGATCGGCTACACAACGGGGGGAATCGGCTTTGATGCCCAGTCGCTTTCCGTCACCAACCTCATCGACAACCAATCAGCGGATATCGCCTTGGGAGTCGATCGAGATGGGGCAGGCGATCAAGGGATGATGTTTGGGTACGCCAACAGCGAAACCGAAACTCTGATGCCCGCACCAATCTACTGGGCCCATGAGTTACTCAAGCGGGCAAGTGAGGTACGAAGAACGGTTGAGTTTCTTCTCCCCGATGCCAAGAGTCAGATCTCCCTCTCCTACCGTAACGGAAAGCCTCACCACATCGATACCGTTGTACTCAGTCACCAACACAGCGATGAGATCGCCCACGAGGAGTTGGTCGAATACCTCAAGAAAGAGATTATCATTCCAACACTCGGTAGAAGCGGCCTCTTTGATGAAGCGACCAACCTCTTTATCAACCCCACCGGTCGCTTTGTCATCGGGGGGCCCGCCGGCGATACCGGCCTCACCGGACGAAAGATCATCGTTGATACCTACGGGGGAATCGGACACCACGGTGGAGGAGCATTCAGCGGTAAAGACCCCTCCAAAGTTGACCGCAGCGGAGCGTATCTCGCTCGCTGGATCGCAACCAACCTCATCCGCAATGAACTGTGCTCGATCTGTGAGATTCAACTCTCCTACGCGATCGGGGTTGCCGAGCCGATCTCGATCGCCATTGAAACCTTTGGCAGCTCAACTCTCACGGAGAGGGAGCTGGAAGCGATCATTCGAAGGAACTTCGACCTCACCCCCAAAGGGATGATCGAAGCACTCTCCTTACGAGAGCCGATCTACACCCAAACGACCAACTACGGCCACTTTGGAAAGGTCCACCTTCCTTGGGAGCAAGCAAAGATTCTTTCGCTATAAACACATGGCAGGATGAAGGCTTAGTAAACCTTCGACCTCAAGTGCCTCTTGATGTACCCGATCCCGATCCTCTTCTTTGAAGAGGGTGGGGATTCGGTACTCATTGAGGACCCAACGCGGGACCTCACCCACCAAAGGCACCAGGAGTTGAATATCCTCTTTGGTGATCGTGGGAGCGATCGTGGTCCGAATCTCAAAGGAAAAGTCCTTCACCTTTTTATGATGCTCTTTCAACACCTCGAGCGACTCAAAGACGAACGTAGGATCTCCGTTAGCAATCTCCCAGTAGCGATTCGGCGGCGCCTTGATATCCAAGGCGACGTAATCAAGCAGATGTGATTCCAAAAGACTCCTTAACACCTCCGGCCTTGATCCGTTGGTGTCCAGCTTCGTTTGGTACCCCAACTGTTTTCCAATCCTAAAGAGTTCGGCTAATTCATCGTGCAGCGTTGCCTCCCCTCCACTAATCACCAACCCATCAAGCAATCCTCTCCGCTTAGAAAGAAACGCTTCGACCTCATCAAGCGGAAGAACTTCTTCGCCCGGATGAAGAAGAGTTCTGTTATGGCAGTAAAAGCAATCGTAGTTGCATCCTCCTAAAAAGAGGACGCAACTGAGAAGGTTGGGATAGTCGAGGAAAGAGATACTTTCGATTCCCCGAATCATATCGCTTCAGCCTTGAAGAAGGAGCGCTCGCCGTGCTCCTCTTGCTTACCGGGATGGAAGTCCGCCACCGGTCGTAAGTACCCCACTACCCGAGTCCACACCTCGGTTGCTTTACCACAGTGTGGACAGCTCTTCTGTTCACCGGCAAGATAGCCGTGGTCGGTGCAAGTAGAAAAGGTCGGAGTAAGGGAGAGATAGGGAAGCTTGTACTC
>CAYUHP010000082.1:0-7738 GCA_964444595.1 uncultured Sphaerochaeta sp. | reverse complement strand
TATACAACGCAGCGGTACAGAGGGTCATCGGGTTGGTGTAGTTAATTACCCACGCTTCAGGACAGTGCTCTTTGATCATCTTTCCAAACTCGAAGAAGATCGGAAGGGCTCGGCGAGCGCGAATGATTCCCCCCGGTCCGGTGGTATCACCAACGCTTTGTAAGATTCCATACTCCTCGGGGAGAACTAAGTCCGCGTAGCGGGCTTCCGTCTTCCCCGGCTCGATGGAGATGATGACGATATCTGCACCCCCAAGGGCTAAGGCAAGATCATCGATCGCTTCGAAGACAAAGCGGCCTTCACTCTTGTTGACCTTCATGATTCGATTCCCAACTTCTATGTTGTTCACCGCTGCTTCATGATCGATATCATAGAGGACTACCGTCCCCTTGGTTTGGGGGTTATACGCCAGATCTTTCATGAACTGGATCGGCCAGAGGCGCCCGCCACCACCTAAGATACAAATACGCGTTTCTTTCATATCATTCTCCTAGAAGTAGGGCCTCAGACTTTCGGTGCGAACAACCCACCCTTCGCCAAAACTATTGTGTTGGATCATCACCGCAAGCGCAAGTAAGAGGGCCCCGTTACCCGGAAGATAGAGGGGAAGATCAAAACGATCGGCTTGAACGTTATGCCCGCTTTTGGTGTAGGCGTTCTTCGGTGCATCAAGAAGAAGGAGATCGATCGCCTCTTTCTTCAAGCCTAACGAAGCTGCGGTCATCGCCATCGCCGGGAAATCCCACCCCCACATCGACAGAAGGTCGTAGGTGGTAATCGTCTTTTTCAGCGAGTTTTCCATCATCGTTTTATCGATCCGTTGGCCGGGGATGAAGCCGAAGGCAAAGAGGAAGGAGGGGTGGTCTTGAGCAAATGCACCGTATGTATCAAAGCAGTTCTCGTGCGCCAAATACACCTCGCCGTTATGCGGCGGAAGGGCAATCTTTTCATGGATCCTTTTCCACTCATCGCCGATCGCATACCCTGCCTCTTCAAGGAGTTCAAAGCCGGAAGCAAGGGCCCAATACCAATACTCCACCTCCATCGAAGGATTCAGCACATCAAGCGGATCGTGGTTCTCTTGAGCGGGAATTACCGGAGAGCCGATCGCGTAGGTATCACCCCGCTCTTGGAGGTAATCGATCATGAAGGTGATTGTCTCTTCGATCAAGGGAAGATAGCGATCGATCGCTCGGTTGGCTCGCTTTAACAAAGTAGCGAAGAGAATCAAGTGCGGTTGTTGCCAACACAGTAAACACCCAATCGTTGATGGGGCGTCACTGCCGTCGATCTCCGTCATCTTTGCCCATCGAGCTCCAAGGTAGCCTTGCTGCTTAGCCCGTTCTCTCGCACTGGGGAGAACTGACTCATACCACCACAACGAGCGCTCAAGGAGCTCCTCTTTGCCCCACACCGTGGTATACAGTGCGTGCCAGGGGTGCATCTCCAAGTGGAACTTTCCATACCAGCTATTACACGTCAGACCGGTCTCCGCCGGGGGAAGGGACCCGAGACTCTGGATTGCCAAAAGATACTGCGAGAGCAACACTCTTCGCTGCAGTTCATCCGCCCGGACGTCTCGACTTCCTTCAAAACTGACAAATCCACCGCTCTGCCAGAAGCACGCCCAGTGAGCAAGACACTCCGCTTTCGCCTGGACAAACGACAGCTCCTCACTCTCCTTTCCATCAATCGTATATTCGATGAGGAGGTGTAAGGCATCTTGGTCGCTTCGAATGAGGAAGCGGTGTTCATCCTCTTTGGTAATCGTGATCGAATCATTGGTGTTGATGGTTAGGGCATACTTCGTTTCATCGACTTTTCGGAAGATCGTGTTGCCTTTCAATGTTGACGTATGAGAGGCGCTCTTACTCCAATCACTTCCGCTGATCTGATGTGATGGATAGGGAAATGAAAGGTCCACACTCGCTGTTGTTTGCAACAAGGATGAGCGAATCGCCAAGCCGATGATGTTTCGATTTGGGTGGACAAATGTCTCAACCTCCACGAGGGTGTCGTTGAGGTGATAGGAGGAATAAATGACTCCTTCGTATATGTTGAGAACTTGTTTGAGGTTTGTGATTCCTGAAAAAACCGTTGATCGATCGGGGTTTGCCTTCCATTGGGGCAGAGAAAGTCCAATTTTTGCCAAGTTGAACTTATGGGGACTTTTCCTGAGGTCATCAAAAAGTTTCTCTTGGCCATCGGCTTCAGTCATATACCCAACGGAGCGACCGTTGGCATCATACTCTTTAAGCCGAAGAGCGGAGTAGTCGCGCTCGGCGTCGGGGTAGCGGTGCCAGCCGAAGTTACTCATCGTCAACGTCGGGGTCACGCCCCCTTCATCGAGCCAGGCACTCTGTAAGCCGGTTCCATCAACAGTAAACGCAAAGTCTCCGTTGCCCACGGAGAAGGGGGCGTAATGGTCCCAAATCCCTTCATGAGTCGGTTGGTAGCGCTCTAAAATCGCCTTGCGATTAATTGACATCCTTGACCTCCTTCAATCCATCATCTGTTTCAACCACTTCGACGTAGTGAAAGCGTTCATTTGGAGTTTTATTCGGTGAGTGGAACGTCACATAGAGCTTCTGATCTTTCTCGAAGATCATTCCATGTCCGCCATCGGTTGCAATGAGTGGTTCGTCAGTTTGACGCCACGGCCCGAGAATTGAGCCGCTGTCACTGATCGCACACCCCATCGCGTACCCGCTGATCCCGATCGAGGACCAAAGCATGATGAGCTTGCCATCCTTTTGGCGGTGCATGAACGGTCCGTCCGTGATGCGAGCGTCAACGATGCCACTTCCATCTCGCCGCTCGCGAGCAACGCTCCACGAGGCGCTGGAGGCCCCAAAGAGGATGACCGGCTCCCCTACGGGTTCTTTCAAGTCATCGGAGAGTTGCTGGGCTACGATCTTCCCATCATGGGCTTGTACCCACTCATGGCAGTAGATCATCCACGGCTGATTCTCCTCATCAACATAAAGCGTCCCATCCAAGCACATCCACTCACTGGGGGTAGTTGCTGCATCAGTTAAGGGAAGGAAGGGACCAAGAATATGGTCGGACACGAGTATTTGAGTCCCTCGATTGTGACCTTCGGCGATGAAGGTAGCAAAGAGGTAGTAGTTGTCTTTGTATCTATGAAGTTCGGGGGCCCAAAAATCATTGGTTCCCCAAAATCCTTTTGGTGGGGTAAACACGGTGAAAGGACCCTCCCAGAGCTGGAAGTCCGCACCGCTTTTGTAGCGATAGGCGTTAAAACCGACGCCCTTGGCGTTCCAAGGATTGGTGTCGGTGGTTCCAAAGAGGTAGTAATCTGCTCCGTCTTTGACGATGTACGGGTCTCTGATTTGAATATCTTTGCGGTCGATCATAGAAAATATCCTGGCCCTTCAATACTCTGGGGAACATTGCTGTTCCCCAGAGATACTAATTCGAGTGTTTCTGCGTCCTTACTTCGCAATCATGCGATTCAGCAGATCCACGATCTCTTGACCACCCTGAGCGGTGCTGATCTGACCAAACGCGACGCGCTGGTAGATCAAGTACAAGGTGGAGTTGAACTCAGTGTCATTCGGTACGTGGTCGGTTTCCGGCGTCGTGTGCGGTCCGGCAACTGCCATGTAGTCTAAGCCCTTTTGTTCGTTGGCGTTGGAAACACCAACTGCTCGAGCGATGGAAGAGACGGAGTTACCACGGTCGGTTCCGAGAACAGCGGCTGCATCCGGTGAGTTGACGAGGAAGTCAACAAACTTTGCTGCAAGGTCCTTGTTCTTGGAATCTTTGTTGATCGTGTACACCTGGCTCTGCGTCTGCCAAAGTGCGTTGCTTTCAGCGGCGCCGGGGAACTCGATTAAGTCGATTTCATCGACCATCGCCTGCTGATAGCCGTCAACTTGGTTGGTCCAAAGGAATCCGATCGCGGCTTTTCCTGCAACGAGCATCGAGGTGTCAGCGTTATTCTCGGCGTAGCTTGCTGCGATATCGGCGGGAGGAATAACTCCGAGGGCGCGATAATCAGCAAAGAGGTCAAGATAGCGCTTTGCATCGGCGGCCGTTACATAGGTTCGATTATGCACTGCATCGTACAACGGAGTTCCGTTGTAGCGGGTCCAATAGCCAAACGGCGTTGAGTTCGAAGCAAGAACACCAATGTCCTGCATTGCGTATACTCCACTAGGAAGTCGGCGTTGCAGGTCGATGAGGAACTGGCGGAACTCGGCATAGCTCATCGACACCTTCGGAAGAGCAACTCCAGCGCGCTCAATCATCGATTTGTTGTACACCAACGCGGGCATGTTTGCACCGGTGGAGAGACCATAGAGAGCTCCGTCAACGGTTGCATACGCGATTGCACCTGGGTCGATTACATCAAGATTGATGACACCACTGGCACCATAGGGGAACAAGTCGAGGGTTAAGTGCCCCTTCGGTCCGCCGGGGATGTAGTCAGGAAAGTTACCACCCATGTTAATGACATCAGGGCCGGCACCTGCCGCTACCTGGGTATCAACTTTTACAAAGTGGTCTCCTGCACCGCCGGAAGGCTCTTGGTGCACTTTCACTCCGGGATTCTGCGCTTCAAAGATCTTGATCGCAGCCTCACTGCGCTCGATTCGGGCTTCACCGCCCCAATACGCCCAGCGCAGAGTCACTTCATCGGTCTTTTGTGCCTCTTTGGCTCCGGCAGCAAATACCATCGTCAGAGCAGTAAGAGCAACAAGTAAAACAAGCATGAGTTTTTTCATAAAACCTCCGTTTTTTAGGTAACACCGTAAGGCGTTAGCCTTTAATTCCAGTTGTGGCGATTCCCCGAACAAAATACTTCTGCAAACTGAAGAAGAGGATGAAACAGGGAACGAGGGAAAGTGTCGACATCGCAAACAGACTTCCCCATGACGAGATTCCCGATGAGTCCAAGAACAGCCTGAGGCCCATCGGAACAGTAAACAACTCGGGACGGGTCAAATAGAGCAACTGATTAAAGAAGTCATCCCACGTCCAAAGGAAGGTAAAGAGCACGGTTGTAATCAGGGCGGGAACGGTAAGCGGCATGAGAATTCGTAAGTAGATCGTGAACTTTCCACACCCATCGATTACCGCCGACTCATCCAGTTCTTTCGGTAATCCCCGAATAAACTGAACGAGTAGGAAGATGAAGAATGCATCGGTGGCGAGCATCTTCGGGACGATGAAGGGTAAGAAGGTGTTGATCCATCCAAAGCGGTTGAAGAGCACGTAGCGCGGAATCGTCGTAACGTGCGAAGGGAGCATCATCGTTACCAGCATCACCCCGAACCAGATCTTTTTACCGACAAAATTCAAGCGAGCGAACGCATAGGCGGTCAAGGAACAGAAGATGACGTTCATCAACACGCTCAGCAAACTGATCGCAAAGGAGTTCTTAAAGAACGTATCAAAGCCAAAGATTCCGATTCCTCGCCACCCCTTAACGTAGTTTTGCAAGGTGAATGCTTTGGGGATCAAGGATGCATCGGTAAAGATCGTATTTGGCACCTTAAAGGAGGCGGAGAAGAGCCAAAGTACCGGATACAGCATGCCAAAACCAATTGCGAGAATGAAGAGGTTCATGACAATCGAAGAGAGCAACGTTCGAGATTTCTTAGGGATACGCATCATCACTCATTCCCTCCATAGCTGACCAGGGTGCCGGAGAGCCTAAATGCGAGCGCGGTCAAAGAACCGATGATGATAAGCAGAACCCACGCCATCGCACTGGCATATCCCATCTCACTGAAGCCCCACCCCTTCAAGTAGAGGTAGAGACTGTAGAACATCGTCGAATCGAGCGGTCCGCCGTTTCCTCCGGAGATGATGAACGCTTGGGTAAACGCCTGGAAGGAGGAGGTCATCTGCATGATGAAGTTAAAGAGGATGATGGGACTCAGGCCGGGAAGCGTAATGGCGAAGAATTGGCGAACCTTGTTTGCACCATCGATCGAAGAAGCTTCATAGAACTCCTTTGGGATGTTTTGCAATCCAGCAAGGAAGATGATCATCGGCGAACCAAACTGCCACACAGCGAGGATAATCAACGTTGAGAGGGCATACTTTGGATTACTGATCCAAGATGGGGGATTCGCCCACCCGATTCCTCTGAGGAGCATGTTGATGACTCCATCAAAGGCAAAGAGTCGGCGCCACAGCACGCTGATCGCAACTGAGCCACCGAGTAGCGTTGGGATGTAATAGATCGCTCGATACAAACCGATCAGTTTAAGTTTGCGGTTCATGATCATTGCGACGATGAGCGCAAAGATTAACTTCAGCGGGACGCTGACAAATACGAAGCGTAGCGTAACGACCAGTGAGTTCATAAACCGGTCATCGCCCCGCAGGGTTTCATTTCCTCCAAACATCACGATGTAGTTTCTCAAGCCAACCCATGTTGGTGGCGCGGTGATGCTGTATTGCGTGAAGGAGAGATATAATGAATAGATCATCGGGTAGACGGTCAATGCAAAAAATCCCAACAACCACGGTACGAGGAAAGCATATGAGGTAAGATTATCTACCAATGTTCGACGTTTTATTGACAAGTGGGTACACTCCGGTAAAGTAAAGTCCCAGATACATCCAGCACCTGAGAATCATCAACGAGCACAACTTAGATGCATACAATCACACAGAACAGAATGCCTGCCCTCTCATTTCATCGTAGCATAGGTACAACATTGTTCCATGTCTGAGATAGGCAAAGCATATGTAATTTAGACTATTGTAGGACAAGATACCGATACCTGTCAAAGCATCGGAGCGGCGATTTTAAGGAGAATCTTAATCCTATTACTTATCACTTTCTGTTAGTCTTACCCAACTGAATATTAAATTGACTTCGATCTCCTCTGTACCATTCAAGAACAAACTCAACACAAATATCCTGAACAGTCTTCCATGAGCTTGTACTGTAAAGAACAGGACTACCAGGAGCAATTTTAAGTAAATCCGCTTCATGAGTCGGAGCTGGAATAGCCTCAACTGTTCGCTCTGCCGTTTGCAATTCATATCCAAAGTCTTCTTCAATAATTGCATGAAGAGATCGATAAACAAGATCTGCTTTTTTTGAATCAAAATCTGGAAACAGTTCAGCAGGCAAATAAGACTGCTGTATTACCAATGGCCAACCGTCAACAAATCGTTGTCGTCGTATAACTATTACTGGCTTATTTTCTGAAATTTTGAGTTGCTTACAAGCAAATGAGGGACATTTTTCAATATTTAAAGAAAGCACAATTGTTTCAGGCTGGAGTCCATGGAACTTCATTTCCCTATTAAAATCTTCAAGAGCCCATCTTGTATCACGGCTTACTTTATTTTTTTTAACAAAGGTTCCCTGCCCTGCTCTCCGTATGACAAAACCTTCATCGACCAACTCCAAAACTGCCTGACGAACTGTTTGTCTGCTTACTCCAAACTGTGTACCTAGTTCGTTCTCAGTTGGCAACAAAGCACCATTTTCACTTTCTTGAATCCACAGCATAAGGGCTGCTTTCAGCTGTTTATACAAAGGGATCTCTTTCTTCTTCTCTAACACACTTGGCGTGCTTATCGAACTCATATTTAAATAACCTCATTAAAATCTACTGTTTCTAGTAATACCATAAAGCCACTTTTGGGAATTATCAATAGAAACATACAATATGTACGGACCTTAATAATATCCCGAATTGCAAGGTTAACTGGCAATAAGCCATGCAATCTTTGCTAGATCTTT
>CAYUHP010000081.1:0-7846 GCA_964444595.1 uncultured Sphaerochaeta sp. | reverse complement strand
ACTTATTTATAATTACTTCTTTGTTTTGATTATTATTTTTACAAAACATATTGACATAAGTTCTAAGTTTTAGTAGGATACAGTCAAGCCTCAGGAAAAGGGCTTACCGAATACTTGCACAGGAGCCTGGCTCCTTAAGGAGAACAAAATGAAAAAGCTTACCACCCTGCTGATCATTCTCACCCTCGTAACCGTCGGCATCTTTGCTGTTGATAACGCTTCTTTTGACATTACCACAACCGTTGCGGGAATCAACGCGATGAAGATTACTGCCGCTGAGTTCTCCGGCACTACCGCCGCTGCATTAAGCAGTGCAACCGGTGTTACTACTCCTTATAATGTAACTGCTGCAGGAAATCAGACGGGATTTTCAGGCTGGCTCTCCACGATCAGCAACAACCGCAAAGGCTACACAGTCACGATGAGCGCAACGGCGATGACCAGTGCTGTAACAGGTCAGTCGACGAGCTACATCAACTACACCGTAACCGCTGGCGGTAAGTCGATTACCACCAACGGTGCAACCGCGGTTCCCGCTGTTACGGTTGTTGACAAAACTTCCTTAACCGCTCTGACCGCTGACTCTACTCAAATTACCTTGAGTGTTGACTCAACCACGTTCAACGCTGCAGTGGAAGGCTCTTACACGGGAACGGTAACCTTTGCCTATACCGCTAACTAAGAAAATACAAACTTTGTCTGTCCAGGCTACCCAATCGGGTAGCCTTTTTACTGTGCACAAAAAAGCAACTGTTACTCTTTTGCACACCTAAGATTACTTCCCTTTGTACCAACAGGAGAGAAAGAAGAACACCAAGCAAAGAACTATGGCTTTGGCATAGTTGTTGCATGATATATGGTGAGCACAGTTTTTTTAGAACCTCCTTAATGTGTGATTCCTATGGTGCCAGTGAGACTTTTCCACCCCAACTCCTCACTGGCACCATCTTTATGAGCCTACGTCGTTCTGTTATAGTGGATACATGGCAAAATCAAGACGCAACACTGCAGATTCCTACACCCTTCGGGCCCGAAAAGAGGGCTACCCTGCCCGAAGTGTGTATAAGTTAGAGGAGATCCAAAAGCAGTTTAAGATTATAAAAAGAGGCGATACGGTCCTCGATGTCGGAGCCGCTCCAGGCTCATGGACCCTCTTTACCAACAACGTCCTACTCAAGGGTGTAGGTAAGATCGTTGCAGTTGATCTCAATCCGTTAAATATCAACCCGGTTCCCCATACGGTAATCTCCTTTGTCGGAGATGCGTTCTCAAAGGAGATCAAGCCAAAACTAATTGAACATGGTCCATACGATGCGATCATCAGTGATGCCGCTCCAATGACCACTGGAAACCGAGGAGTTGATACATCACGCAGTGAGTACCTCGCCGAGCAGGTAATCCTCCTCGGAAGTGAGCACCTCAAAGTTGGTGGAAACCTAGTGGTAAAGCTCTTTCAAGGTGGTGGAGAGCAGGAGCTGATGAAGCTTCTGCGAACGCTCTTCACGCGAGCTAAAGTAGTAAAGCCCAAAGCATGCCGCGATGACTCCTTTGAAGTCTATTTAGTAGGAGTTGGTAGGAAGGGGTCGGAAGAATGAGAATTGATCCGAGTGCTCCTGCTGGTTTTGCTTCTTTGGAGGATAGCGTGTCTCGATATCAACAACCCCTTAAAGAAGGAGTTTCTTTGAGCGTGTACAATGGGGATGATCTCATCTTTACCCACGAGGGACACTGGCTTCACCCCCTCTTCGCCCTTGAAGAGTTTCTTCTTTCGTATGATGGCCCTCGGGATTTGCTCTCTGTCCATGACAGTGCGGCAGGAAAAGCTGCTGCACTGCTGCAGGTACGCTGTGGCATTAAACGTGCCCACATCGATTTAGTCAGTGACTTGGCGGTCGAGTACTACCAAGCAAAGGGAGTTGCGGTCACCTGGGAGAAGAAGATTGAAAAGCTCGCGTGCCAAACCGAACACCTCCTCAGTGAGATGGAAGATGAAGAGGAGATCTATCTCCTCCTCAAACGCCGAGCCAAGCTTATTTAAAAAATAATGATTGAAGGTACAGGAGGCTGATTTCAGCCTCCTGTATGTGTTACATCGCTTTGATCTTACTCAAATCACCATCTGATGCGGCCTCAAGCAGTGGAGCCATGTAATCATCAACATCCTCAGTGGACATTGGAATAGGCATATTCTGCAGTTTCATCTTCAGTTGAGGATCCTTAGCTGCAGTAAGAGCTCGAATAATATGTCCTTCGGTAAACCCTTCAATTTCGTTGAGCTTTGTTGGTGCTTTAATTGACTTGGCAAACTCGATCATCGCTTCGGCAACAGACACAGAGGAAGCGTCCTTGGCACCAAAGATTGGAGCGAGAACCTTCAGCTGTTGTTCAATCGCTCGCCCAAAGAGAACGACGTAGTAAGGATTCATAATTCCACACGCAGTCCCGTGGGCGACGATATCAACAAGGGAGAAACTCGTTAAGTGTGCTCCGCTTGTCCCGCCGACCATAATCGCATATCCACCGAGGTCGCTCGCCAACCCGAGGGCTTCCCGAGCTTCTTCATTTGTGGGGTCGTTCACCAACACTGGTGCATACTTCACAACAAGACTAATCGCACAACTGGCAATTTCACCGGTCTTGGCAATCGTCTCTTCGTTGGAGCCCAAGTATACCTCAAGGGTATGGGCGATTGAATCAAGTGCACCATCGATCGTCAAATTCTCGGGCATCGTAAGCGTTGAGGAGTAATCAAAGACACTGAGTGTCGGAACTAAGGCAGTATCGACGATCAGCTTCTTTTGGCCCGCTGCTAAATCAGTGACGTTCGCATACTTAGTAAGATGCGCTGCACTTGATGCAGCAGTCATCACTGCAACGGTCGGAATCAATTGAAGCTTTTGCTCTTCAAGACCTTTGGCTACCAAGCCGGTTCCAAAGTAGTCGTCGACACTCCCACCTAACGTCGCCACCGCGTTGGCGGCTTTGGTAGCATCAATCGCCGAGCCACCGCCAATTGTGACGATGACCTCAGGCTTTTCAGCTAAGATCGCCTTGCTCAGGCGGAGCACATCCTCCTTTGGGGAGTTGGGTTTTGCGGTAGGCACAATCTCACCAAAGGCTATGTCCGCTGCAGCAAGAGAGGCAACCACCTTCTCAACGGTCTCACTCTTTCGAATGGTGTTTGCAATTACAAGGGCTTTTTTACCCAAGGCTGCTACTGCCTCTCCGACTTGCTCAAGTACATCAAGGCCATGTATATAGGCTGAACCTTTCCAATCATTTAGTAGTTCATATGCTCGTGTTTTCTGGTCCATAAAATTCCTCTCACCTCTATTCTACAAGATAGGTTCCCTTTTCGTCAAAGATTGACCTTACTCGCTAACCCAATCTACACTTTACCAATGAACATGCATGATATCTTTCACATCTACGGGAGCGATGGGTTTGAGATGACTCAATCGCTCTTAAAAGCAATAGAGCTTGAACAGCTCATACCCTCCCGCTCAAGTACGATTGCTCTTAAGCCAAACTTAGTGATCGCCGCTACTGCTGAGGGCGGAGCTACAACACATCCTGAGATCGTCATTGCAATCATTGAGTACCTTAAAGAGCGTGGATTCCACAAGATCTCCATCGTTGAAAGTGCCTGGGTTGGGGACTCAACCAAGCGAGCGTTTAAGGTCAACGGCTACGATACGATCAGTAAGAACTATGATGTTCAGCTTGTCGATGTAAAAGATGACACCTACATCACCAAGAACGTTCACGGAATCCCAATCGAGATGAGCAAGACGATTATGGAGGTCGACTTCCTCATCAACCTTCCTGTCCTCAAAGGCCACTGCCAAACATCAATGACGTGTGCTCTTAAGAACATGAAGGGATGCATCAGTGATCGATCGAAGCGCCAGTTTCATACCTTGGGATTGCACAAACCAATCGCTGCACTAAACGCTGTTCGCAGCGCAGACCTCGTCATCGTTGATAGTTTAAATGGAGACTTAGACTTTGAAGAGGGCGGTAATCCCGTTCAAACCGATCGAATCTTTGCTTGCCGAGATTCGGTTCTCTGTGACACCTACGGAGCCTCACTCATGGGCTTTGGACGTGAAGATATCGACTACCTGCAGTTAGCTGAATCCTTTGGGGTGGGAACAACAAACCTTGAAGAAGCTCAGATTACCTTTCTCAATGAACCTGACGAGATTACTCCCCCGCCTCTTCCCACCGGACGGGCAACCTACCTTAACCGATACATTGATAGCCGAAGTGCTTGCTCAGCGTGTCACGGAAACTTAGTCCACGCCTTAAAGCGGTTGGATGAGGCCTATCAACTGGATACGATTGATCAACTGATCTGTGTCGGCCAAGAGTTTAAAACCGTAACAGATCCAAGTAAGGTTGGTGTGGGCATCTGCACCCGAAGCCTAGGAAAGAGCGTGGTGGGATGCCCACCGACCGCCCTAGCAATGCTGGAGTTTCTTAAAACCCTCTAAAGAACTCCAGGGCCCGAAGGCCCTGGAAGTATAGGTATTAACGAGCTAACAAGCTCTGCAGTTTGCGGGCAAACGCAACCGGGTCCTTTGGCATCACGCCTTCAGAGAGAAGCGCTTGATCTAAGAGGACTGAGGAGAGATCAGCGATATACTCTTTGTCATCACTTTCTTCGATCTTCTTGATGATTGGATCATCAACGTTGATTTCTAGAATCGGAAGAACCTCTTCGCCTTGGTCTTGGCCCATCATCTTCATCAGCTGCTGCATCTGAACCGTTGGGTCATTTTCATCAACTACGACAACTGCCGGAGCGTCAACAAGGCGAGTGGAGACAACAACGTCCTTCACCTTCTTATCAAGAGCCTTTTTAATCTTCTTGATCAGAGCCTTGGATTCCTTGGTCTCTTTGACTTCACCTTCCTCTTCCTTCAGATCATCAACAGCTCCGCTCTTGTTGATCGCCTTCAAGGGAAGTTCTTTGTAGAAGCCCAACTGGCTGACAACGATATCATCGATGTCGTCGCTCATGATGAGCACTTCATACCCGCGTTTGGTGTAGGCACCAAGGAGGGGGCTTGCCTTAAGGACCTCTTCCTTTCCGCCGGTGATGTAGTAGATCGACTTCTGCTCACTCTTCATCCGCTCCTTGTAGGAAGCAAGGCTCACCCACCCCTCTTCCGTTGAGGATTTGAAGCGAACGAGCTCAAGAAGAGCATCACGGTTGGAGTAGTCGGAGTACAACCCCTCCTTTAAGGGGCGGTTGTACTGCTCGATGAACTCATCGAACAGGGTAGGATTCTGTTCGCTCAACTTTTGAATCTCACTCAACAGTTTTTTGACACTGGAGGAGCGAATCGAAGCCATCACTCGGTTCTGTTGGAGAATCTCCCTCGAGACGTTTAAGGGGAGGTCTTCACTATCGATGACGCCCCGAACAAAGCGAAGGTATGGGGGAAGCAATTCTTTATCATCATCGGTGATGTACACTCGTTTTACATAGAGCTTCACACCCGGGCGATAGTCAGCGTAGTACATATCAAAGGGCGCTTTCTTTGGAACAAAGAAGAGCGTGGTATACTCACTGGTTCCCTCCGCTTTGGTGTGGACATAAAAGAGTGAGTCTTCACTGTCGTAGGAGGTCTGCTTGTAGAACTCATTGTAGTCCTTGTCCGTCAGCTCGCTCTTCGGTCGGCGCCAGAGGGCGGAAGAGCTGTTGATCTGCTCCACCTTGATCTCACTGATCTTCTTGGCGTTCCCTTCCTCATCCTTTTCCTTGTCATCGTAGGAGGTTGCTTCATAGGTAAGGAAGATCGGATAGGCGATATGGTCGCTATACTTCTTTACCAGCTGTTCGATCTGCCAGCGGTTTGCATACTCTTCGCCATCTTCATTGAGGTGGAGAGTGATTTCGGTTCCAAAGCCGTCCATCTCACATTCGGAGATATCGAACGTTCCCTTTCCGGTTGAAGACCACAGGTATGCTTGGTCACTCCCCGCTTTCTTTGATCGAACATCGATTCGTTTGGCGACCATAAAGGCGCTGTAAAAGCCAACACCGAACTGACCGATTAAGTTGGAGTCTTTCTTTTGTTCATCGGTTAAGGAAGAAAGGAATTTCTTCGTTCCGCTGGATGCGATCGTTCCCAAGTTATTGGAAAGGTCCTCTTCATCCATCCCAAGTCCGTTGTCCCGAATCGTAAGGATCCGAGGCGACTCTTCGGTAAAGGTGATATCGATCCGAGGATCGAACTCTAAACTTTTCAGTTGCTCATCAGTGAGCGTTAAGTATTTCAGTTTGTCGAGGGCATCGGATGCATTACTGATCAATTCTCGCAGGAAAATCTCTTTGTGCGAATACAGGGAGTGAATGATGAGCTGCATCAGCTCAGTTACTTCTGTCTTGAACTTTTTCTTTGCCATTGTAAAATCGTACCTCCAAAGGAATATACCGAAAGATACTGAGTTTTGCCGCAAACGGCAATAAACCTTAACAAAAGAGTCTTTGGTGGGGTATGCTACAGCATGGACTTTTCCCATCCCTCTGTTGCCCGAACGGTTAATCGTCTCCGAGTACTCAACCTTATCGCCAAGGAGGGAGTGACAAGTCGAGCGGATATCGCTCGGACCCTCAGCTTGAGCAAACCTTCAACCAGCGAAATCGTCGCCCTCCTTCTTGAAGAGGGCCTTATTGAAGAGAGCGGAAAAGCTGCATCAACTGCCGGACGAAAGAGAACAAACCTGAAACTTCGAGCAAACGGAGCTCTTGTCCTCGGTGTTGACTTGGATGTCAAAACAACGACCTACACCGTAGCAAATATCTCCGGCTCAATTCTGCGAATGGAAAAGTTCCCTACTCCCCAAGACCCCGATCCAAAAAAGAGTGGTGAAGAGATTATTAAACGAATCCTCAAACTCACCCACGAAAGCAAGGTCCCATTTAGGGCGATCGTCCTTACAACAAGCGGAGTATTCAGTGAGGATCAAAAGACTCTCATTACTCATACATACTGGAATTGGGAACACGTCCCGCTTGCTGAAGCGATCCAAAAGAACACCACGATACCAACGATCTTTGCCCACACTACCCGTTCAATGAGTTTTGCCGAGCGGTGGTTTCATGAAGAGACCCCTAGTTCGTATCTCTACGTCAACTGGGGCGAGCACACTGAAAGTGCTTTGTTCATCAACAAGGGCGACCATCTCTCACACTTTGCCCACACCCCGGTTGTTCAAACGGGACTCTGTCATTGTGGGTCGATTGGCTGCCTGGAAACCGTCACTGCGCTTTCGGCAATTGATAAGGCAGACTATCCCAACGCAGCGAAAGCAATCGGAAGAGCGCTGATCGCAGCCGATCGCGCAACAGCTGTGGATGCAATCATCATCGCCGGTCCTCAAACAAAGGAATATCTGCCAATTATTCAAGAGTCTTTCCAGGGGTCTACTCCAATTCACCTCAGTGCATTGAAGGAGCAAAGTGCTCCTTTAGCCTCAGTTGCCGTAGCGCTGGACTGGGGAATCTTTCAACGATCACTCCTAGAGCAAAAACCGCTATCCTAAGCGGATAGCGGTAACCTCCTACGAGAACCTCAATACTCCTCCAAGTCTGAGGTGTGCGACCAGTTGCTGGAACAATCAATCTGGTCAAAGCAACGACATACCTATTATTGCATGGATTCACTGAGGTGTAAAACAAATATTTTATTAATTAGCTGTCTTGTTCATATTCAATTGAAAACGCACCGCTATAGTTTCCATACGCAAACAAGTCGTTTTCGGTCTTTTGAAACACAACGTTTACGATTCCAATCTGAACATCGGTCTGTTGGCCGGCTTCAAAGGTAGTTTT
>CAYUHP010000080.1:2890-7889 GCA_964444595.1 uncultured Sphaerochaeta sp. | reverse complement strand
TTATCTCTGCTTATACGGATTCACGTGGACCATACAGTGCTTGACCATAGGGAAGGTGGCTTCGATTGTGTCGTGGACCCGTTCGGCAATTGTATGAGCATCGGTAAGGGACTGAGTGGGCTCAGCTGCTATCTCAACATCGACGTAGCAGCGGGAACCGAACTGCCTAGTTCTTAAGAAATCAACCCTTAGGACGCCTTTTTGCTGTTCAATGAGATTTTTGATTTCTGTTACGAAAGACTCTTCACATGCTCGATCGACCATCTGGTTCATGCCGTCTTTGAAGATCTCTACTCCCACTCGGAAGATAAAGAGGGCGATGATGACTGCTGCAATTGCATCTCCGATCGGATAACCCATTCGAGCAAAGATGATGCCGATAAGGCCTCCGGTTGTGGCCAGGACATCACTGAGTGAATCGCCTGCTGAAGCCATCAGAGCAGGAGAGTGGGCTTTCTTTCCTGCCCAACGGGTGTAAAGATACATCACCGCTTTAATAATGATCGAGGCGATTGAGGCGATCACCGCCAAGAATGTGGGAACCGGGGTGGTGAGGTAGCTCTTTTTGATGATTGCTGAGAGTCCACTGCCAAAGAGAGCGATGGCAACAAACATGATGATTCCCGAAAGAAGGATTGCTGCCACGCATTCAAGACGCTCATGCCCATAGGGATGATCCTCATCCGCCTTCCGTGAGGCGGCGGAGATCCCGATCATCGCGATGATCGAAGACAGGGTGTCACCCATGTTGTTGATACCATCGTTCAAGAGTGCAGAAGAGTGAGCGAAATATCCAATCGTGGTTTTGCTGATTGCTAAGATAAAATTGTTAACTAAGTTAATCCTGGCAACATTGGTTGCGAGTTTTGTTGTATCCATATGACAATAGGAAAACCCCCCTAGGTTGGGGGGTTTTTGCTTTACTCCTTCTTTTTAGGGTAGACGACCTTTAGGTGAAGCTCTTCGAGCTGCTTCTCATCCACAAAGGAGGGCGAGTCATCCATCGGACTGATCCCGGCAGTATTCTTCGGGAACGCGATCACTTCGTGAATCGAGCTCTCACCGGCCATGATCATCACGATTCGGTCGACGCCCGGGGCGATCCCGCCATGCGGCGGCGGACTGAAGCCAAAGGCGGTGAGTAAGAATCCAAAGCGCTCCAAAGCGGTCTCATCGTCAAAGTTACAGATGCGGAAGATTCGCTTCTGAAGCTCAACATCGTGGATACGAATCGAACCGGAAGCTACCTCATAGCCGTTAAGGACTAAGTCATAGAGATCACCCTTTACGCTGCCCGGGTCCTCTTCCATCGTATCGAGGTATTGAGCCTGGGGCATGCTGAACATGTGGTGGGCGGCTTCCCAGTGACCACGATCTTCATTGTACTCAAAGAGGGGGAAGTCGACGATCCAGCAGAACTCAAAGGTGGGGCGAATGAGCTTAAGATCTTTTCCGAGCTTCGAGCGGACCGCACTTAAGCTTGCACACGTCTTTCTCCACTCCTTGTGGGCAACAAAGAGAATCATATCCCCTTCCTTTGCCTCAAAGCGGTCGATGATCTCCTCTTCGAGACCTTCGAAGAACTTGGAAACTCCACCGGAGATGGTGTTGTTTTCACCAACCTTCATCCAAGCCAATCCGTGGGCACCGTAGATCTTTGCCGCACTCTCGAGCTCAGTAATGTACTTGCGTGAGAAATCGACGATCTCAGAGTGGGGGGCACAGAGGGCTTTGACGTACCCGCCTTGCTCGACGATCTCCTTGAAGGTAGCGAACGTCGATTGTTTAGCCAGGTCGTTCATATCCTTGAGCTCAACTTCGAAGCGAAGGTCCGGCTTATCACAGCCGTAGGTGTTCATCGCCTCATCATAGGAGAGCCGGCGGAAGGTAGCGGGTAGATCGTAATCCATAACCTCTTTGAAGACGTAGCCAAAGAGACCCTCCATCAAGGAAAGAACATCATCACGATTAACAAAGCTCATCTCCAAGTCCAGTTGGGTAAACTCAAGCTGCCGATCACCTCGAGCATCTTCATCCCGGTAACAGCGGGCGATTTGGAAGTACTTGTCCATTCCGCCGACCATCAAGATCTGCTTGAAGAGCTGCGGACTCTGAGGCAGGGCATAGAACTTACCTGCATGGTTGCGTGAAGGAACGAGGAAGTCCCGAGCTCCTTCGGGAGTGGACTTGATCATCGTCGGGGTTTCAATCTCATAGAAGTCGAGTGCTGAAAGATAGCGGCGCATCGCCCAGATCGTGTCGTGGCGCAGTTTTAGTCGCTTCTTCATCCCTTCGGTTCGAAGGTCTAAGTAGCGATACTTCAGCCTAAGCTCTTCGCGGGGAACGTTTCCGTCATCGATCTGGAAGGGAAGGGGAGCACAGGTTGAGAGGATCTCGATCTTCTCTGCTTTGACCTCGATCTCACCGGTTGCCATCTCAGGGTTCACCATGGAATCGGGGCGAGCTCGTACCACGCCGGTAACGGCGATACAGTCCTCTAAGTTGAGCGAGAGGGCAACCTCTTGCAACTCTTTGGATGAATCATCATCCACAACGACTTGCGTGATGCCGTAGCGGTCGCGAAGGTTGATGAAGTGAATCATCCCGTGGTCGCGATGACGGTGTACCCAGCCGTTGAGAATGACAACGTTGGTGTCATCTGCTTTGGTTAAACTTCCGCACGTTGCGGTTCGTTGTGAAAAGTGTTCAGCCATGTGAGCCCCCTAACAAGTAAACAAATACTACACGAAGGGGGAAACTATGGCAATTGATAGGATTCCTATACATCCACGGAAATTGACCCGCTCACCGTTCGAAGCGTGATCTTCGAAGAGCCATTGCCCTTGGTGAAGGTCGATTGCCGTTCTTTTCCAATTGTAATCGAGCCGTTGGTGGAGCTCGCGGTGATCGTGTAGTTGTCACTATCGTGGAGATCAGCATCAATCTTACCGCTGGTCGAAGAGAGCGACACGTCGGAGGCACTCTTGAGATCCAAGCCCACATTTACGCTCCCGCTTACCGACTTGGCGGTAATCTTGGGCGCTTGGAGGGACTGAGCTTCAACGCTTCCGCTGGTCGATTTTACTTCCAGAGAATCGGAGCTGATAAGGCTTTTCGCATCCACCGACCCGGAAACCGAAGAGAGGGAGATCTTTTTATTTGCAAAGATATCCAACACTGAAACCTTTGAGGAAGTAGAGGCAATTGATGCACTATTGAGCCTCAATGAATGAAGAACCGTGACTTTTCCGCTGATCGAAGAAAGGGAGAGGTCCTTGATCCGATCGGGCGGGACGGTGACGATTAACGTCGAAGCGGGAGATCCAAAAAAGGTAAACGGCCAGATTCGCCTCTTGGGTGAAACCTTGATCGAAAGATTTGAGCCATTCTTTGCCGTTACGACCTGTTTTTGCTCGAACGTGCCGATTTCAAGCGAAACACCAGTGGCCTGGGGATCGACCTCAAGAATGATCGGGTTGGTTGTGGTGGAAACGGCGAGCGAATCTCCTTGGTTGAAGGGAATCACTTCATGGCTCCGATAGGTCTTTCCCAGGAAGATCTCCCCTCGCACCCAGGCAAAGCCTAAGGCGAGGAGAATGACAAGTGCAAGGAGAAAGAGTTTGTTGGCCCTGGTATCTTTGAGCATCTTACTTCCCTGTGAAGAACCGATCGTCCCAATCGCGTTCTTTATTGAGAATTTCGCTTTCCATCTCTTCAACTTTCTTCTTTAATTTCTCGTACTTGCGCTTGAGCTCACTGTCGGAGACCTTCTCTTCCCGATACTCAAACGTCTGCCCTTCGGGGGCCATCGGGATCAGCAGCGCTGCTCCGAGGTAGATCAATGCTCCGGGGAAGAACCCGGTACTGAGAACGGAGATTCCCACGATTAGACGGACGATGTCTACGTTCAAATCCCGCCATTCGGCAAGGCCGGTGCACACTCCAAAGATTTTCCCTCGTGGGGAGCGGTATAGTTTTTTTCTAGCCATCGTTCTCATTCCTTCTCTTCCTTATGATAAGAGTCTCTTCGACTCCGTAGTATCTCTTCTAAGTTCTTAAGGCGATCTTCAAGGTCGACGATCCCTTGTTCCATCTCAACTCGAGTGCTGCCTTTGGAGGCAAACTGCTCATACGCTTCTTTGATCGCTTCTTCAGCGTTCTTGCTGGAAAACTTCTTTGACCACTTTGGCGAGGAGTAGGTCCCCGGTGGGTAACCTAACTCCATCTCCCGCATTCGTAACGCAGCTTCAAGCTTTCGCTTCCGCTCACTGTGGTGGTGATCAAGGACGGTGATGACAATGATAAAGATGAAGATCACTGTCAAAATCGGTACTGCAGCCATCACTTGCCTCCCGCTAACTTGCGGAGCTCGGCAAGCTCAGCTTCCAGGTCTTCCATCTCTTCAAGCTTTCTGAACTGCTCATCAAGAGAAGATGTCTTACGGTTCAGCTCGTTACTCGCCTGCATCCGATCGATCTGATCTTGCATCTCACTGAAGCGATCATCGGAACTCTTCTTCATCGTGGCGTTAACGGTTTCCTCTTCCTTCACTCGCTTTGCTCGATCGATCATCGTCTGGTACTTCTGCTTAACTGAAGCAAGTTTCTGCTCGATCTGGTCGATCTCACTTTTGGCAACGGTGATCAGCTCTTCACTCTTGGCAATTTGATCCAGCAAGGGCTGAAGCCGCTCGGAAGCTTGGCGTTTGGCCAAAAGTGCTTCCCGGGCAAGATCCTCTCGGCCTTTGGTGATCGCAAGCTCCGCTCGCGTTTGCCATCGCTTAATCTCCTCTTCAAACTCGCCATACTCGCGCTTGCTCTTGGCAAGGGTTGCCATCTTTGCCGCAGCAGAAGATTTCAACTCGATGAGGGTGTCTTCCATCTCCTGCATCATCAAGCGAATCATCTTCTCTGGGTCTTCCGCTTTATCAAGCAGAGCGTTGATATTGGCGTTCACGATATCTAAAAATCTTGAAAATACTCCCATGATCATTCTCCTT
>CAYUHP010000080.1:780-2790 GCA_964444595.1 uncultured Sphaerochaeta sp. | reverse complement strand
GAGGAGGGGAAGTTCAAGCAAGATCTCTTGGACCGCCTCTCTTTTGAAGTACTGTTTTTGCCACCCCTACGAGAGCGGGGCGAGGATATCCTCACCCTGGCGTACTTCTTTGCTTCCAAGATGGCCCTCGAGTGCAATCGAGAAGCGATCGTAACCTTCAGTGAAGAGGTAATCGATAGCTTGCTTACCTACCCGTGGCCGGGCAACGTCCGTGAGCTGAAAAATGTCATTGAGCGGGCGGTGTATCAAAGTGACGATAATCACATCCAGGAGCTTCAGTTCGATCCCTTTGCCAACCCCTTTGAAGAAAAGCGTGATGTAAAAAAGCAGGCAATTACGTTAGGGAGCTTTGAAGAGGATCGAATTGAGTTTGAGATTCGTTACCTCAGTGAGGCACTGAAGAAAGCGGAAGGGAACCAGAAGGAAGCGGCAAAGCTCTTGGGGCTGACCTACGACCAACTGCGGGGACTCTACCGAAAGTATCAAGATCGATTGAATGAAAAAACGAGCATCGTTTGATGCTCGTCTTTAGGGATGTACGTCACGTAACTCTTACTCAGCTTTGGCCGGAGTTTTCTTTGGTGCACTCTTCTTCAGTTCAGCCAGTTCAGCTTCGATCGCCTCATCGGTTTCCATTTGAGCAAACTGCTCAAGGACTGAAGCTGTCCCGCTGTAGGCAGCCATATCCGCCTCTGCTTCCATCCGTTCAATCTTTGTCTCAAGTTCGCTGAACTTTGCTGCCAACGAAGAGGAGTCGCTTTCCTTCAAAACTGCCGCCACATGCCGTCGTTCACGAGCGCTTGTCGAGCGTTGGATGAGAATCTGTTGCTTGTCCTTCACCTCTTTCAGCTTATCACCGATCTGGGCAAGCTGGGTGGTTTGAGCGGCGATGATCCCTTCCAAATTGGCGATTTGTTCACCAAGGTGGCCTTCATGCTCTTTAGCGGAGCGCTTTTCGATCAACGCTTCGCGGGCAAGATCCTCTTTCCCGTTTGCCACAGCAAGCTTTGCTCGTTCTTCCCAACGGCTAACAGCCGCTTTGGCTTCCTTACTTTGGTGTTGTAAGGCGATAAGCTCTGCTTTCCGGGCGGCGATCGAGGAGCGGGTCTTTGTTTGAAGCTCCTCTAAGTTGGTGATCATCAACGCGATCATCTTCTGAGGATCTTCAAACTTATCTAAAGCGCTATTCACGTTTGAGCTGACGATATCTCTGATTCTTTTAAAAAACTGCATTTTCTGCCTCCTGTTCTTCTTTGGTACCCCTTACAATGCATAAGGCGTGCCAACTCCTAAAAATGAGAAGAAACGCCTAGGTTGATCGTTGTTTTTCTTGTTTTTGGTTAAAATTACCAAGCCTGTTGGTTTGGAATGCCAACCAAGTCATTCTCATCCCAACTTGTAAGCGATCAAGCAGGCGTGTAGACTGAAGCAATGAGTACCCTCTATTTGGTGGCCACCCCAATCGGGAATTTGGGCGACATTACCTATCGTGCCGTTGAGGTGTTAAGCAGCGTCGATATCATCGCTTGCGAAGATACCCGTCACACCCAGAACCTGCTTAATCACTATAAGATTACCAAGCGCCTCATCGCTACCCATGCCCATAATGAGGCAAACTCCGCCAAAGGGATCATCAACCTCCTTGAAGAGGGACATGATATCGCCTTTGTCTCCGATGCGGGGACGCCGGGTATCAGCGACCCCGGCAGTCGTCTCGTTGAAACTGTTCGCTCAGCAGGCTTTGACATCGTCCCGATTCCCGGTGCCAGCGCGTTAACTACGTTAGTCAGTGTCGCAGGATATATCGGCCGAAGTGTTCACTTCGAAGGCTTTCTTTCACCAAAAAGTGGAAGACGAAAGAAGCGACTTGAGGAACTCCTCACTCGCGATGAAAGCTTTGTGTTCTACGAATCCCCATTTCGCGTTGTAAAGGTGATTGAGGAGCTTTCGACCTTAGAGCCGAATCGACGAGTTGTGGTAGGGCGGGAGATGACGAAGAAGTTTGAAGAG
>CAYUHP010000080.1:0-770 GCA_964444595.1 uncultured Sphaerochaeta sp. | reverse complement strand
GTTGGATCCCTTGAGGAAGTTCTTTCAACACTCAAAGCTCGTTCGGCAATCAAGGGCGAGTTTGCAGTTCTTATCGCACCAAAGGGTGCCGGAGCGGGTGATGATCACGATCAAGAAACTGAAGAGCCTTAAAGAACCCACCCGCTTACGAAAAGCCACCCTTCTTCTTAAAGAACTCAGCCGAATAGATACTCCTGATTCTGAGTATGTGAATGAGCTGTTGGTAATCATCGCTGAACTATCCGATGACGAGCGAGTAGGGGAGCTCATTGCGCAGATCCCTCTTTTAACTCATAGATCTCTTCTCTTTGCGTTAGAGGATCTTCACTACCGTTTACTTGAGCTCCTCGGAGGCCAGACCGCCGATTGGGACTTTCTTGATGAAGAGCAGAGCCTTGATCCCTCCAAGCGCGTGATCTTCGAACGCTACCTTATCATCGATCGGATCCGCTCGCCGTTTAACCTTGGTTCAATCTTCCGCCTTGCCGATTCTTTTGGAATTAAGAAGGTCTACCTTGTAAGAGGGGGAGCAGATCCCCTTCACCACCGCAGTATAAAGGTGAGTAGAGCGACGGTGGAAACCGTAGACTATGAGATCCTTGATGAAGAAGAGTTGTTAAAGCGGGTTATTGAATATGATCTTCCGATCTTTGCCTTAGAGAGTGGAGGGGTGAAGATCACCGATTTTACGTTTCCTCCAAAGGGGATCTGCGTTATCGGCAGTGAGGAGTTGGGTGTCAGTCCCACTCTTCTCCAATTGTGTGACCAAC
>CAYUHP010000079.1:0-8487 GCA_964444595.1 uncultured Sphaerochaeta sp. | reverse complement strand
TACGCGACGATCAAGGTTGGTACATTCGCTTCCCGTAAGGGAGTATCACCGAACATCTCAAAGAGAAAGGCTTCCAAAGGCTGTTCATCATACTTGTCGACAAAGATCTGTCCCAGTCGCCTTGATTGGCTCTTAGGGAAGATCGAAGATCCTCGTTCAAAGTATAGTTCTTCAAGTGCGGTAAGATTAATTGAAGGGGGAATGGTCCCTAAAAAGCGTTGTTTTGGTTTGCCACCAAAGAACCTTCGACCAATTATATCCTCATAGACTGGGATCGCCTCTTTCCCATCGCCTGGTAAATTGGATTTTGGAGCAGGAATGCTCAAGCCCAGGGCTAAGAGACCTCCAGTGGAAGTTCCGGCGATGAGATCAAAGTATGCATACAGCGGAATCTTCGATCCTTGAGCCTCCAGTTGATGGGAGATATTTGCCAAAATGGTTGCCGGAACGATACCGCGCATTCCACCGCCATCGATTGCTAGGATGAATCGATGTTCTTCATGAGGTTTCGGTGGTGCAGTAAAAGGCCAAGCCATAGATTAAGAGTGGGCAATTTTCTGACTCTGGTCAAGCAAACACCGAGAAGATCATATAAAAGAAGATATATTATTCCGAATTAAGAATAATAAAGCTGTTTATAAGTGAGTATTATTATTTTCTTCTTTTATGTATGATGGGCCCATGAATCCCTATGAGGCTTGCAATCTTTGTCCCCACACCTGCAGGGTGAACCGTTTTCAAGGCGAGGTTGGCGTGTGTAACGAGAGTTCGCACGTTCGAATCGCATGGGCCGGTCTTCATCGCGGTGAAGAGCCCCCGATCAGCGGGGAGGTAGGTTCAGGGATGATCTTCTTCAGTGGATGTCCTCTTCACTGTGCGTTTTGTCAAAACTGCCAGATCTCTTCAAAAGAAAGCTATGGGTTTGAAATCAGTACAGAAGAGTTAGCTACTCTCATGTTAGCGCTCCAGGCGATGGGGACCAAAACCCTCAACCTTGTTACCGGAACTCACTTCATTCCTTCAATCATCGATGCACTTTCCTTGGCCAAGAATAAAGGACTTACTTTGGATGTAGTCTGGAACTCCTCAGGCTTTGAGTCACTTGAGGGGCTACGGTTAATCGATCCCTTTATTGATCTGTACTTAATCGATCTTAAAACACTCGATGAGCGAGTCAGTCGTTTTTTTTGTGGAAGTGTTCGCTACAGTCGGTCGATCGAATCAGTGTTTGAATTTCTTCTCTCCAACCATACTAACACGGTTCTTGATGAATCAGGACTACTTAAAGGTGTCCTGGTTCGACACCTCCTCTTTCCAGGTGAACTGTCAGCTACTGAAGAGGTACTGCGTTATTACGCTCAACACCTTAAAGATTCGATGTTCTTGAGTTTGATGGTTCAGTTTGAAGACCCAAGCGGGAAGAATCAATTTCCCCCAGTAAGTGAAGAAGAGTATAATCGGCTCCTTGAACTGCTCGAAACCCTTGAGATCGAAGATGGGTTTGTCCAAGAGATTGAGGATTCAATCTCTTGGGTTCCGGACTTTACGAAGGATGAGCCGTTTCCTGAATCCTTCAGTGAGGTGTGTCCCTACTTTTTAACGCTTAAGCGATCGTAGTTCCGAAGAACTCATCTCCTTCAAGAACAGCAACGGTATTGGTGATGTTTCGTCCGTCGGCGCAGACAACACTCATTCCAAGTTCATCGGCTTTCGTTGACGCAACAGGGTCAAACGGGGTGGAGCGACCGGGGGTCCAGTCACTGCCGATCATCGCTCGGTACTCCTCCCAGGAGATCGTTACCAATGGTTTGGCGTTGGGATCTTTCTTGGGATCAGCGGTATAGACTTGGGCGGTGTTGGAGAGGTTGATGATCAACTGAGAGTCAAAGCGCTCGGCAAGATAGACTGCATCCGTATCGGTGGAGAAGCCAGGCTTCCAGCCGGCGGCGATGAGGATCCGTCCATCAAAGGTAAACTCGGCAGTAGGGTCGGTTACCACCTCATTGGGGGCTAAGTCACCAAAGAGGGTTTTTACTAATTGGGCGTTAAGGTGAGTGGCTTTAATACCCAACCAATCAAGGGCTTCGCTTGGAGTGGTGTCGTTAAGAGTCTTCATCGCTTGTTGGTATACTCGGGCAGGGGCCCCACCACCGCAAACGAGGATAAGCTTTCGCTCTTCATCTTTTTCTAAGTACGTCCGAATTGCCTGATTAAACTCAGCAAGAAATGCAACATCAACCCCGTCGGGGGCGATGATCGATCCACCAAGAGAAATTACCGTTACCATCACTGCTCTCCTTGGGCAATACTGTAGCAGAATTGGAGGGTGGGGACAATCATGCCCCGACTCGTTGGCCGGGGCATGGGGTTCTTTTATTCTCTCTACTCTTTCGTTTGTTACACCTCTTCAGGAGCTGATTCAACCTCTAGGATTTCAATCAAATCCTTTGGTTCAAGGCGGTAGGTTGAGCCTTCGCCTTGGAAGAAGCAATGATCACCGATGAGGTGGATGTGTAAGTCGGTATACGTTACTTCTCGCTTCAGTGTTTTGTTCACGACCGTCGTGTTCACTTTGTGGTACATCCCGGCCCCACCGAAGGGTGAGGGCAAAAGTCCTCGAATTGAGTCAACCTTAACTTCGAAGTGCTCATCGAGGGTTATGAACTCACCCAGGCCATCGAGGCCGAGGTCACGGAAGTGTTCCATCTTCTTAGCGATCAACTCACATGTTGTGTTGAGGTGATGAACCGTCATCGTGTCGGCAGCAATGATGTCTACAAGCTTGCGGGGATCGTCACCGAGGAATCCATCGAGGGTAATGACCCCTCTTTGCATCTGAGCTTGGATCCGATCATATTCAGGTGTTTGTTTCATGATCTTCCTCCTTAGAACTTGTCATAGTAGATGTGCTCTTCCGGCATATGCAGATCGGAAAGCACAGCGATACACGCATCAATCATCCCTGGGCTTCCGCACAGGTATGCTTCACTGTTGGCCGCATCGCCGCTGAGGCGACGAACGACGTCGGTGATCAAGCCAACTTCACCCTCCCACTTATCCTCTTCGGTCGGTTCACTTAAGGCGGGAACGAAGGTAAAGTTTTCCAGTTCCTTCTCCAGGGCGTACATCTCATCAAGAAGGAAGAGGTCGCGCTTGGTTCGGGCTCCGAAGAAGTAGGTCACCTTGCGGGTACTGCCCTTGTTCTTCATATCGAGGATAATCGACTTGATCGGGGCCATTCCCGACCCTCCGGCGATGCAGATCATCGGTCGGTCAGTATCACGAACGTAGAAGTCACCATACGGTCCATTAATCGTAACTGGGTCGCCTTCTTTGAGGATCGTGTGAACGTAGGTCGTACAGATTCCGTTCGGGACTAAGCGAATCTCAAGCTCAACTCGGGTGTTATCATCCGGAGGGGAGGCAACCGAGTATGCTCGGTAGACACTCTCATCCAAGTCCGCATATTCAGGGACGACGAACTGAACGTACTGACCCGCCTTGGGGGTGATCGTATCACCCTCGGCAAGGCGAAGGGTGACTTCCTTGATGTCGTGGGTAAGGTCCCGAATCTTTTCGACGTGGGTTTGGTACTCTCGAACGTTGAAGAGCTCCTCGGGGATCTTAATCGACATATCCTGCTTTACTTTGATTTGGCAGGAGAGACGAATGTTCTGCTCTCGTTCCTCGGGGGGAATAAACGGTAGTTCGGTTGGCAGGTAATCACCGACACCGGAGATTACCTGAACTTTACACAGACCACAGGAGCCGCGACCACCACACGCCGATGGGATGAACACCCCTTGGGCGGTGAGGGTTGAAAGCAACGGCATGCCGCCCTTGACCTCAAGCTCCTTCGTTCCATCGTTGATGTTTACCGTAACGATTCCGTAGTTTCCGATCGTTGCATCGGCGATCACCATCAAAAGCGCCAAGAAGACGCTGATGAGGCTGATGATCGCAACGCTGATCACTAATGAAATAATCATGCAACCCTCCTTTAGGAAACTGCGATCATGCCGCTGAAGCCCATGAACGCCATCGCCATGAAGCCTGCGATAATCAGCGTGATACCCGGCCCTTCTAAGGCGGGAGGAATTTTAGCGGTTCGAAGTTTCGTTCGAATTCCGCTCATCGCTACGATCGCCAAGAACCATCCGATTCCACTTCCGATTCCAAAGAGCAGGCTGGTGATGAAGGTATACTCACGAATCACCATGAACAAGCTTGCTCCCAAAATCGCACAGTTTACCGTAATGAGCGGTAAGAAGATTCCCAGTGCTTGATACAGCGGTTCGCTGTAGCGTTCCAAGGTCATCTCCGTCAACTGGACAAACGCCGCGATGACGATGATGAAGACGATGAAGCGAAGATACTCCAAGTTGAACGGGATAAGGAGGTATTGGTACACCAACCAGTTCAGTGGGGTGGTTACCGCCAAGACGAAGGTAACTGCCGCACCAAGCCCGACGGATGTCTTCATCTCCTTGGAGACAGCAAGGAAGGAACACATCCCCAGGTAGTTCGTAAGGAGGATGTTACTGGTAAAGATTGAGGCAAAAAATACTGCAAAAGCGCTTACTTGACTAGGCATGGTCGATCTCCTTCATTACCGTTTCACGAATCACCCATATGAAGATCGCGAGCATAAAGAATCCGCCCGGGGGCATGATCATGATCGCCCAGTTGGTCCACCAGGAACCGAGGATTTGAAAGCCCCAAAGGCTTCCCGATCCTAAGAGTTCGCGAACCGCCGCGATGATGAGCAGCACGTACGCGTACCCAAGGCCGCTTGCCAGCCCATCAACAAGCGAGGGTAGTGGCTTGTTGGTGAGGGCAAACGCCTCAACTCGGCCCATGACGATACAGTTGGTGATGATCAATCCCACATACGGTCCGAGCTGTTTCCACATCTCGGGATAGTACGCCTTGAGGATGATATCCACCAAGATGACGTAGGCGGCGATGATCATCGTTTCAACCATCATCCTGATTCGCGAAGGAATGTGCTTGCGGAGTAACGAAACAGTCCACGCACTTAAGGCGGTCGTAAAGATTACTCCAAGGACCATTACCATCGTGTTCTGTAATTTGTTGGTAACTGCGAGTGTTGAACAGATCCCTAAGATCTGGACAAAGACGGGGTTGTTTTTCCCCAGCGGTTCCATGAATGTTTTTCGGAGTTTGCTCTTGGCCATCCTTACACTCCTTCTATGATACGCCGAGCTTCCGTAGCAGCTCGGTCGGTCAGGTTCTTAAAATACTCACTGGTTCTACTTGCCCCGGTGATCCCGTCTACTTCATGGTCCGCAGCGGATGTTCCCTCTTCAACGAGGGTGAACGGTCCCTGTTTCCCAGCAAATTGAGCGGTAAACCACGGTTCTTCAATGCGTCCGCCAAGACCGGGTGTCTCGGTTTGGTTTACGATCGCAACACCACTGAAGGTGCTCAGATCTGCTTCGAAGCCCGCCATGATCTCAATCGTTCCCCACAGCCCTGGTCCGGCAAGGGGGACGATGTAGCGGGTTTTACCATCGACGTTGGCGCTATAGTACCCAGCTTCTTCGGAAACTAAGGAAAGATATGTCTCCTCGATTCCAACCGTGGTGTTCTCATAGGAAAGGCCCGCTGCATCGAGAATCGCCCGACGGGTAAAGGAAAGTTCATTCGCTTTGGCAAGATCGAAGGTGAGGATGTGAGCTCCGGCTGTGAGCACGATACAAACCAACGTGACGATGAACATAAAGAGGAGTGGATAGATCCGCTCTTTATAGAATTCACTCATGCTTTACCTCCAGCGAGTTTGGCTTTCTTCTTCGCTCGAGCTTCTTTGATGATCGTATCGAGCATCGGGGCGAACATGTTCACAAGAAGGATGGCAAACGTTACCCCTTCAATCCACGTCGAGAAGCTTCGAATTAAGACGGTGAGGATTCCAAATGTTGCACCATAGATCCACCGACCGGGGTTCGTGCTTTGTCCGGCGGAGACTGGGTCGGTGATCATGAAGAACGTAGCGAAGAGGAAGGATCCGGTTAACAAGGCGGTAACCGGGGAAGCTACCAGCTCGGAGCCGTGTTCGGTTACAACATGAACACCGCTAAAGTAGAGGATTGATTGCATCGCCAAGAACCCCAGCAAGGAGGAGAGGACGATCTTCCAGTTCGCACTTTTTTTGTAAATGATATACAACCCACCGAGGAGGATGAGAAGAGCACTGGTTTCTCCGAATGATCCACCGTTGATCCCTAAGAAAAGGTTCAAAAGACCGGTGTCTTTGGCCACAAGAGGCGTTGCCGCACTGATCACATCAACGCTCAACCAAGAGCCGAACCCGCCCGGGAAGGAGGCGTAGTTGGCGACAAACTTGCTGGTCATCGGAACACCAAAGCTGATGTATACAAATGCTCGAGCGGTGATGGCGGGGTTGAAGATATTCTTTCCAAATCCTCCGAAGACCATCTTACCGAAGATGATACCAAACGCCATACCAACTACCGCGATCCAAAGTGGAATCGTTGGTGGCAGGCTGAGCGCAAAGATCGTTGCGGATACGAAGACCGAATCGGTGATTCTCATTCCGTATTGCCGAGCCATCAAGTACTCACTTGCGAGGGCAGTAGCAACCACAGCAGCCAACACAGCGATAAACCGCCACCCAAATAAATAAACTGCAGCAAGGCAGATTGGAGCGAGGGCATAAAGCACCGAGCGCATCGCTTGCTGTTTTTGTATTTTCACAGGACTATCCTCCCTTTTTTCCCAGTATACGGTAAAAACGGAAGGATGTAAAAAGAAAATATCCTACCTGAGCACTCGCTTATAACATCGCCGTCGTTTGTGCTGTTCCGTCTCGAAGCCTTTCCACTGAGTTTGCACGTGTTCGTTGTCTTCTAACTCCGGTCCGGTCTCGGCAAATACGACCCCTTTTTCGATCGCTTTTTTGATACCCTCATTGAGGATAACTGCGTTTACTCCGCGCCCAAAGTACTCTGGCTTGACTGCAATGAGGTACATATCGAGGACTTCATAGTGCTTCAAGGACCAGAGAATGCGCAGTAGTCCGGTTGGAAAGAGGCGGCCGTTAGATTTTTGCATCGCTTTGGAAAGCGAGGGGATCATCAGGCCAAAACCGATGACCGAGTCCTCTTTGTCCACTACGATGTAGAGGTAATCCAATTGGGCCATCATAAAGAATTGGTCGATCGCCACGTTGATCTGCTCGTCGGTGAGGGGACAGAACCCGTAGAGATGGGCAAACGAGTCGTTGTACATGTGAAACATCTCTTTGGCGTAAGGAATCACATCTTTCTTTTTGTTAAACTTTAACAAGTGGTAACCATGCCGCTTTTGAGCGATCTCACTGATTCGTTCAACGCGTGGGTCCATCTCCTTGGGGGTATAGACCTTGAACTCAACCCAGTCGATATCTTTGTCAAAGCCCAACTTAGTGAGGTGGTCGTGATAGTAGGGGTGGTTGTAAAGCGTGATGAACATTCCGACTTGGTCGAAGCCTTCAACCAAGAGTCCTTGTTTATCTAAGTCGCTGAAGCCGATGGGCCCGATGATCTCGTTCATCCCTTTCTCTTTACCCCAGGCAAAGACCGCATCAAAGAGAGCTTGGGTGACGGAAAGATCGTCGATTACATCCCAGCGGGTAAAGCGCATCTGCTTTGCATTGTTCATCGCATTGAGCTTGTTGTTGATGAGTCCGGCGATTCGTCCAACTACTTTGTTATCTCGATAGGCAAGGAAGAGCTGTGTGTCGCAGTACTCGTGGGCGGGATTCTTTGCCGGGGTGAAGGTATCTTTCTCATCGGCAACCAGATAGGGAACAAAATACTTGTTGCCTTTATACAGCGTATTGGGAAATACAAAAAATGCATTCCATTCCTTCTTTGTAACAACGGGCTTAATCGTAACCATGGCTATACACTCCTGAAGTATTGTGTAGCCTCTTGGTTTTGATTTCAACTGCTTTTAAAGCAAAATACCAACACTTTCCCCTTAAGAGGTAGTTCCCAGTAGAAAAGGCCCACGAGCAATGCTTGAGCATTGGGGCAGGGGACAGTGGAGGAAATGATGAATAATCTTAATTCTGTATTACTTGAAGGTAATCTCGTTCGTGATCCCGAGTTGGTTCGGTTTGTTGGCAGTGAATCGCTGCTCACCAAGTTTTCGATCGCATCCAATCGGTACTACCGCAATCAAAAGGGCGAGAGTGTTGAAGAAGTGCTCTTTATTCCAGTGAATGTCTGGGGCAGGCTTGCTGAGAATTGCTCAACGTACTTAAGCAAAGGCCGAGAGGTTCGCGTAGTAGGTCGACTGAGACAAGAGCGTTGGACCGATAAGGAAGGAAACAACCGTGATCGCTTCGTGGTTGTTGCCGACCACGTGGAGTTCCGAGGGGACCGAAAGAAGGAGGACCCCGTCAGCTTAGATGAAGAGGTCCCATTTGATCAGGAGATAGCGTTTTAAGGATCTCTC
>CAYUHP010000078.1:4558-8643 GCA_964444595.1 uncultured Sphaerochaeta sp. | reverse complement strand
GCTGCCATCGCCAGGCTTGTCGCATAGGTAGAGACCAAGTCACTGTGATCTTCGATCGTCTCCTCTTTTTGATAGAGCTGATCGAGGATTGATGCGATCACCTGGCGTTTGTATGTTAAGTTCTCTTTGAGCTTGTTTTGGTACATATCATCTTCGGCGGTCTTGAAGGTTGTTTCAAAACTCGATTCAGCAGAGCGTTGAGCGTGCCCAAAGGAGACGCTGACGCTGATGCCTTCAACCATCTCTTTGGCAAGAGCTTGGTTCATCCGGTCGATGATGACTTGGGCGTGCTGAGCATCGGTTTGGGGAAGAAGGAGGACAAACTCATCGCCTCCTACTCGGGCGATGATATCATGCTCGCGGCACGTCGCTTTCATCACTGAAGCAACCTTCTTCAACAGCTCATCACCTGCCTTGTGCCCAAAGGCATCATTGGTAAGTTTCAGTCCGTTTACGTCCGCCATCACCAGAGTCAGTGGCTGATAGAGATCACTGTCAATTTCATCCCGGATTCGATCATAGTAACGTCGGTTATATACCGTGGTCAGCGGATCGGAGATCGAGAGGTTTGTCATCTCTTGAACTCTCGCTTTCTCCTCGCTTGCATCGCGGAATACGATGACCACCCCATACAACTCATCGTCTTTACCGATGATCGGAGAAGATTGGTCGGTGATGTAACGTTCTACCCCGTCGCGAGCGACGAGGGTGACCTCATCACCCATCGTAATCGGAAGGCGTTTGGTAAGGACGAGTTTTACTACGTCGGGGGCTTCCTTTTGGCGGTCACTCATTACTAATTGGAACACCTCGCAAAGAGGCCGACCAATTGCCTCTTCGGCGTTCCACCCGGTAAGGATTTCCGCTGCCTTGTTCATAAACTGGATGACTCCCACCTCGTCGGTGGAGATAACTCCGTCAGCAACACTTAAGAGGGTTGTTTCAAAGAGGGTGCGCTCATAGAACACCTGGCGCTCCATATCCCGTTGGTTGGTAATGTCATCCATCAGCATCGCTACATACCCCGGCTCGGGTTGATAGGATGAGATGCGGAAGAAGCGACCAAGTTCAGGGTTTGGTGTTTCAAACTGAGCACTTTTTCCTGTTTCGCCTGCTTTAAGGTTAAACTCCATGATGTCATGACCCAAGGGGGGGATGAAGGAGGAGATCGGTTTTCCGATGAGCTCATCATTGGGAATTCCGGTTACTCGCTCGTGCGCTTTGTTTGCTCGGACGATCATGTAGTCAACGGCTTTGCCGTTCTTGTCATAGATCAGCTTGAGGTGGGCAAACGCTTGGTTCATCGAGTTGAAGATCGTTTGAAGCTCGCGCTCACTCCGTTCAAGCGCTTGAGATACTGCAATGCGATCGCTGATGTCATCGTAGGTACCAGCCATCAAGATCGGCTCTCCTTCAGGGGAGCGGATAATGATTTGCCCTCGGGCAGCGATCGCAACGGTATGACCGTCCTGATGCATCATCCGAAGATCGCAGGCGAAGAAATCGGTCTTCCCCGATAGGTGAGCTTTAAGGTGCTCGTAGGTCTGCTTCACATCATCGGGGTGGAGAAGCATCGAAAACTGCTTTCCCGGAATCGTCTGAAGGTGTTTGGGGTCATAGCCTAAAAGAGTGGGTAACTTAGGATCGACAGTTATCATGTCGTTAACGACATCCCAACTGTACGCAATTAAGTTCGATCCCTTGATCGTAGCTTCAAAGCGGTCGCGCTCCAAGCGTAGAAGATTATGTGCTTTCTCCTGCTCGGTGCGGTAGCGCCGAAGCTCCAGTAAAACAAACAGCCCACCGACCAACAGAAATACTACGATAATAGCTGATATAATGTGGGAGCTTAGGTGATTATAGTGTTGCCATATCGCCAGAGCTTCAACAGATTCATCAAGGCTCTGGCGCTGAGCATCTTGGATTGTTGCAATCAGATCTTGTAACTCGTTCGAAGCAATTCGGGAACGGCTGATCAAGTCTTGAATCAATTCGTCTTGCAAGATGAGGGAGGGGTTATCTTCTAAGACCGCTCGGTAGTTAAGTACAGGATGAATTGTTCGCCTCATCAAGTTGCGGTAGGAGATTTTCAGTTGTTGGAGTTGGAAGTTTAGCTCTTCATGGTCCTTGAGGGATGCTTCGATCTCACCAAATAGTTCGGTAAACCGTTGATCGACGATATCAATCTGCTCAAGGTAGTCATCTGTTCCCGTAAGAAGGTATCCGCGCTCCATGAGGCGGATCGTGCTGAACGTAGAGCCTAGTGTCTGAAGCTTCGCAATTATCGTATACGTTTCTTCAATCTTGGCGTTGTAATCATCCATATGGTTCATAACGGCATGGTTTATGGATGTCGATACTACCAATGTAAGAACAATTACCATCATACCAATGATGAAGGCTTGCAAGAAGCGTGGTTGTTTTCTAATGGCTTCCTCCTCGTTTAATTATACTCATAAATATCACCCATACAATAGAAGTATACCTCGCTAGTTTTTAGACACGTGTCATAGGGAGGAGAGGCTAATTGCCTTTCTTAATGATATGTATTATCATTAAGACATCAGTATTATTAATAGGAGTAACTACCATGGAAGAAATGAACAAAATCCCCAGTTTGCCACTCATTGGCGACCCCGCCCCAGCGTTCCACGCTGTCACCACGCAAGGTGATATCAACTTTCCCGAAGATTACAAAGGAAAGTGGGTCATCCTGTTCAGTCACCCAGCCGACTTCACCCCTGTTTGTACTACCGAGTTTATGACCTTTGCCTCGATGCATGATGAGTTTAAAGCGATGAACACTGAGCTCGTCGGTCTTTCGATCGACTCGCTCTATGCCCACATCGCCTGGTTGAGAAAAGTTCAGGAACTTGAGTGGAAGGGAATGAAGAATCTTGAAGTGAAGTTCCCCGTAATCGAAGATATCAAGATGGATGTCTCACGGAAGTACGGGATGGTTCAGAGCCAGAGCGACACGCAAGCGGTTCGAGCGGTCTTTATCATCGACCCGAAGGGAATCGTCCGAACGATCCTCTTCTATCCCGCCGCGATCGGTCGAAACTTCGACGAGATCAAGCGGGCGGTCCAGGCCCTTCAGAAAGCAGATAAGGATGGCGTAGCCACCCCCGCTGACTGGAGACCCGGTGAAGACGTCATCATCCCGACTCCCGGTTCATGCGGTACCGCTAAGGAGCGCATGGAAAGTCAGGATGAGAACATGTACTGCTTAGACTGGTTCCTCTGCTTTAAGAAAGAATCATAAAGAACACAAGCACACACGCAATGAGGGGGAGCTTATCAACGAGCTCCCTCTTTGCGTGCTTGGTGGAGGGTGTTCAAGGTAATACACACAAGGACAAATGCCCCACCAACTAAGATATCTTGGTGGGGGATCTCGCCTAAGAAGATCCACACGTACAAGATGCCAAACACCGTCTCAAGAGAGGTAATCAGGGCTGACTCCGCTCCGCTGAGGTAGCGAGCTCCCTCACTGATGAGCACCTGAGCAACGGGTACGATGATGATCCCGACTGCCAGGAGGGGCAGGAGCGCCGAGAGGGGAATGCCAACCTTGCCCATTCCGAGAATCAGAGCGATAAGAGCACCAAAGAATCCCCCGCCCATCGATACGGCGATTCGATTCACTCCATCGTGCTTTCGTAAGTACGCTAAGTTAATTCCCATGAAAAGTGGTGTTCCTAACGTGATGAACAAGCCACCTAGATCGACATTACCAAACTCCCGGTGGAACATATAGGTAATTCCAAGGATTGAGCCCAAGGCAGCTAAGATCGTTGCAAGACCGGGTTTCTCCTTGTAGACGAGAAAGGCGTACAACGAACCAAAGAGCGGTGAGAGGGAGAGCATCACCAGGGTTTGCCCAACTCCCGGGCCTTGGATCCCCAGCGTCAAAAAGATCCCGCTGATCCCCCAGAGAAATCCGCTGATGAGCAGGGGCTTCCCCCCTCATTTGAGGGTGATCATGCTTTTTTTCTTCTCGGTTCCCACAAAGAGCAGGAGCATCGAAAGGAAGCCAAAGAAGCCCCGCCAGAACGCAGCCTCGATTCCACCGACTCCGCTTA